>CBFCZG010000108.1:0-12072 GCA_965602375.1 uncultured Phycisphaerae bacterium | reverse complement strand
CGTCGCCCGACGACACCTGGCCGACGTATCGGATCCGCGGCGGGTCGGGTGGGGCAGGCCATACTCGAGTCGGCGTGACGGTAGGGAAGATCACGCCGGCCGGTCGTCCGCACCCGACAGCCAGCAGGACCACGACCGTTGCCGCGACGCCGTTGAAAGCTCTGCTCATCGCCGACGCCTCAACAGATTGGGGAATTCTCGCCGCACTTTGAACCATATTGACACGCCGTCGTCGTCGGACGAAGCGATCCGCAGTGCATCGTATTCAACTTCCATACTGAGTGTAAGCTGACCGATGCGGTACGCCAGTTCGCTCTGGACGTCCACGCCGTGTGTATCCCCATTCGTGGTGTCGTGTTCGAAGCGGTAGGCCACGGCCGTGCGGAAGCTCGCCTGAGAATTGAACTCGTGTCGGTAGTCGAGTCCGACGTCAAAGAGCGATGCGTCGCGATCCACAAACTGCCGGAAACAGAACTGAGAAAAGCGAAGTCTCAGGTCCAACTGGTGAGGTGGCTGCTTGAGGACCTGCCAGTCGGCCGAGACATGTCCGGCCGTGTACGGCTCGATTGTCTCGTCGTTGATTTCGAACTCGGTACCGGCGGACCATGTCGGCCTGCGATACGTCAGACCGAGGCGATGACGGTTGAGACGATCGGGCTCAAATCCCATCCAATCCGACTCACTCAGTCGCTGCTCGCGGAAGGTAACGGCGTAGTAGGGCGTCAGGCCGTTCTTGAAATCCTGCTGGATGCGGGCGCTGATCTCGTGCGTCTGTGTGTCGCGCCCGTCGTTGGCCGTGTAGACATAGTGTGCGAGCACGGAATCGCCGTCTTCGATCCGTCCAAAGGGCAGACGCGTCAAAGCCGTTCGGCCGTTGCGTCGAACAACGGCATAGTCGCTGCCACGAATGAATACACGGCGCCGATCGACGCTGGTGACGACGACGCTGGCCGGGATCACGTTGGGCCGGTTCAGAAACGCCGGCAACGGGTCCCGCAGGCGGTGGGATTCATTAACGACGACTTGCGTGCCGAGATCCTGCCGGAACCGCTCATAGTCGTACCAATACCCCAGGTTCGCCGAGAAGCGGCCCCATCGGTTGGGGCGGCGGTAATTCCAGTGCACCGAGCCGCCTGCGTTCCAGACCTCGTCGTTCTGGTCGCTTTCCTGGTGCTGGCCGAAAAGCTCGAGTGTGGACGTCAATGCGTCGCGCCAGTCGTGCTGCACGTCGAAGTCGCCACGGTGAGTTCTGGCGGTGACGCCCTCGAAACTGTATCGGTTGAACTGATACCTGTACCGCGTCTGGAGGGAATCACTGTGCTTCAGTTTCAATTGAGGTCCGACCTCCAGCAGGTCAAACGCCAGGTCGCCCTGCTCCTCCTGGTAGTAGAGCATCGTCTCAAGGCGATGTTGTTGGGCGGAGCCGAACAGGATCACATCGGACACGTCGAGGTGGCTTCGTGTAGCCGCAAACTCGCGGTGACTGCCGGCATAGTTCTCGCGCAATCGCCCGTATTCGGCGTCGATACTGAGTTCGTGATGTTCACCCAGTTCGAATTCCGATTCGACCCGAGCGATTCGTTCGCGGAGATCTTCGTTGTCGAAGGTGTCGGCCCTCCCATCGTAGTCGTCACGAGTTTCCTCGAGTGTGAGCCGCATGGTTGCTCGGTCGGTGACCCACTGCCCCATCACGCCTATGCGTGTGCGATCATGACGCAGGCTCGGCAGGAACAGCCGGCTGATCCGGTCATCTTCGCGCTCGGCATAGAAGGCGGCGGAGAACGGCTTGTTACTGAACAGATCCACACGCACGTCATATTCGGCAAGCCATCCGGCATCGTTGTCCCGACGGTCGATGTCGTCGCGTTGCTCGATGGCGCGCTGCTGGTCGAGACCGAGGCGCAACCCAACGTCGAAGCGCAGGAAACCGGGGTCGACCACGTCACCTTCGAGCCGCAGGCCCAAGGTTTCTTCGAAGCTCAGGACGGTGTTTCGCTGTCGGTAGGTTCGGCGCCCATAGGCGGGACGGCGCCGACGATCCTCCACCCGCCGCCAGTCATACTGCGACTCGATCTGCACATCGGCCTCGAAGTAGTTCAGGTGCAGATAGTTGACAGCCGCGGGTGCCGTGGCGGGCTGGGAGGTAGCTGCGGCATCACCTAACGATGCCGCCAGCGCACACACGACTGTACAGGCCACGCCGAGGCGCCAGACCCGCGGTCGGCCGACCGCGGGTCGGCAAGCCTTTGCACGCCGCCCTTCTAGCTGTCGCGCGCCACCTTGCCAGGCGCGTAATCGGGGCCGGTAATGCAAGAAAGTCACACGTTCCGCCGCCGGCGCTCTCACCTGCCAGGAGAAGCCTGAAACATCGTTCCAAGCCCGCACCTATGTCCTCGCCACATACGGCACTTCATCGCTGACGACAGATACAAACGCCGTGCCAGCCCTACTACCGCCTTTTGGGGGCGGCATCAATCCACATGGATAGGGTGCAACGGCGCCGGGGCTTGCGGAAACCGCTGTGAATGGGTTCCTTGGTACGCGCGACCTCGGCGTTTCGCCGGCGCGTGAGGCTGATCCTCCGGGGACCGAGAGCGGCTACGTCGTTGCTTTCTCGATTATAAGAAACCAAGCCGCCCGCTCGGGGGTCGCGAGAAGGGGTGTGCGTCGTAACTACTTTGTGTACAGGCTGTAACACGGCCTACCGGGGTGTTGGGAGCCTGCAATGTCGTGGAGGGCAACCTGTGGCACGCTCGTTGCACGTTGACCCTTGAGCGGATTAAGGTGGTGGCCGGCCGACCACCTGCATCCGGGCGCGTAGTACAGACCACTCGCGCCGAGAACCATCCGCGGGCTCGGAACGGACGCCTATGGCCTTGTGGCGAATGCTTCTTCGATTCCTCGGCTCAGCCCGCCTGGCCGTCGTATTGATGGCGGTTTTGATGTGCGCCTTGATTGCCGGCACGTTGTGGGAGAGCGCCCGCGGCACGGCGGCTGCTCAAGCGGCGGTCTACTACGCACCATGGTTCATCGGTCTGCTGGGGCTTCTCTGCGTCAATGTGCTGGCTGCGATGCTGGTGAGGGTGCCTTTTCGGCGTAGCCAGACGGGGTTTGTCATCACCCATGTGGGCATTCTCGTGACGCTGGGCGGCTCGTTGATCACCTACTACTGGGGCGAGCGAGGCTGGCTGAACCTCCCCGAGGGCGCCACCAGCAACCAGATGGTCACTTCGCGGCAGGTCTTGTCTGTCGCGGCAGGCGGGGGGGTTCGAGAGTTTCTGGTCAAGGTTCGGCCGACCGCACCAGGTCGCGGCCTGCCCCGCCGGCTTGCGTCGGCTCAGGATATCGAATTGGTTCTGCAGCGCTATCTGCCGAACTCTCGCTGGCAAGAGGGCTACGAATCGGCAGAGCCCCCCGCTCCGCCAGCGGTGAAACTCGTGCTGCATCACCAGGGCGCGCATGTAACGCGCTGGCTGTCCACCGCATCTGATTCGAGCCGAATAGCACAGGTTGGGAGTGTGCCGGTTAGCCTGCGGCTTGGCGAAGCTGCCGACTTGCAGGCCTCGCAACTTGTGGCCGACTCTGGATCTCCGCCGGACTCCAGTGGGGCAGCGACCTCCGGGCCCTCTGATCTGCCTGACAGGGGTCGTTTGCAAGTGGAATTTGAGGGCGCGAGGTGGACTCTCGCCGTCGCCGACGGGGCCAACGAGGTCGTTGCGCTGGGCGATACGGGTTTGTCTGTCAGGATCGTCGAGTATATGCCGCACGCGGTGGTCGGAGCTGGTGGGAGCGTCGAGAATGAGTCAGACCGCCCGGTGAATCCGATGGTCGTGTACGAGGCCATCGGTCCTGAGGGGGCCGAACGGGGCATGGCTTTTGCGCGATTTCCAGACTTTTCCAAGATGCATCAGAGAAAATCAAAGTATGCCGCATTGAGCGTTCGCTTCGAGGCACCATCGGTGCAGAATGTGGCGGGCGGACTCGAACTCCTGTTGATGCCCGGCGGCCAGGTGCGATTCGTGCTGCGGGCGCCCGGTGTGCCGGACGTTTCGGGCCCGGTTGTTGTCGGCGAGCCGGTGGCGCCGGACGAGTTGGGTTTGGACCTTCGTGTGGAAGAGGTTCTGCCGCACGCAGGGGCCGTGGCCGAACCCCAGCCCCTACCTTACGACCCGAAGCGCGACGCAGAAGGCGCCTCGCCTTCGATCCAGGTACTGTTGCGGCGCGACGCCGACCAGCGGTCGGTCTGGCTGCCTTTCGGCCGCACTCGCAAGGTAAGCTTGGGCGATGACTCGCTGGAACTGACCTTCGGTCAGCGTCGCAAGATGCTGCCGTTTCGAGTTCGCCTGGAGGAGTTCGCGATCGATCGCTATCCCGGTACGCAGCAGCCAGCCATGTTTCGCAGTCGGGTCGTGCTCACCGACGCACAGCGCGGCGTCGAGGTGCGCAAGGCCATCGAGATGAACGACCCGCTCGCGTACCGCAACTTCGACCTGTACCAGAGCAGCTATCGCACCGACGGTACGCAGACGGTGTCGGTGTTGGGTGTCTCTCGCGATCCTGGCTGGTCGATCGTACTGGTCGGCTACGTGATGCTGATGGTTGGCATTGCTGTGACCCTTGGCACGCGTGTGCGCCAACGACGCCGGCAGGCCGACGGTGAGTCGGGCGGAGGGGCGATGTGAGTGTACTGACCACCATGTTGCTGTGCGTTATGACGGCGGCGCCGCCAAAGCCGTCGTTACTGCGCGTGGAGCCGGCCAGGACGCTGCCGATCCAGTTCGACGGACGTGTTATGCCGCTGGATACCTATGCGCATCGCACGCTCGAGACGATCAGCGGCGGCCGTTACGGTCGACCCGCCGGTCCGGTGGCCATCCTATTGTCGTGGGTGTTCGAGCCGAAGAAGTGGCTTGATGAGCCGTTGATCAAGGTGGGATCGGAGAGATTGACTCGCGCCCTGAGTTTGGCGACCGCCAGCGGGCTCGCGTCGTACCGTGAGCTGGCCGGCAATGCCGAACTGGCGCACATCACAGCAAGCGCGCGGTCTTCGTTGCAGCAAGACAAGCCTTTGAGTGATCTGGAGGAGGAAGCCCTTCAGGTGCGAGAGCGCGTCGAGACGTTCGCCAACGTCGTGGCGGGTGTTGGCCTTACATTGGTTCCTCACCCGGACAGCATGGTGGCCGGCTGGATGTCGCCCCAGAATCTGCACCGGTATCCGCAAGAGCCTTCCGACCAGGTAAAAAACGCATGGCAGGCGGCGGCGGATGCGTTTGTGGCCGGTGACTCGGAGGGCTTTGCGGCGGCCATAGCGAACTTCAGACGGTACGTGGCCCATCTTCCTGACAGTGAGTATCCGACGGCGGAATCGCTTCGCCGAGAGGTGTTCTACAACCATCTGATGCCCGTGCGCCTGGCATGGATGCTAATGCTGGCGGCTGCGATGGTGGGGCTGATCAGCCGTGCCGTGCGGCAGCGTTGGTTCGATGCGTTGTCGATCCTGGTGCAGGTGGCGGCCTTCGTCATATTGACCGTGGGGCTGATGCTTCGGTGGGATATCGCCGGTCGGATTCCGGCTGCCAACTTCTACGAATCGCTGGTACTGCTGGGCTGGGGCGTGGGAGCGTTCTCGCTGATCTCACTGGCGGTCCTGCGCGACCGCACGATCCCGCTGAACGCGGCGTTTCTGGCGGGATTGTTCCTGGCCCTGGCCGATCTGCTGCCGATCGACCCGTGGATCCGTCCGATCGCTCCGGTATTGCGCAATACGGTTTGGATGTCGATTCACGTACCGATCATCATGTTGAGCTACGCGGTTCTTGCTCAGGCGGTCATTTTGGCGCACATTCAGGTCGGCCAACTGGCGTTCGGGAGCGCGAGCAAGGCGTTCAGCAGAAGGCTCGACTGGCAGATCTACTGGTGCCTGCTGGCCGGTTCGCTGCTGTTGCTGGTGGGCATTCTTACCGGCTCGATGTGGGCCAACAGTTCGTGGGGTCGCTACTGGGGGTGGGACCCCAAGGAAGTCTGGTCGCTGGCCGCGTTCATGGGATACATGGCGTTGCTGCACGCCCGAACCATGCGCTGGGTGGGGGCGTTCGGCACGGCGGTGTGGTCGATCGCGGCGATCTGGCTGGTGGTGGGTACGTACCTGGTTGTGAACTTCGTGTTGCCCGTCGGACTTCACAGCTACGCGTTCGGCGCAGGCAACATCGTGTCGTGGATGCTGGTGGTGGCTGCCGCCGAAGCCCTGTACGTGGGCGTGAGCTATTTGCGGTACGGCAGTCGACGCCTGGCCGTGCAACCGGTATGAAATGGTAGAGGAAATCGGGAGGAGCCGCATTCCATGCATCCCGTCTTCGTTCTCCTGATCGCCGGAGCCGTTGCTGTGGTCACATTGAGCGGCGGAGGCATCGTCGGCAGCAAGCATGACTTCGGCGACCAGACGTGGAGTCACGGTCAGATCTGTCAGCCATGCCATCACCCGCATACGCCCTCGGGTGACGTTCCGCTTTGGGCGCCTTCGGACGAGTTGTCACGGGTTCTACCGCTCTACGAGAGCCCCGATCGACGGTTGGGTTCGGGCGATGTGATGTGTCTGAGCTGCCACGACGGTGCCGTCGCCGGCGACATCTACGGCGGCACGAATGACGTAATCGTAAGCCAGATCGGCGTGTCGCGCGCCACCTACGCTCCAGGCTTGGGCCCAGCCAGTGGGAACCATCCTATCGGCGTGCGTTACCCGATTCACGATCCTCGATACCACCCTCGTGCAGCCGTCACGGCCGACCAGACGATCAGGCTTCCGGAAGGTCGCGTTAGCTGTCTATCGTGCCACGATCCCCACGGGACTGCCGGACACGATTCCATGCTGGTGCGCAGTAACGCGCGGAGCAACCTGTGTCTTTCGTGCCATGATCTTTGAGAGCCCACATGCCGTTGCGGTGGCGCGTCGTCCCACTGGTGGAATCCTGGTGTGCGCGGCAGCGTGGCTGGGACTGACGAGTCTGTTCGGTTGTCAAGGGGCGCACCTGTCGGGCGCGCCGGAGGGATCTCCCGGCGTCTACCCGCCCGGCCCATACCCGGCGAGGGTCGTGGCGCTGGGTCCGCTCAGCACGCGCTATCGGCTGAACCCCGAGCTTGGCCCTTTCATGCGGTTCGTCACCGGGCAGGAGGAACCGCCTCCCGGCCGCTTGCCGAGACCTTTGGCGGTTGCGGTCGCCGACCAATCAGTCATCGCGTGCGACGCGGTGTGGCACGCGGCGGTGACGGTGGATCCTGACGCGGGGACGGTGCGACCTCTGATCCGTGCCGACCAGCCCACGCCCGAGAGACCGGTTGCGGTGGCGGTCGACTCAAACCGTCGCGCCTACGTGGCAGACGCGGCCGGCGAATCGGTCTTCGTCGTGGAACCCGAAGGGATTGTCAGCAACCAGCTTCGTTTGTCGGCCGGGGAGCGCTCCTTCCGACCGGTGGGGCTGACCTGCGGCAAAGACAAACTCTTCGTGGCCAACGCAGGCGAGCACTGTGTCGAGGTGTTTGCGATGGACACGGGCAAGTGGATCAAGACGATCGGCGCTCGGGGCGCCCGCGAGCGCCAGTTTCACTTCCCGGTAGCCTTAGATACCGATCGCGGCGGTCGATTGTATGTGGTGGATATGCTCAATGGCCGGGTCCAGGTGTTGGACCCGAAAGGTGGATACGTCGGCCAGATCGGCCAGCCTGGAAACCGCTTGGGCCAACTGGCTCGTCCCCGCGGTGTGGCTGTCGGGCCCGACGGTGTCGTATACGTCACCGACGCGGCCACCCAAGTCGTGCAGATGTTCGACTCGCAAGGTCGCGTACTCATGCACTTCGGCGGTGCCGGCTCGGGGCGAGGAAGCATGGGAGTGCCCGCCGGCATCTGTGTGGACCAATCTCTCCTCGGACTTTTCAACGACGGCCTCCCGGAAGGCTTCAAAGCCGATTACTTGATTCTAGTTGCCAACCAGTTCGGTGACCGAGGCATTGAGGTATATGCCTTCGGCCTGTTCGAGAAGGACCGGTCGCGTGTAGCGTCTACAGAAGCACTGAGATGACGGCACAACGATACAACCTGGCTGCGACAACGGTACTCATGGCCGTGGCGGGTTGGGCTGCCTTCGGGACCGTGCTTGCTGCCGGAGACGACGGAGCCGCGAAACTGGCCCCGAATCCGCACTGGTCGGCTGACGGCTGCAAGGAATGTCACGACGCCGCCCAGGGCGAGCCAAAGTCAATACGGCCGCAGGATATCGACGGCCTCTGCCTGAAGTGCCACGACGGTCGGCGCGCGCGGCAGGAAGCGCACCCCGTCGGTCGGACTTTCGACGGCGAGCAAGTCGCGCGGCCGGAGGGCTGGCCGGCCTATGACGGGAAAATCGGCTGCGCCACGTGCCACGACATCCTTCAGGCGTGTCGTCGCGACCGCGCAAGGCCGTTGGACAATCCGACGTTTCTGCGTGGCTTTGAGAAGGGCAAGCTGCTGAGCTTCTGCGCCCGGTGCCATCTCGATCTCCAGGAACAACGGGCCTACAACGTTCATATTATGCTCGACGAGTCCAACGCAACGGTCCGCCGTGCATGTCAGTTCTGCCATCACGCTCTGCTGGATGAGCGTGATCGGCGAGTACGCGCGGGTAACCCCGAACTACGCTATGACCCGGTTACCCTTTGCCGAAGCTGCCACATGCAACATCTGGACTATTTCGATCCCGGGCACATCGGTGCGAAGGTCTCGCCGGAGATGAAGGCGTATATGGCAGCTTTCGAGCGGACGGCGCCGGGGACACGACCGGACGGTACCGCGATCGAGCGCGCGCTGCGCGACGAGCTCGAGCCGGAGCGATTGCCGCTCCAAGGCGCCGCCGTGGTGTGTTCGACGTGCCACAACCCGCATCAGGAAGGAGTGTTTCCGTCCGGCAGCACGTTGGCTTACGGAGCCATTCAAACCGGTCAGGAGCACGCGAAAATGCGACTTCGTGGACTGGGTAAGGAATTCTGTCTTGCTTGTCACAACAAATAAGAGATGGGTACCGGCCCTGATCGTTCTTGTGTTATTGGGCGTGCCTGACATCGCAGCAGCCGCCGACCCCGAGAACTGTCTGAGCTGCCACCGGTACCGTGGCCTTGCGCGCGTTGAGGATGACGCCACCATCCGGCTCTACTACGTGGATCCGGAGTATTACGACAAGGCTTTGGGGCCGCATGCCAGACTCCGGTGCACGGACTGTCACGAGAGCAGTGAGGTGTCGGTTATCCCGCACACGACGGTCAGCCCGGTGGATTGCACGCGTATCTGCCATCTGGCGCCCGAGACCAAGACGGAAGTCGTCTTTGCCCACGACCGCGTGGCCGACATGCTGACCGGCTCGGTTCACGACGAGGCTGTCCTCGACGCGAGCAATGACGCGCTGGGCAATCCCCTCGCACCGGGTCAGGCTCGTTGTCTGCTGTGCCATGACGAACCCACGTTCCGACGAGGGTCACACACCTGGGCTGAGCAAGAGGCGCCGATCGCGCGATGCAACGTCTGTCACGGCGAGGAGTTGCCCATCGATACGCGCTACTACTACTGGCACGTCCACGCCCGCAGTCGAGCGGCGCGCAGCCGCGAGAGCCTTGTGCGCGTTTGCGCGCTCTGCCACAGCAACCCAGAGATTCTTGATCGTGCCCAGCTACAAGACGCCACGGCCAGTTATCTAGCCAGCTTCCACGGGAAAGCGATGTTGCTGGGAAGCCCCGAAACGGCCGTCTGCCTCGACTGTCATGCAGGACCGGTGCAGAACGTCCACATGATGCAGTCCCAGGAGCAGGCGGATTCGCCCACGAATCCGCAGCAGTTGGCTAACACCTGCCGCAGCCCACAGTGCCATCCGACAGCCGGGCATGCCGTCGGCAGCGCCGCAGTCCACCTGGAGTTGGCAAGCGGCGGCGGCATTGAGTACTTCATTGCGTCGATGTTTATCGTGCTGATCGTGTTCACGTTCGGCCCTTCGGCACTGCTTACGGCGTTGGAGATGGTGCAGGTGGTGGTGGGCCGACATGATCCCGAACATCATCGACGCCGCAAGTTGGCCGAGCATCTCATGGCGGATGCCCGGGGACGCGAAAGGCTGAAGCGGTTCACGCCGCATCAGCGGGTACAGCACTGGATTCTGTTCGCCTCTTTCACCGCCTTGGTCTTGACGGGCTACCCGATCAAATTCGCTGATCACCGCTGGGCTGAGTGGGCCGTGGCACAATTGGGAGGACTCTCCTTCGCCCGGATGATCCATCGATGGGCCGGTGTGGTGCTGATTGTGGGCTGCTGCTATCACATCGTCTATGTTGGGGTGCATACGCTGCGGGAACGGCGCCGTACGGGCAAGGGCTGGCTTCGCACGATCGCCGATCTACCCATGGTCATGCGGTGGGAGGACTGGAAAGATCTGGCCCACTTACTGGGCTTCCTGCTGTTTTTGCGTCGGACGCGTCCGAAGGCCGGGCGGTTCAGCCTCGAGGAGAAGTTTGAGTATTTCGGGGTCTTCTGGGGGATCGCCCTGCTGGGCATCACGGGTGTACTGATGTGGGCGAACGCCTGGACGACCCGATACCTGCCCGGACGGGCTTTGACGGTGATCTATGTGGTGCATACGTTCGAGGCCTTTCTGGCGCTGCTCCACGTGGGCGTTGTACATCTGATAACCGTAATCTTCGCACCAAGCGTATTCCCGATTTCGCCTGCTATGTTTACCGGGATGACGCCACCGGACGAGATGGCTGAAGGTCATGCGGCCATGCTGAACGGGGTAAGCGAGACGTCACCGGGCGCTTGGAGTAGGGAGGCGGATCATGGCTAGCCGATACGGCGCCGCGGCCGGCAAGGTGGTCGTGCGTCTCTACGCTCTGGCCATTGTCCTCGTGGTGGCCTGGGCGGTGTACGCGTCGGTCGCGTACCTGTTTCGATCTGTGTTTGCACCCACACATATTCCGCAACGATTTCTTGGTTGGCCCGCTCGGGTTGACGCCGACGCGCTGCTGCGGGGCGATGTGACCGGCGTCAGTCAAGAGGCGCCCCGCGCACCGCTGGGGCACTACCACGGCGTGGACCGGTGGTTTCAGCCGGATCTTCACAACGGCTGCACTATCGCCGGCTGTCACAGCGCCCTGCCACACACCAAGCGCAAGGAGCTGCGGGCGTTTGCCAACTTCCACGCCACATTCCTGACGTGTCAGATGTGCCATGAAGAGCGTACCGCCGGACCGCTGTCGGCACGATGGGCAAGCACGTCTACGGGGACCTGGACCCAACCGCCGGCCGTCTTGCGGCTTATGCGTTACATCGAGGTGGAGGCCAAGCAGATCCAGGACGCGCCGTACGCCGCGCAGGACACCATCGTCAGCCTGCTGAGCGAAGCGGCGGAGGTGACGGGCAGCGCCGCATTGGAGTACCTGACGCAGCGCATCGATGCCGCCGAGCCGGGCAGCCCCTTGTGGCAACACACACTAACTTGGGTAAAAGAGGAGGTGCCGGCCCACGTCCGCGGCGAGTACGGTGCAAAACTCTCGCCGGCCGACCCCGGCAGCGAGCCGCGCAAGCTGGTGCCGCAGATGACCGAAGCGGAGCAGGCGATGCGCGACGTGCCCAAGACAAGCAAGCCGTACGAAGCCGCCTACCAGCGCGCCCATGCGGGCATCATCGCGACGCCCAGTGGCTGTATCGGGTGCCATGGGGGCGAGCCACCCTTGCTGGATTTTGAATCACTCGGCTACTCACCCGCAAGGGCCTCTTACCTTCGCAGCACCCCGATCGCCAAACAGATTCAACACATCCAGCAAGGGCATGAATTCTACATTCCCCGCATTCTGGAGGGGGAGAATGGGCGTTAGGTTCGTGCTTGCCAGCGTCTGCGCGATGGCCTGGAGCGCCTTGGCGTCGGCCGACGTGGCCATCCCGCCGTCCCTACGGATCGAGGCCGAAGTGACGGCAGTATTCGAGGCTCCCCCCGAGCGCCCGCTGCGCATGCCGACGGATGTCGCCGTCGACGTGGAGCAATACCGGCTCACGGTTGCCGGAAA
>CBFCZG010000107.1:0-12092 GCA_965602375.1 uncultured Phycisphaerae bacterium | reverse complement strand
GTTCGCCACCATGGCCGTCCCCGGCCAAGACGACGTGCCCCACGCCGAGCTGCTGGCCGCACTCAACCGCAGCGGCTTCGACGGCACCGTCACCATCGACCCGCACTACGGCCAATTTGCCGAAGAGGATAAGCTTACCCACGTCGAAGAGCCGGTCCTCGAAGTCGTCCGCCAGACGCTGGCCTATCTCCGGAGCGTCACCTGACGCTCCGAACAGCACGCCTCACCAGAGCGAGACAGCCCGCGGCAGACCAGAAAGCCAGAGCCGCCAGTGACGCAACCGAAGCAGTCAGCAGGATCACGGCGCCAGCCACGGCAACACCGGCCCAGACGCGCCATCCCAGCGGCATAGCCCTTTCCAAGGCGAAGGCCAGAACCACACACAACAGCGCGAACACGAATCCCTGAATCTCGTCGCGCCGGCGCCACCCGTATTGTGGCCCGTGCTCACAGTTGCGAAGCGATCGAAGATGCACAACTCCACCGACCAGCCACAACAGAGCCACATGCCCGGTCCATAACCCACAAAGCACCCGCCACGTCGCGCCAAGGTCAACTACCTTCAGTCCGCCCAGGATGGCCGCCACAAGCATCACGACGTGGCTCAAGAACACCCGCCGCGCAGGCAAGCCTCGGCGCCAGATGCCCGACGCCGCAAGCCACACGCCCGTGACCAGAGCTGCCGTGTACAGGCCCAAGCATCGCTGGCATACGGGCAACGCCCGGCCTTCGGCGTCAAAGCATCGGGCCTGACCACATATGTAAGAAAAGAACTCGCTGACGCTGTCCACCCGATCTCATTCTCCCGTCCGGCCACCCAAAGGAGTATCCGCCGGCTGCGAGGTCGGCCGCGTACTGGCCGGGTCAATCATCGGAATCGCGCTGCGCGACAGTTCCGAGCCGTTTGGCGCGAAGAAGGCGATTGACTGCGCACGCGAGTGCGAGCCCTTCTGCTCGGCCATAAGCTTGAAGGCCACGCGCTTCGAGTCCGGGGCAAATGTGGGCTGCACGAGCGCCGCCCTCTCGTCAGCGTGCCAATGCCTGCGGACCTGTCCTTCTCGACTCATAAAAAACACATCCTTACCATACGACACGACCATGTGCTTGCCGTCCGGCGCGATCGCCAACTCCCCCATGTCGGCATCATCGCAGGCATGCTCCGGAAGCTTCAACGGCAATGTTTCGACGGTATCGCCGTTCGCCAGAAGTACTTGCAGAACCGGTTCGTCAGAGCCCGCCGTCAAAAGGGCCAGTCTGTCGTTATCGATCCAGACCACTCCACTGAGTGAGACGTCCTCACTCCACCTTCTGTAGATCGTGCGTTGGCCATCGGTGCGCACAAAGCCGATCGTGCCTTCCTGTATCACCGCAGCCGTGCGCCCGTCCGGTGACAATGCACCTACCTGCGCCGGGACTGCAAGAACGTGCACCTCGCCGCTGGCAAGATCCACGCCCATGAACAAAGGGCTCAAGCAAAGGCATACGGCGCCGCCGTCCGGTGTGTACTGCGGTCGCACCGTCAGGTAAGAAACCATCAGGTTGTCGGGATATGGCAGTACCATCGCCACCTGGCAGACAAGAGCGTCGGTCTTGGCGTCTCGCACAGCCAGCGACGCCCGTACGGTCGGCGTGACCGTCAGCTTGCGATACACCTCAGCGATGCCCGTCAGACTCGGCAGAGCCTGGTCATCAACGGTTAAAGACTGCTGCGTCGTTGGGCGCGTCGCCGCTGCTGGCGGGTGATCGAACAGCGATTCTCGATCGCAGCTGCGCTTCTCGGCCTCGTCCCATGCCCGCTCGCTCTCCTCGATCTGCTGATCCAAACGTTTCGCTTCCCGTTCCGTGAGCAGCGGGATACGCAGATAGCAGAGGTGCTTGCCGTCTGGGCTATACGCCGGGGCCGACAACAAGTTGTCGCTACTCTCCTCAACCACGCGAAGCTTGCCCCCTTCTGACAGGACCATAAGGCGGAACACCTGCGCACCGGCCACGAATCCGTCTTCGTCCACTTTATACGGCTCTACGGTCACGAAGGCCAGATCCTTCCCGCTGGGCGAGAAGGCCATCGGGCTCTCCGTACACGCCAGCACGTGCCACAACAGAGCGCCGACGCCCACGACAATCGCCAGCGCCGCCTGCCATCCGGGAATCTGCACTCTCGCTAGTCGTCGTACCATAACGGCCTCCTTGAATACAGCGTGGGGCTCGCGTCGTGCGCCCGAAACATCGCTCGTGACAGACTTCTAACGGCGATGCCGGTCCCGCGCCGCAACAGCGCCAAGTGAACGCGACGTTTCCGTGCGTCGCTGCTGGCGGTCAGGAATCGCGCCGCTCGCCAAAGCCGTCGACCGCTCGCGCTCACCAGAATTCGCCAGTAGACGCTTTCGAGTTGACGAAGACCCAACTCGCCGGTAACGCACACGGGGGTATGAAAGTTGTAGCTGGCCAGATCTCTATTGGCGATGTAGCCGTCGGCGGCAGCCCGGACCGCAATCCCCGTGCCGGGGTTGGGCGTCAGGGGCATCATGAAGCAGTAGTCCATTCCCATCTCGTACTGCTGCTCTACAAGCCTCCTTAGGTCTGCCAGCGTGTCTCCTGGCAGCCCGAAAATCATGGTGCCGATCGTGTAAACCTGCGGGTACCGCCTGCGAAAGATATCGAAGGCCTCGCAGCAGATCTCAATCTCGTTGTGATGCTTGTTCAGGAACGAAAGCCCGGCAGCATCGTCCCGCTCTACCCCAATCATCACCTGGCGAAGCCCAGCCCGAACCAGCTTGGACAGGATACCGAGGCCCTCGTCCCTGACCGCGCAGTCCGCCCGAAGCCAAGCCGTGTGCAGCGTCTTGGCCCGCCCCCTAGACGACATCATCTCCGAGCCCAGCATCAGCTCGGCCCAACGGTCGGACCATTCGGGCGACACGTTGAAAGTTGGGTCGACCCATCCGAACGTGCGCCGCCCGAATCGCTCATACAGCCATCGCACCTCCTCGAAGCTCCGCTCGGCGCTCTTCGTGCGGAAGCGAGGGCGCACCTGTCCGTTCCCGTCGACCGCCTCGCCCATGTGTTTCCACAGGATGCAGAAATCACACGAGTCGATGCAGCCACGCGAATGCTCGACGCTCACGAGTCGCGGGTGATTCCGCGAATTGCGCCCGTAGAGATCCATATCGACCAGCTCGTACGCAGGCCACGGCAGCGAATCGAGGTTGTCTATCAGTTCACGCGGACGCGTCACCACGATAAGGCCGTTCGCGTCGCGGAATGCAAGCCCGTCGACCACGTGCCAACCGTCTCGGTCGCAAGCGCGGCGCAACCATTCCACCAGCGTCACTTCGCCTTCGCCGCGAACGATCACGTCAATGCACCCTTGGCTGAGAGACTCGTCGACCGCGTGAGCGAAATAGGTCCCGCCCGCCACCACCACACATCGGGGGGGCAGCTGCTTGACCAGTCGTGCGGCCCGCAACGCCTCGTGCGCCGACACGGCTTCCTCTCCAATCCCCAAGACGTCGATGTGCTCGGCTGCCAGGCGCCGACCAAGCGTCCGCCACCCGCAGCGATTGGCCGGCGCGTCCCAGACCTCGACGCGCACGTGCGGCAATTCGCGCCGCACGGCCGCGGCCAAACAAAGCAGACCCAGAGGCTGCCAGAAGGCAGACGTCTCACTATTGAATGGCCAGACGTATCGCGGCGGCCTCAGCAGCACGAGGCGCATCGACCACCCCCAAGAGCTCTGCCCGCAAATACAGGGGACGAAATCTAAAAAACCAACAGACCATGCTACGCGTCACACCGAGCCGCCGCAACCGCCTACCCGCAGGTGGGCTCACCGGCGCGAATGCGCTTATTCAGTCGGCTGCGACGCGGGCTTTTTGACCTCGAACCAGTCCTTCACCCACTCGTCAGGCCAGTCGCGGCTCAGGCAGCGAGAAGAAGTCGGCTTGCCGTCGGCGCCCAGCTTGATGAGCACCAGCTCGTTGCGGTTCGCCGAGCCCCGCTCGTCGCCCGGGACGACCACTGCCGTGATCTCGCCGGCGCTTCGCCACGTCGGCGCGATGCCGCGGAAGTTGCTGGCGATCCCCTCCAGTACCGTGCACTCGCCGGTGTGCAGGTCATAGAGGTACTGCTTGTGCGTCTCATCCTCGTCACCGGCAAGCAACACGCGCTTACCGTCGGGACTTACCGCGAAGAACCACGCGACCGACGACGGCGCATCGAACGCCCGCACCGCCGCGGCAGGAAGCACATGAGTGACCACCTTGGGATACGTCGGGGCCCAGCGAAACAGACGCCACCCCTGTGGCATGTCCGCTTCCGTCCCCGGCAACGTGGCTTCCACAGCCGCAAACAGCAGACTCCCGTCAGGCGCGTATTGCAGCCCCGCAAAACTCTGAAACAACACGCCCGCCCGCTCCCGAACGCCCGCCTGTTCGGCAGCCAGACCGCCACGATCCTCGTAGACCACGTCGCGCGTCACGAGCGTTCCCAGTCGCGCCTCGTCCTCGTCTTTACCGAAAGGCGGCGGCTCACCCTTGTACATGAAGTACGCCAACTGCCCACCGTCTGCGTTCCACGCAACCGCATACCCAACGTGTTCATCGACGATCCGAATCACGCCGGGCGGGTCCAGCGAGCACAGCGCCAGGGCGAATGCCGGCTGAGTCTTGCTCAGCGCTTGCTCCGGCCGCGGCACCAGCAGCGCCGCCACGCGCCCGTGGGGCGCCACGAACGGACGCACATCCTGCGCCAGCAACTTGTCGTGCTCCCTGCCCGGCAGCACGCTCAGCACCGACCCGAGCGACTCGGGCGCCTCAGGCCCGCCGCCCTTCGCAGCGGTGTCCAGCACGACCAGCCGGCAGACCGCCGCCTTAACGTCTTTCAGCTCGCCCCACTTCTCGCCCACCTTGGTCTTCAACTCGGCTGAGGCTGTGTCGCGCAGGCAAACCAGTGCCGCAGCCGCCACCGCGCCGTCCTCGGGAAGGAAATCTTCGGCCTCGAACTGATCGAGAGGGCCCTCAAAAGCCATGACGGCATCCGCTAGCTTCTTGGCGGCTTGCACGACCCGCTCTCGGTCGGCTGCGCTCAGGTTCGGCGCCAGGCTGTCCCACGTGGCGTGCTCCTCGGTCACCGTCGCCACGGCGCGTCGACCGTCCGGCAGCCAGTCGGCCCCGTAAGCCCGTATGCCCAGATCCCGCGGCTTCAACTCCGGCCCTTCCAGCAAGAACAGCCGATTGCCGCCCATCCTGACCAGCGCGCGCTCGCCGTCCGGCGACCAGACCACCCGCTTCTCGGGAATACAGCCAACCGCACCAACCAACGCCAAAAGACTAACTACAAGTATGTCCCTCTTAGCCATTGGATCACCCACTTATCCTCGGTTTGAACGGCGCTTCCCACTCAATAACCCTCACACCCCGGCGCCCACGAGCCATCTCCTCGTGACGTCTCGCCAGACGTGACAGCGACCAGAACCCACCGTCATCACTCGCGGCGAGCGTCGGGGGTAGCGGCATACCCGGCGCCCGATCGGCAGCATCGGCAGGCAGGTGGGCAATCACCGATTCCATCGGGCGGTCAGACTCATCCCCGACGGTGCCCACCGTGCCCAGACGCCAACCCAGGACCAGGCAAGCTGCACATGCTGCCGGCCACAATAGCCACGCCGCCTTCCGTATGCTTCGAACCGGCGGCAGGCGATGACCCCAAGCGGTCAGCCGTTCGCGCTCGGCATTCGTGGCTAGCGACCGCCGCGCCAACTCGACCGTCGCCCGAAACTGCTTCGCCGGAACCTCATACCCCGGATGCTCCGCCAGGTACTCATCCAACAGCCAGCAGACCTCCGGACTCAGACCGCCCAAAGCCCGATCTATCAGCAATGCTTCGAGTCTTTCATCCATCATGCACGCTCACTCCCCATCCGTTCCAACCATCTGCCCACGCAGCAGACGTACCGCCGCATGCAGGCGACTTCGAACCGTGCCCACCGGAATGCTCAGAACCTGCGCGATCTGCTCGTACGTCAATTCTTGCGTCAGCCGCAATATGAGGGTCTGGCGCAAGTGCTCGGGCAGTTGCGCGATCGCCCGTCGCATCCTGGCCAGTTGCTCATCTGTCGGTTCCGCTTCGTCGGGCACCACCGGCTCTGTCGCCGTTACGTCTAACCGCTGCGTACGCCGTCTACGCCCTTCGCGTCGCGCCACGTTTCGCGCGATTCCGATAAGCCATGCTTCCCGACTTCCCCGACCGCTGTAGGAGTCCCAGTTCCGGACCACCTCCAGGAAAGTCTGCCCAAGCAGGTCCTCCACAGAATGCGGGTCCTGAAACCGCCGAGCCAGCATTCTCCGGAGCTTTGGTCCATAACAATGCCACAGGCGCTCAATCTCAGCTCGTGACTGTCCCACAAGTCACCGAAGACTACACAACTAAAGTGACGCGAATCGCACGATAGTTCGCGCAAGTCAGAAGAAAATGGCACGCAGACCCGGTCCGTCCAACGCCAGGCGCCTACCGCGAGCCTCCCAACATCCACGCCCCGATGATCTGCCGAAAACGCTCCCCCCGCTGCTCGTAATTCACGAACATATCATAACTCGCGCACCCCGGCGACAGCAGCACCACGTCTCCCGCCTCGGCCGCGCCCCGCGCCGCGCTCACAGCCGCCTCGAAGCCGTCCGCCTCGATCACCTCGGTGTTGTGCGAACTCACACCGCGACCAGCTTCCCTGACGGCATCGGCGATCTTCGGACCCGTTGCACCGTAGCAGACCACGGCTTTCGCTCGCCGTGCCAGTTCGCACCCCAACTGCTCGAACCCCACGCCCTTGTCGTAGCCGCCCACCAACACCACCACCGGCCCGTCGAACGCCGCCAACGCTACCAGCGTCGCTTCCGGCGTGGTCGACTTCGAGTCGTTGTAGTACCTCGCCCCGTCGACCACCCCGATCGGTTCGAGACGGTCGCGCAGCGGTTTGAAGCCCGCCAGCCGTCGCGCCGCCTCCGCTGCATCGACGCCCACCAGGTGCCCGACAGCCATCGCCGCAGCCGCATTGGCCAGGTTGTGTCGCCCCGGCACCGGCAGCGAAGGCGTCGGCAGATCGATCACCTCTTCATCGCGTGATAAACGGCAGCGGCCGTCCGGTCCCACGCCATACCGCCATACGCCCGCAAGGCCGCCCCTCAACCGGCCCACCGCCGCCGCGAGCTGCTCATCTGCATCGTAGATCAGCAGACGGTCACGGCGGGGATCCTGGAACCGAGCGATGTTAAGCTTCGCTGCCACATAGGCTTGCATCTTCTTGTGGCGATCGAGATGGTTGGCGAATAGGCTCGTGATCACCGCAATCTGCGGGCTGCGGCGCAGCTCGGCCAGATCCTCCAACTGAAAGCTCGAAAGCTCCAGCACCACCAAATCGTCGGGGCCCATCGCTGGCAGCTGCGACAGCAGCGACCGCCCTATGTTACCCCCCACCCAAACGCCTGCCCCAGCAACACTTGCGCCCAGCACGGTCTCGATCATCGCCGTGGTGGTGCTCTTACCGGCCGAGCCCGTTACCCCGACGATCCGCCCTGGGCACCGCTGGAAGAACAGGTTCATCTCACTGGTAACCGGCACGCCCTTGTCACGCGCCAGCCGCAGATATGGTGAGTCTCTGGGAACCGCGGGACTGGCCACCACCAGATCGGTGTCAACGAAGTCGGCTTCGCGATGCCCGCCGAGGCACAACTCCAGCGCCAGCCCCTCAAGCTGCCTCAGCGACTCAGCCAGTACATCGGCATCGGCAAGGTCCGTGACGATGACGCGGGCTCCCTGTTCGGCCAGCCATCGGGTCACACCGATACCACCGCCGAACAGCCCCAGCCCCATGACGGTGACGCGCTTGGACGCAAACTCCGACATGGCCGACGCCGCCCTTCCCCCCCAACCTGCGCCCCAGGCGAGGCCCGCGAAACGGCAGCCGGACGGGAAGTTGTAAATATCTTATTGACTTACAGTTACAGTCTGCTGAAGGCTGGCAACAAAGTCCTTGCAGGCCTGCTCGACGCACGCCTCCCAGTTGCCCTCGAAGCGCTGGGCATACTCGGGGTTCTCATAGGCGTAGATCACACTTCGCGTCGCAGCCACCAAGGCTCCCGTGCCGTCAGACTTAAAGCACGGAGCAACGTCCTCGGCCGAGCCGCCCTGCGCCCCGAAACCAGGAACCAGAAATATCGCCTGCGGCATCATAGCCCGCAGCTTCATGGTCGCCTCGTGATTGGGCGTCGCGCCGACCACCGCTCCCACGCACGAGTAGCCGGCCTGGCCCACCAAGTCGGCTCCAGCGCCCCACTCAGCCACCTGCTGCGCCAGATGCTCGCAGAAGGTTCTGCCTTCGGCGTTGGCGAAGTCGTGCAGCACGCTTGCCGACGCATTCGACGGACGCACCCACACGAAGACGCCCTTCTGCTGCTGTCTGGCCACGTCGATGAACGGCTGCACGCCATCCAGCCCGGCGAACGGATTCACCGTCACCGCGTCGGGGGCCACCAACTCCTCGAGCATGATGAAGTCAGGGTCCGCCAAGTGGGCATGGGCGTACATTTGGCTAGAATGGCCTACGTCGCCGCGCTTCACGTCGCCGATCACAATCAGTCCATGGGCGGCCGCCTCCTGAACCAACTCGAAATACGCCTCCGTACCCTCCTGGTAATAGCGCTCAAAAAACGCCACGTTGAGCTTCACGGCCGGCACCAACGGCGCCAGCACACGGATCACCCTTCGCGAGAACTCCAGCACCGCGTCGAGGGCGGCTTCGACGTCGTTTTCGTCGTTCAGCTCTCGATGCTGACTGATCTGGGCGGGCAGCCGCGAGTAAACCGGGTCGATACCCACCACGGCAGGCGCGTTTTTGGCCTGGATGGCCACAAGAAGTCGATCGGCAAAATTCTCAGCCACTTACATCCCCTTCACCGGTGAACGCCTTTCTGGTGAAAACCTATCCTACATCCACCTGCGATGTTAGGTCTGCGGCCACGTACACGCAAGACAAACTATGAAAATCACACACGTTCCACAGCCGGCGAGCGGCCTCGCCCGACGAGGGGCTTTGCTTCGTGCGGTTTCAGCCGTCTGACACGCCCTTAGGAACAGAACAGGCAACCGTCCTCAACGTTCCCTTGACACACAGCCGGGGGGTGAGTCTAGTTAGGCGTTCTAGGCCAGGGACTCAGGAGCACAAGGGCCCTATCTCGACGATTGAACAGACCATGAACCCATCCAACGAACAATCCGGCAATACGCGGCGTTACGTGCTCAACGTGGTGGCTGAGGACCGTCCCGGCATCGTCGCCGCCACCAGCGGCGCGGTGGTGCAGATGGGCGGCAACATCGAGGCGTGCAGCCAGACGGTGGTACGGGGCTACTTCACACTGATCATGGCCGTGTGCGTGCCGGCCGACATCGAGGTGTCAGCCATCCGGTCGGCCGTCGTCGACGCCGGCAACAAGGACAACTTCGACGTGGTCGTCAGACCGATCCGCGGCGTGGCGCTGCCGGCCATGCCGTCCGAGAGTGAGAGCTTCATCATCACCGCTTTCGGCGAGGACCGCCCGGGAACCATCTTTCGCTTCACCAGCTACCTGGCAGACAAGGGCATCAACATCGTCGACCTGTACGGTGACCGGGCCGACGATCAGTTCGTGCTGATCTCGCAGGTGCAGATTCCCCCACAATGGGACCTCGAAATGCTCCAGGCCGACCTGGAGCACATGGGCGCGGAACTGGGCTTCACCGTACAGGTGCAGCACGAGAACGTGTTCGTGGCCACCAACGAGTTACGACTGAGGCGCGAGCGAGTCAAACCCCACTCAGTCAGAGGTCAAGCCGATGCTGCGGACGGATGAAATTCTCTCGACAATTCAGATGTTGCAGGCCGAGCATCTGGACGTGCGCACGGTCACCATGGGCATCAACATCTCGGACTGCGCCGCTCCCGACGTGACGCTGATATGCCGCAAACTCAAGCAGAAGCTCCGGGCCAAAGCGAGTCGACTGGTTGAAACGTGCAACCGGATCGGCCAGAAGTACGGCGTGCCGGTGACCCACAAGCGGCTGGCCATCTCGCCGGCCAGCGTCGTGTTGGAGGGGCACGGCAGTCAGGCTGCCCGGCAGGTGGCCGAAACACTCGACGCAGCCGCAGCCGAACTAGGCATCGATCTGATCGGCGGCTTTACCGCCCTGGTTCAGAAAGGCATGACCCCAGGCGATCGGGTGCTGCTCGAGTCGCTGCCGGAGGTGCTCTCATCCACCCAGCGCGTGTGTGCATCGGTCAACGCAGCCAGCACGCGGGCAGGCATCAATATCGACGCGGTACGGTGGCTCGGTGAGTTGCTCACTCAGATCGCCGACCGTACCGCCGACCGAGACGGGTTTGGCTGTGCCAAGCTGGTGGTCTTCGCCAATATCCCCGAGGACAACCCGTTCATGGCCGGGGCATACCTGGGTGTGGGCGAGCCCGAAGCGGTGGTCAACATCGGTGTGAGCGGGCCGGGGGTGGTCAGCTCGGCCGTGCGACGTCGCATCGAAACCTCCGGGCCGCTTACCCTGGGCGACCTGGCCGAGGAGATCAAGATCACGGCCTTTCGCGTGGCGCGTGCGGGCGAGCTGATCGGACGCGAGGTGGCCGCCGAACTGAACGTGCCCTTCGGAATCGTCGATTTGTCGCTGGCCCCCACGCCTCAGGTGGGCGACAGCTTCGGTGAGATCCTCAAGGCCCTCGGCGTGGCGCGGATCGGGGCGCCCGGCTCGACGGCGGCGGTGGCCATGCTCAACGACGCGGTCAAGAAAGGCGGCATGTTCGCGTCCTCCTCGGTGGGCGGGCTCTCAGGGGCGTTCCTGCCCGTGGCCGAGGACGCCGCACTGGCCGACGCGGTCCAGCAGGGCCATCTCAGCCTCGAAAAGCTCGAAGCCATGACCAGCGTCTGCTCGGTGGGCCTCGACATGGTGGTGATTCCCGGCGACACACCCCCGTCCACCATCGCGGCCCTGTTGGCTGATGAATTGGCGATCGGCGTGATAAACAACAAGACGACGGCCGCGCGATTCATCCCCGCCCCGGGCAAGAAGCCGGGCGACGTCGTCGAATTCGGCGGTCTGTTCGGCTCGGCCGCGGTGATCGAGGTCCGCAACAGCGGCTATTCGGGCGACTTCATCGAATTCGGTGGCCGCATCCCCCCGCCTATCCACAGCCTCACGAATTAGGTTACTTTTGAGATAAATCCGATCTGGTTTTCGCGGGTGCCACCCTCAAGCGGAGCCGCACCTCGTCGGGCGGAGCTTGTGGGTGCTCACCACAGAACCCTGAAGTCACAAGACACCCACAACCTTCGCTCCACTCCGGTTGAGGGTGGCACCCGGGGCAGGCCTTTACTACGTCGCCCCGGTGAAATGACCGGCCAGTAAATCGTAATCGGCCAAGTCGCAATCGCCATCGGCGTCGAGGTCGGTTTCAGCTTGGCCCGGCGCGATATTCGGGCCGTTCATCGAACCGACCATCGCAGCCAGGTCGTCGGCGTCGACGTCGCCGTCATCGTCGAAGTCCGGGTTCGTCACCGTCAGCACCGCGGGCACGGTCGTAACGTCGCCACACGCGTTGGCGACCCAACACGTATACTCTCCTGAATCAAGCTCTGTGGCCGGATCGATCGAGAAGACCCAGGCGGTCGCCCCCGGAATGTCGACGTCGTCCTTGCGCCACTGATACGTCATCGGACTCGAACCGGTCATCGTCACGCTGAAAACCGTCGAATCGCCCTGACAGACGACCCGGTCGACAGGTTGGTCCTGGACCGACGGTGCGAGGTTAACCGTAAGCGTGGCCGGGACGCTGGCAACCGCGCCGCAGACGTTGGTCACGACCACGTCGTAATCGCCGCCGTCACCGGCCTCGGCTGCGTCGATGACCAGGGTGTCGAACGTCGCGCCGACGATATCTACCCCGTCTTTCCGCCACTGATACGACAACGGCGGCTCACCGGAGGCGGTGACGCCGAACATCGCCGGCGATCCCTCGCACACCACCTGATCGAACGGTTGATCGCTGATCGACGGAGCCGCTC
>CBFCZG010000106.1:0-12139 GCA_965602375.1 uncultured Phycisphaerae bacterium | reverse complement strand
TGCGGGAGGAATTGCTTTGAGATACTCCTCCACGTGCCGGGCCGCAGCATCCCGCCCCGCCCTCGCCCCTTCGTGGGCCCAACTTCGTTGCAAGTCCCAAAGCGCGTGTTCGAGCATGGCCCGCCAATGGTCCTGGATCATGTAAGACGTCGGCGCCTCGCGCGGATCGGCCTCGGGAAAGCTCCCCGTCCGCAGCAGCTCCAGCCACGGTGTCTGCTCCTGCGACAAGCTGTCGTCGTCGAAGACGACCGAGGACGGTTCGATGGGTGGCTCGTCGGCGCGCTGCCGCCGAAGCCGCTCCAGCGCACCCCACCCCGAGCCCCGGTGCAGCACCTCATCCGGTGAGCGCCGCGCCATGGCCTCGGTACGAGCCAGCTCCGCGTCCAGGTGCTTTCGAGACACGGTCGCCTCGATTCGCTTCTGCAAGTCCTGCCAGGCGGCCGACCAATCCTTGCCGTGGGTGACGGCCGGATCTGTGTCGACCGAGCCGTAGGCCTCTATCCATTCCCACTGGTCGTGAGGCGGCATGGGCAGGCATTGCGACTGGATTCGCGTCAGGCCGCCCTGGATTTCGATGTAGGCCTGTCCCGGATTGAGGAAGTTCTGCCATTGCCGTCCGCCCCTGCCCATGCCGAAGACCCAGACCTTCCTGCCGTTCAACTGTTCGTTCGACGCGTGAAAAAAGCCTTTACCGTCGCCGTTCACGGACGCCACCCAGGGGTACTCGCCTTTGGGAATGCGAAAGAAGAAGTCGGCCGCATGCGGCGATTGGGTCGGGTAGCTCAGGTCCCGATGGTCGCGATAAGGATATGAAGCCAGCGACAGTTTGCCCGCGTAGTTGAACGTAAGAGTGGAGTCACACGGCGCCAAAACCCGCGTGTCGGCCGTTTCGGTTACGGCGATGTTGGACCACCAGTAGATCGGGACAGTGCGATCGTCGCCGTTGACCAGGCGCACGCGGACGTAGAGCACCGGCGATCCGTCGGGCAGATAGGCGTCGATCTGGTAAGGCATCCGGCGGACGCGCTCCCACTCCCACATGCGCAGCACGGGGGTTCCGTCGTCCAAGGCGGCACGGGCCGCAAAGAGAGGCGAGCACGTGAAGGGCGTATGCCCGATCCAGCAGAAGTTCCACTCGACCCCGCCGCTGAACCAGGCGTCGCGAATGCCCAGGTTTGCCGGCTGGAAGATCGGGTTGGCGAAGAGCAGCTCTCGTCCGTCGGGTTTGTGAATCAGCGACCACAGGCGGCCGCCCAGTTCGGGCAGGAACGTCGCCTTGAGCAGATCGTTCTCCAGCACCACGGCGTGGAACGACCGCGGGCGTCGCTGCCGGTCGTACTCATCCTGAACCAGGTAGGGCAGACAGCCGTCCACGTAGCCGTAGCCGATGTACCGGGCCTCGTCTTGGGGAACGTTGTCGTCGATGGCGTCGACCGTGACGAGGTTGGCGGTGTCCACCACGAACGGCACGAGCGGACTGGCCGGGCCGAGGTTGGCCGCCGGCATGACGAACTCTTCGAGACGCAACTCACTCATCTGCACTGCTCCGGCAAGCTGTCCGGCCACGGCCAGGGCGACTGTCGATCGCCACAGATCCGTCCGCCCTGCCTCCTGCCCGCTCGACCAGGTGGCTTGTTCGAGCGGCGAAACATCTTAACGCACCCATCGCCGCGGGCCAGAGGACCCCATCGGGCGGGCTCGGCGGATGGGCTGGCGGCTTGTTGAAGAGGCGGCGATCTGTGGTATCATTCCGCCCTTCTGTACACCCGTGTTGGGAAAGGACATAACGAATGGCCAAGCTGAAGGTAGCGTTTCTCGGTTGCGGTGGCATCGCCGGCAAGCACTCCCGTGCCCTGGCGGCCAACAACTCCGACACAGTCATTGTCGCCGGCTGCGACCTGTCTGAATCCATCGTCGATACCTGGATCGACAAAACCATCCCCGACTACTCGCCGCGGCCGGCCGTCTGCACCGACCCGACCAGGATGTACGCCGACCACCACCCCGACGCCGTGGTCATCAGCACACCGCACACGCTCCACTTCGAGCAGGGCATGGCCGCCTTGGAGGCCGGCTGCCACGTCCTGATGGAAAAGCCGATGGTCACCTGCACCGACCATGCTTATCGCCTCAAGGACAAGGTCGACCAGACCGGTAAGGTGTTCATGGTCGCCTACAACACCTCGTGCGCCCCCGAGTTCTTCTATCTCCGCGAAGCTATCCGCAACGGCATGCTGGGGCGGCTGGAGATGGTGCAGGGCTATCTCTCGCAGGGCTGGCTGAACGGCACGCTCAATACGTGGCGACAGGACCCCAAGCTTTCCGGGGGTGGGCAGGCCTACGATTCGGGGGCTCACCTGCTGAACAGTCTCTGCTGGTCGGTGGAGAGCCCGGTCGAAGAGGTGTGCGCCTACGTTGCCAACTGCGGCGCCCCCGTTGACATTAATTCGGTCTTCATCGTTCGATTCCGCAGCGGCGTTCTGGCCAGCATGCTCGTCAGCGGCAACTGCCCCTCCAACGGCAGCCATATGGTCTTCATCTTCGACAACGGGCGCGTCGAAATCGACGGCTGGGGCGGCAGTTCGATCGCCGTGTGGCAAGGCCGCGACAAGGTCAAGTATCCGCCCATCACCGGCAAGGCGCTTCAGCCGGTTGGCAACTTCGTCGACGCCGTCCTGGGTCGCGACGAGGCGCGCACCGGCCCGGTCAACGGCATCATCCATAGCGAGCTGATGGACGCCATTTACCAATCCGCCCGGACCGGCCGGCCCGCCCGACCCGAGTCGCGCCTGTAGTCGAGCGATGATCCCTGCCGAGCGGTCAGGTGGCTCTGCATGGAACACAGGAATCGACGGGCTTCAATGACTTGGGCCCTTCGAGTAGGTGCCTCATCGAGGAGTATGCGGACGCGAGAGAGCCTCAATCTCAGCAAGCACCTCGCGGGCTTTGGGTGCATATATACCATCACTTGCGGGGGCCAGATACCGGCGAAGCTCGATGGCCGCCTGATCCAACATGCCGGCACGCTGGTAGGCCACGCCCATCCAGTAGGCTGTATCGGTGGCGCGTGGGTCCAGGCGTTCGACCTTCATGAGCGACATGACGGCCCGCAGGTATTGGCCGCCCACCAAATCAGCCATGGCTCGCATCCGATGTAGGCTGACGGCCGGATGGTGGTCCAGCAGAGCAGGAGGAAGCGGCTCGAGCTCTATGTGCATCGGACCGGCCAACTGGTCGGCCAGGGAAATCAACGCTTCCACCAAGCGATCGGACTTCGCTTCGCTTCTTCCCGAGGCGAGTAGCCTGCCGTCGGTCACGGCATAGGCGTTTGCCAGGGCAACCCAATGGCCGCCTGCCGTGGGCATCAGCTGGCCTGTGACAACGGTATCGGCACCGATTAACTCCCCAACACGAACGGCAGTCTGTTGGTCCACCACGCCGGCGAGGGTCATCGTGTGCTCGGCAAGCAAAGCGTCGAGACGCTGGCGGTCCACGACATCGCAATTCGGGTCCTGGGCCAGGCGCGTTGCGACCACATCCGCCGCGGCGCCCGCTACGGGGGCCAATACTGCCTGGTTTTCGGGGGATGTGAGTGGCAAGACGGCAACGGGACCACCACCAACGTGCGTTGCTGCCGCGACGCGCGGTCGGCTCTGTCTGATCCACTGATCGGGTGAGCCACTCGACACGGGATGAACAGCCTCGTCAACCGGATCATCCCATCCCGAGGGCCTTGGTCCTGGCTCGATCACAATGACGTCCGCCCGCATGTCTCTTTCGATCTTACGCAGGGCGGCAAACCGATATGCAACGACCGCGATGACCGCTGCCACGGCGGACGAGTACAACACCAGTCGAACCCACGAACTGCCTTGTAAACGGCCACGCTCCGTCTTTTGCGTATTTGCGGACATCGAGCGTCTCACGAAGCCGTCTCCTATAGACCGAACAACGAGCGGTGATGTTGAAGCTGGCGGCGGAAGCGATCGATCTCCATGTGCGGCGGAAGAAAACTGGTCTTGCTGCGTCCGTAGAACCGGTTGCCGAGTGATTGTACATCGTGGAGGATGCGCCGCGCGTTGGCGCGGTTGCCCGCCAGGAAGTAGGCACGAGCCAGATGATATCTGCGATACTCCGTTTGCTGCGCGACAGGCACATCATGCGGATAGACGGCGATCGCTCTTTCGGGCTGCCCGCTCTGACACATGGAGTGCATGGCCGCACAGACCATCATGTCCAGCCCTGGCGACACCTTTCTGCCGTACTTGCGTACGGCCGGCTCCAGGACGTCGGCCGCGTGGGCGTAACGACCGGCTCGCGTCAGATCGTATCCGCGCATGGCTTCGACCGGCATGCCTGAGCGTTTCCAGCCGGATGGATTCCGCGGCGAGCCGCGATTGACATCGTCATAGAAGGTGACATAGACGGGTTTACCGTCCCGCTGGGTCTGTGGGCAGGTAGCCCAGTGGACGGCGGCCTCGTCGTACCGGCCCTGCCAGCCCAGCAGCAGACCGCGAAGCTTCTTCCACTGCCACTCATCAGGCTCTGCCTCTTCGGCTCCGCGAAGTAGCGAATCAGCCGTTTGCCACAATCCGGCCTTGCCGGTGGTTACGATCAGAAAGGTGCGTATATCTTGCGCGTACGGGCAGCGGCGCAGCGCTTCCAGCATCTGGGCAGAGGTGGGTTCAACTGGGACACCAACGGGTCGTAGCAAATAGTAATAACCGTCGCGGTAGATGAAGGAGTTGTAGGGAGGAATGAACTCAAACAAGGCCGCTCGCCGCTGCAATTGCGCAATCTCCTGCTGGATTTCGGGTTTGAGTTGGGAACGATCAATGATGTGAACCATACCTCTTCGGGCTTCCTCTTCGGGCGAGGGACTACCACGCAACAGCCAATTGGCCACGTCCTGCCAGGGAAATGGGCAGTCTGGGTCGTGATCGTACCAGGCGCGGCAGATCTGCTGACGCTCACTTCCGGGGTACTGGCCCAACGCCTGGGCAACGAACTGCATGGATTGCACATCGCGAAACAGGGACGCCTGCTCCGAGGCCGGCGCCGGGCCGGCCGTCACGCCCAGCACCGAGAGGATCTGCCCGGACCAGGACTGCAGTTGTGCGGGCAGTTCGTCAAGCGTGCACTCGCATGTCACCGCGTCGAGGGTCCTGTTTCTCCGAGGGGCGACGATATCGGCGCGAAGCGTAGCGCGGTTACCTCGGACCTGGAACTGCGGGAACAGGACGAAATCGTGGCTGCTGTAATATGTGTTGGCCGCAACACTGGCGAGTGTAGGTTCGATCGCCGTGGGCTCGACTTCTGCGTTCAAGACCACTTGGTCGTGAAGGTTGAAATGATAGATCAACGACATGCGGACGGCCGCCCAAAGTGGACTTGTCGTCGCCCCCCGGGGCTGCGCGAGCATGATGAGCGAACCGGCGGGTGATTCAGGTTCCTGCCACTGTGGCTGTTCCAGCGTGGCGGGCCGCAAATGGAAAGGTTCGGTGAACGCGTCCAGGGTGCGCGACGTGACCTTTCCGAATCCGTCATCAAGCCGCATCCAGGTCTCATTGCGCGCCGGCAGGCAGAGCATGACACTGGGCAGTCGATGCCTGGTGGTCGGGCGTTCGGCGGTGGTCCACCATTCACCGTCGCGGTAGGCCGCCAGCCATCGACCCGCTGCCTCCGGGCAGGTTCGCACGATGTCGTTCGGATCTGTTCGCCTATCCGTCTGCAGGTACCCGAGCAGGCCGCCATCGGGAGCCCGTGCTATGTTGAAGCCCACCACGGGGGCACGCGGAAAGCCATCTCCTGACGGTGATCGGAATTTCTCGGAGTACAGATAGTCCAATTCCGACCAGTTACGTCCGTCTGTCGTCGAGAAATGGGCCACGAACAAATGCAGGAAGTGCTGTGTAAGCGATCCGGTCTCCTTGTCGGGGTGGTAAACGTGATGCTTGTCGGTTATGAAGGCGTGGAGAACTCCCTCGCCGTCCTGGACCAGATGGATCTTGTCAGTGGACGTGCCGTCCCCCGAGTCACCGTCCCATGGCGAGGCTTCGCCGAATGGATTGCTGCACAAATGACGGGAGCGCGACCACTCGATCAGATCATAGGAATACGTCACCCAGCCGCCCTTGTACACAATAACGTAGGCACCCGTCGCTGCTTGCGCGATCTTGTACGGATCGAACCCCGGCGCGTCGCCCACCAGGCGCCAGTTCACCAGATCGGAGCTGGTGGCGATCCATATCCGCTCTGCAGAGCCCAGGCCGCCGCCGCCAACCCCGTACCATGTGAGAACGAAACGCCCGGCCCGATCCTCCAAGAGGCATACGTGGCTGAGCGAGCCGGAGATCGGCAGCTGCTCAGTCAGTTTGACCTCGTCAGACCAGTTCACCAGATCGCGAGAAACATTGAGCACGAATTCCTTGCCGGCCTTCCGGAGTGATACGAACAGCCCGCTTGGCAGGGGCCGCAGCTCCCGGAACCGACCCGGCACCTCGATCGGCATTATCTCGAGGTCTGGCAACGCGCTAGTCGATACCTGACGGCGTGATGCGGAGCGATGCGCCGTTGTTGCGGGGGATTCGTAACGGCTGCCTAACAGTGCCGGGATGTCCAGCCAGGTTTCGCGGCCACTTTCGACGTGCACCACGTACGGCCTTTTGGTTGCACCGATGACACCTGTCCGGTAGCTCCCTGGGATGACAGTCAACTCTGTGGTGTCAAGGCGCTTGGCACTCCGGTCAACCATAATCTTGTGTTGACCCAGGTACACTGTCCTGTGTGTCGAACCAGGACGGATCTGCAAGTGGCCAGCGCGTGATAACGATTGGCAACTCACTGTCACCGTACGGTTCGCCTCAGTGCCCTCACCAAACTCCCCCTCCCTCACTCCGACCACCAAGGCCGGCTGAAGCAGTGCGGCGCGGTAGGATACGTCGTCGCTCACCCTAAGCGGCGGGGCATGCTCAACGGGCGGCATCGGCATGAATCGGAAATCGACTCGACGGCTCAGGGCATCGACCACCAAGTCGCCTCCTGTAACGAATTCGATTCCGTAACCAGGCGGCGCGACCAGCAGAGCAGGGCCGACCGGAAGGGCTACCGACTGCTCCTGCCGGGTCAGCTCCACTATCGGCATGCCCAGTGTGCTGAAGGTCTTGCTGCATACCTCAGGCCCGCCGCGTCGAGCGAGGGCGAGCACTCGCCACAAGTCGTTCTGCCTGGCCTGCCGCACCTTGTCGGCGTCCCATGAGGCAAGGCGTTGGCGCTCGTCGGCCGCCGAATAAGTGGCTCCCAGGAGCCGGTCGAGATCTTCTCCTGTAATCGAGGAACTGGCAGTGGTGGACACGACCGAATCAACGCGAGGGTCCCACGCCTGCCAATGGCTGATCGCGGCGGGCAGATCTTCCTGCTTCAAGGCCAACTCCAGCCGACATCTATCCACCCAGGCCATCAGACTCTCCGTCGCCAGAGCCAGGGCACTATCGACTTGCGTGCGACTTGCCTGGATGGGCTGGCGGGACCAATAGCCAGGCCTGACGTGTGGCGGCGGAACGCCCCCGACCAACAGACAGTACCCCATGCATAGTGGCCGAAGGTCGTCGTCGGGCGTTATGATAGCTGCCTGTCGAAGCAGCGTCGCCACGGTGCGCTCACAGGAAAAGTAGCAGCGCGGATGCTGTTCCCCCCAATCCAGTTTCCCCACTTCCCAGTCGTCGTAAGTGGCGCGTGCCTCGGCCAAGACGACGGGCAAGGCTTGCTCCAGCTCATGGTTGGCTTGGTCAACCTGTCCCAGCGCTATGAGCGTTTGTATTAGCCAGTTGCGCGGGCGCCACAGATCGGGCTCGACCTTGGTGGCGCGACGGAAGCAGTACCACGCTTCCGGCAGGTCGCCTGCCTGAACGTACAACTCGCCCTCATTGAGCCATAGAAGCAGGTCGAAGGAAGGACATGCCATCGCGCGCAATCGCGCCAGCGCTGTCGCGTCGAGGGGTTGTCCCCAGTTGGCCATCAGCTCGGCCGTCAGGTTGCCCGCCAGACGGCACGAATCTGTCACGTCTCCTTCGACAATGGCCTGGGAAAGCGGCGCGTCCGAAACTGGGTCACTGAGCGTGGCGTCGATCCGGATCCTGTCGCCCTCGACGCGGTACTGCCCCTTGAGTATGACGTTTGCCTTCGCCAGTTGGTGGGCATCAGGCGTCCTTGGTGCAGCGGTGAGGCCGGCGCCCGCCAAGTCCTGTTCCGCCAGCACCTGCTGGGCCTCGCCTGTGCCGACCACTTGCATCTGGCGGGTGGCGGCTATCTCCTGGGTAAACAGGTCCTGAAGACCTCCACGCAGCCACAGGTATTCATCGCTCTCACTGCGATCCTCGAATTGCAGTACCGCCATGGTAGGAGGCGGCTGCCCAAGCGACGCCGAATCGGCCGGCGCGCCCATCGGAGCACTGCTCAGCAACAGCGCCAAGACACTGAATGACACCGTCTACACCTGCACTACTGGTCCCATGCGCCCGCGTGCCGTGCGATCGCGCTGGCCAGTCTCATCCCCACTTCGTGGCCGCACTTCTGCAGGGCAGTCTTTCCCGCCAGAGCCTCAGCCAGATCGGGAGCGCGCTGCGTGCTTTGGTCGGCCACGATGATCCTGCCCGTCGCACGGTCAATTGCATTTGCCTCGAGTCGTCCCACACACGTGATGATCTGCTCGTACTGGCCCGCATACTCGCTGAACGCCTCACCGACAATGACGATGTCGGCGCCGGATAGCTGCTGCGGCCACGGTCTGGCCTTGTCGGCCCTGTACCGCTTGGCCCAATCGGCAAGCGCGTTCTGCCCTACATCCACCAGTGGATATCCACATAGGCCGAGCACCCGTTTGATCTCCGTTTCGGCAGCCGGGTCCAGAACCTGACGAGTACGATGCTCTTCGGGCACGACCACCGCGATGGTCGGCAGTTTCTTGCCGCTCAGCTTCTTGGCGAGCTCGGCCAGGGGGTCTACAAGTCGATGTCTTGCGGGAAGCAGCTCGTCCGCGTGTTCCTCGATAGCCTTGGCCAGCAAAATGGACGTTTGATCGATCAGCGCGCTCAGATCATCTGTCTGCGCGATCTTGGGAATGCTGTCGGTGCCCCGCAGCTTGCCGGTCTCGACGCCCACGATCTTCGGCACCGCATACAGCTCCTTGCCGACGGGGAAGATCCTGCCAAAGACCATCAATTGCGCCCCGACCAACTTGCCCACCTGGGCCGCCTTCTCGCCGTTGGTCAGCCCGCGCAGGACGAGTTTCTGTTCTTTCAGCAACTCATCCAGTTGCGCCCGCTCGACCACCACGAAACGCCCTGAAACACTCAGTCGGGCCGTCACGATATCGGCCACCTGGGCGCCAAGCTCAGGATTGCCTGGTGCTTTGGACTCGAATGTCATGACCGCGACGGTGACCGGCGCCGGTTGACTTGTCGGCGTCTCCGCCAACGCTAGCTCGGCGCACAACGCCAGCCCGATCGCTAACAGCAAGAGGTGCGATCTCATCGTACGTCCTCCTCGACCCGTAACCCGGACCGATCAAAGCTCATCATGTCCAACAAGGCCGCTACGCACAGGGTGTAGCTCAGCGGGGAATCACGAAGCTCGCGTCCATCCGACACCGGCAGCACCCATAGTCCGCCCAGGCCGACTTCCAGGCGCCCTGCGACGGTTCGCCAGCAACCCGCCTTTTCCGCGAGGATCCACGGACACCACCGCCAGTAGCTCGTGCCGATAGCCGATCCAGTACAGTCAATATACCATCGGGCGGTCGCTCCTTCGAGATCTCCCTCCTGAAGGAGATCGCGCCAAGGGACCATCGCCCCCGTGAGCCTGAAAGTCGTACTCAGGGGACCTTCTTCGCACTGCAAACCCAGGCCTTCCCAAGCGACGCTCTGCCCCAGCAGGAGCAGTCGCATGCCTCTCAGTACCCGATCTGTCAGCCGTGCGCAGAAATCTGCGTCCCAAGCGGCGAATACGTCAGGCCCAATGAGGAGCAACTGACCATTGAAAAAGTCCAGCGCATGCCGCGTGCTCACATCCTCGTACGGGATCCGCTCTCGTTCCAGGATCCGCCGAAACCGACCGGAGGGATCATACAGTCCAACCGACCGTTGGCTCAGCCCCTCTCGCACCCAGGACAAGGCACCTGCCGGCAGAATCGTCGCCGGAAAAGACGTGTGGAAATCCCCATCCTCGCCACGCATACCGGCGAGCCACACGCGCCCTTCGGTTCTCAACCGCACTGGAGGCATCGTAACCTCAAAGATGCCTGACAGGTGCTGAGATCCTGATTGCACCTCAAGAGGCAAGAGTTTTCCCTCCACCTCCAGCCAGGCGCTTTGCACCGCGACATCAGGCGGCCATCCGGACAGCCCTGCCGGGTCTACGCGGAGCACGTCGCCGCCGAAAGACGCACGAGCCGCCTGCGCGGTGGTCGCCAGGCTTGTGCACACGCCAATCATCACGATGACGCGTAGTCGGGCGGTTGGTTTCCACCGAAATCCCATAGCGCCGAGACCTCTACGCGATACAGACCATCGCTCAGTCGGATGACCCCCAGCTCGGCCGGCTTGCCCGGGCGCAGACGTGCCGCTCCGGCCAGCTGAGCAGCTACATCCGCAGCAGCGTCTGCAACACCCCGCGCCAGAACCGCTACTCGCACGGCCGCCTCGCCATTGATATGGGCATCGCTGACCTGGAGTTCGACCGTCCCAACATCCGTCCTGCCGAGCCGGACGGCACACGCGTGCCCGGTCAGCATTGCCAGATCCGCGACGATGTGGCGATCGGCTTCCACAGACACCAGGAAGACGCGCACCACGATGGGCCTGCCTTGTGTCTCAGCGCCCGTCGCCACCGGCGACAACCCCATGCGGACCCCTCCGTCGGTGCGAGCCACCCAGGTCGGCGCATCATCGAAGAACGTCTGCACCTCGTTCCATACTCGCAGGAACTCCGTTGCCTCGTGTAGCGGCAGGACGGCCATCGATGAAACCTGGGCAGCTTCATTCGCTTGCCGGGTCATCGCCGTGCGCAGACGCGCGTTCTCGTTTCTAAGTGTGTGAACCTGCAGACCGAGCCCGATCAGCAGCAAAACGGCCGCCGCTATGCCAGCAGTCCAGCCCAGCCGCCGCGCCGATCTGCCGGGCGGCTGAACGTGGCCCATCACTTCGACGCCTTGCCATAGCCGCGCGACCGCCGCATCCCATCCGTTTGGTGGCTGGACATCTTGATCGGCGCGAACCAGCTCACGGCGGACCTGCTCGATCTGCTCATCTGAAACCCGTGGCTCGTCGGCGTTATGCTCGTCCATGTCTTCACCCATCCCCGGTCAGTACGCCACTTCGCAGCAATTTGCCTCTGAGCACCTCGAGGCCCTCATCCTTCCGTCGCGAGACGCTCGCTTCAGACATGCCGAGCAACTGGGAGACCTCTTTCCCAGGCAAGTCCTGCATCACGCGCAGAACCACAGCGGCCCGTTGTTCCTCCGGCAACGACTGCAACGCCTCGTAGATCAATCGGCGATGGTCCAGCGCAGCCGCCGGTCCAGCGGGGTCGCCGTCGCCGTGCGCTGGCGTCTGATCTGCCTCCGCAACGAGGTGGATCTCGCCGCGTCGCGCGGCTCGCCGACCTTCCGTCCGCAGACTGTTCAGAGCAATCCGCATAAGCCAGCCCTTGGCCCTGGTCCCGTCGCGAAGCTGCTCGAACTTCTCCCAGGCTGTCAGGAACACCTGCTGACAGAGGTCCTCAGCACTGCGGTTCGGGCCGACCAGCCAGAAACAGAACCTGTAGACAGACCGATAGTGCTCCTCAACAAGGGCGGCGAAACGGGCCTTTCGCCAGGGCTCCTGCACACCATGCGAGTCAGTCATGCACGTTTCCGAGCAGTCAACTTACCCACAGTACTAGACGCCGGATCCCATGCAGATTTCCAGGGCCGCGATTCGTTCCAGGTTCGGGCAGCCTGCCGTAAGACGCTCTATGCCAGAGGTTTACAGATCATCGTTGCGGTCCGCCTCGCCAGCTCACTCGAAGGGGTAGTTGAACACCTGCCAGTATCTGCCCTTATCTGCCGTTGGCCACGCCGCCAGATCGATGAAGGTGCTCATCT
>CBFCZG010000105.1:0-12176 GCA_965602375.1 uncultured Phycisphaerae bacterium | reverse complement strand
CGCTCTTGCTACCGGCGATGACCTCGACCGCCACCTTCGCCTCGCGCGACGCCTTATGGGCCACCATCGGCTCGCCCACCACGTCGCCGATGGCCCAGATCGCCGGGTCGGCCGTCCGCATCTGCCGATCGACCTGCACGAACCCGCGTTCGCTCACCTTCACCTGCGTGTTCTCCAGCCCCAGACCGTCGCTTGCGGGCCGCCGACCGACCGCTATCAGCACGCGGTCGAACGTCTGCACCGGCTCGACATCTTGCCCCTTGAACGTCGCTACGATACCCTCGGACTGCGGCTCGAACTTCTCCACTTCTGCGCTAAGATGAATACTCTTGAACTGCTCGGCCAGACGTGGGCGCAGTGCCCTCACCAAGTCGCGGTCCACGCCGGGCAGCAAGCCGTCGGTCAGTTCCACAAGCGTCACCTCACTGCCCAGCGCCGCGTAGACCGTGCCCATCTCCAAGCCGATGTACCCGCCGCCTACCACGAGCAGCCTCTTGGGGATCTCCTCCAGCGCCAGCGCCCCGGTCGAATCCATGACCCGGGGGTCTTCCACACTCAGCGCGCCGGGGACGGCCGGCAGCGAACCGGTCGCCACGATCGCATGTTCGAAACGCAGGCGCTCGGGCGCTCCCTCGGCCGGTCCGGACGCCGCCTGCAACCGAAGCGTATGCGAGTCTTCAAACTGCGCCCGCGCGTGGACGAATCGCACGTTCCGCCGCTTGCATAGTTCGAGCAGACCGTCGGTGAGCTTGGTGACGACGCCGTCCTTCCACCCTCGAAGGGCATCGAGATCGACCTTCGGTTCGGCAAACTGCACGCCCCAGCCACCAGCGTCGCGCGCCTCATAGATCAATTTGGCGATATGCAGAAGCGACTTGCTGGGGATGCATCCTCGCAGCAGGCACACGCCGCCCGGCTTCGCGTCCTGGCTGATCAGCGTGACCTGCATGCCTAGTTCAGCCGCGTGGAAGGCGGCGGCATATCCGCCCGGACCGGCGCCGATGACGGCCAACTGCGTCTGGCCGGAACCCTCGTCTACCATGTCGCACCTTTCGTCATAGCCGGCTGGCACGACGCTACGCCCGCACCGTTCAGCCCGGATTGCGTTTGCTAATCAACCCTCGAGTATAAGCGACAACGGGTCCGACAGCGCCCCAGCCAGCTTGACGAGGAACCTCGCCCCGTCGGCCCCGTCGACGGCTCGGTGATCGTAGGATAGACACAACGGCAGCATGAGGCGAAGCTCCGCCTTGCCGTCGCGAATCACCTGCTCTTGCCGCGATCGGGCCAGCCCTAGAATCGCCACCTGTGGGAAGTTCACGATCGGCGAAAACGCCGTGCCGCCAATCCCGCCCAGGTTCGTGATGGTGAACGTGCCCCCTTGCAGCTGGTCCAACTCGATCTTGCGCTGACGGGCACGTTCAGCAGCGTCGTCAAGCTCGGCCGCCAGCTCCAGGACGCTTTTGCGGTCCACGTCACGTATCACCGGAACGATCAGTCCGTGCTCCGTATCGACGGCCACACCGATGTGATAGTAGCGCTTCAGAATCAGCACGCCCGCGGTCGGATCAACACTGGCATTGCACTGTGGATAGGCCTTCAGCGCCGCCACCACCGCCTTCAGTACCATCGCCGTGACCGTAAGCTTCACGCCGTCCGGATGCGTGTCGCGGTATCGCTTCCTAGCCGCCTCCAACTCCGTGATGTCGGCCAGTTCGTACTGCGTCACCTGCGGAACGTTCCGCCAGGCCAAGCTTACGTTCTCGGCCGTCTTGCGCCGGATGCCGCTCATTCGCTGCCGTTCGATCGGCCCCCATTGGCCAAAGTCGGGCAGTGCCGGCGCCCCAGCCGCCGCTATCGGTCCGGTCGTCGCAGCCATCGCCAGTTCGCGAACGTGGCGCTCTACATCCTCAACGACGATCCGACCTCCCGAGCCAGAGCCGCTCACCTGATGAAGGTCGACGCCCAACTTCCGCGCCAACTGCCGCACTGACGGCGACGCCGGTGCAGGCCCGCGCGACGGTTTCTCCTCCTGCCGACGTTCTTTGGCCGAGGGCTTCTCTTCGACCTCTGCCTCTTCAGGCTCGGCCGGTTTTGCAGCCGCCTCGACCGGTGCCGCCTTCTGCTTCGTGGCCTTCGCCTCCTTGGCTTCGGCCTCTTTGGCCTCAGGTTCTGCGGCTTCCGCCTGGGCAGGCTCTGACTTCTGATCGCCCTCGCTCGGCGCTTCCTCGATCGTCAACAGGACCGCGCCCACCGGCACCCGATCGCCGTCCTTCACGTGTACTTTCGCCACCCGCCCCGCGTACGCGCTGGGCAGTTCGACGGCCGCCTTGTCGGTCTCCAGTTCCAGAACCGTCTGGTCGATCTCGATTGTGTCGCCTTCGGCGACCAGAACCTTCACCACGTCAGCTTCTTCGATGTTCTCGCCCAACTCCGGCATCTTGAATTCGGTCGCCATACCGATCCGCTCCCGGGAACCCTGTCGTGGGTCGGTCTTACCAGATCGAAGTTTTCCGGCCCGTGCTCGGCGGGAAGGGTGATCCCGTCTTCGCCCCGCCACCTTAATCGGCCTGTGCATCGGCCGCAACGCCTTGCCGTCGCCACTGCTCGTGATCAGACTGTCGTCGGATCGACCTTGTCCGGGTCGACACGCAGTTGCTCGATTGCCTTGCCGATTGCGTCGCGATCGACCTGCCCGCAGCGCGACAGTGCCGTCAGCGCAGCCACGACGATGCATTCGGCATCCACCTCGAAGAAGCGCCTCAACTCGGAGCGCGACGAGCTGCGCCCGAACCCGTCGGTGCCGAGCACCACCGACTCGCCCGGCAGCCACCGCACGATCTGCTCTGGCACCATGCGGACGTGATCGCTGGCCGCCACGAACGGCCCGTCGACACCCTCGAGTACCTGCGACAGGTAGCACGCTCGCGGCTGTTCGGCTGGATGCAGCATGTTCCAGCGGTCGGCCGCCACCGCGTCGCGCCGCAGCAGCGCGTAACTGGTCACGCTCCACACGTCGCTGGAGACGCCAAACTTCTCAGCCAGCATTTCGGCGGCTTGCAGCACGACCTGCAAAATCGGTCCGCTGCCGAGAAGCTGCACCCGCGTACCCGAGCCTTCGGCCTCGACACGCTTGAATCGGTACATGCCGCGAACGATGCCCTCGGCCGCCCCTTCCGGAATCGGCGGCATGACGTAGTTCTCGTTATACAGCGTAAGGTAATAGAACACGTCCTCCTGCGACTCGAACATCCGCCGTATGCCGTCCTGCACGAGCACCGCGGTTTCGTATGCATAGGCCGGGTCGTACGGCAGCAGGTTGGGCACGGCGCTGGCCAGCAAATGGCTGTGCCCGTCCTGATGCTGAAGTCCCTCGCCGTTGAGCGTCGTTCGACCCGCCGTGCACCCCAGCATAAAACCCTTGGCCCGCGAGTCGGCGGCCGCCCAGATCAGATCGCCCACACGCTGAAAGCCGAACATCGAGTAGAACATGAAGAACGGAATCATGTTCGTGGCGTGCGTCGCCCAGGCCGTCCCGGCGGCGATGAACGATGCCATCGAACCCGCCTCGGTAATGCCCTCCTCCAGAATCTGCCCGTCCTTCGCCTCGCGATAGTACAGCAGGCTCTCCGCGTCGACCGGCTCGTACGTCTGCCCTACGTGCGAGTAGATACCGCACTGCCGGAACAGCGCCTCCATCCCAAACGTCCGCGCCTCGTCCGGAATGATCGGCACGAGTATCTTGCCGATCGACGGATCGCGAAGCAGGCGGCCGAACATCCGTACGAACGCCATCGTGGTCGACACCTCGCGCCCGTCGCTGCCCTTGAGGAATTCCTCGAACGTCTCAGACGACGGAGCTTTCAGCGGCATGGCCACCACCGGCCTCGAGGGTATGTAGCCGCCCAGCGCCTCGCGCCGCTCCTGCAGATAGCGAATCTCAGGGCTGTCGTCCGGCGGACGGTAGAACGGCGTTTCGGCCAGCTCTTCGTCCGAGATGGGAATGCCGAACCGCGTGCGGAACTCGCGCAACTCGTCTTCGTTGAGCTTCTTTTGCTGATGGGTAACGTTGCGGCCCTCACCCGCTTCGCCCAGGCCGTACCCTTTGATCGTCTTGGCCAGGATCACCGTCGGCGAGCCGCGATGCTCGACCGCCGCCTTGTAGGCCGCGTACACCTTGGCCGCGTCGTGGCCGCCTCGACGCATCTTGCGAATCTGCTCATCGGTCAAAGACTCGGCCAGCTTCCGCAGCTCGGGTGACGTACCGAAGAAGTGCTCACGCGTGTACGCCCCCGATTCCACGCTGTACTTCTGGTAATAGCCGTCCACCGTCTCGTTCATCCGCTGGACCAACTGCCCGTCGTCATCTCTCGCCAGCAACGCGTCCCAGTCGCTGCCCCAGATGACCTTGATGGCGTTCCACCCCGCGCCGCGGAACGCCGCCTCCAGCTCCTGGATGATCTTGCCGTTGCCCCGCACCGGGCCGTCCAGACGCTGGAGGTTGCAGTTGACCACGAAGATCAAGTTGTCCAACCCCTCGCGCGACGCCAGCGTGATCGCACCAAGCGACTCGGGCTCGTCCATCTCACCGTCGCCTGTGAAGCACCACACGCGCGAGGTGGCGGCGTCCTCGATCCCGCGGTCTTCGAGGTAGCGGTCAAACCGTGCCTCATAAATCGCCATGATCGGCGACAGGCCCATCGACACCGTCGGGAACTCCCAGAACGTAGGCATCAACCACGGGTGCGGATACGACGGCAGACCACCCGCGCGCCCGTTGCGGTATTGGCGGCGGAAGTTTTCCATGTCCTCGGTGGTCAGCCGACCCTCCAGGAACGCCCTCGCGTAAATGCCCGGCGCGGCGTGCCCCTGAATGTACACATGGTCGCCCGCGAATCCGTCCCGCTTACCGCGGAAAAAGTGGTTGAAGCCCACCTCGTACAGCGTCGCCGCCGACGCGTATGTCGAGATGTGCCCGCCGATGCTGGCGTCCTCTCGATTGGCCCGCACGACCATCGCCATCGCGTTCCAGCGGATGATGCTCTTGATGCGGCGCTCGATCTCTCGGCTGCCGGGATACGGCGGCTGCCGCTCGACCGGGATGGTGTTGATGTACGGCGTGTTGGCTGTAAACGGCAGGCGCGCCCCCTCGCGGTAGGCCTTCTCTTCCAGCACCCTGAGCAGGTAGCTGGCGCGGTCGGGGCCCTGCCGCTGGAGCACATCCTCCAGCGACTCCAGCCACTCGGCCGTTTCCGTCGGATCTGCGTCTTGCGTGGTGTGATTCTTTGGTTCTGTGGCCATCAGGTCAGGTCCCTTCCTCCATGCACGAGAGGCCGGCCCACTCCGTCCGCGTCGCGCGCTTGACGTAAGTATCTGCTGCAACTAAACTTGCATCCGACCCGCAACGAACAGCTTGGTGCTTTATCCTATTCCTGGCGACCGGCCGTGCCAAGTCGCAGTTGCCGAAGCAACGGACGTCGCTGACCAAAGGGCACGCCCGTTCTATCTGCATGCCTAGAGCTGCTCGAGGCAGGCCTGAACGCGCTGGCTGACCTGCGGTGGGCCTAAGTTGCTGATGTATAGAGTCTTATGTGTGCTCGACTGACCGCGGGTGATCTCGATCTGCCCGGCTGCAACCCCCAGAAGCTCGCCGACGAACTTCACCAGGGCGCGGTTTGCACGGCCCTGCTGAGCCGGTGCAGCCACCGCGATCTTGAGCGATCCGCCGTGCAGGCCGAGCAGGGCGGTACGCTTCGCGTTGGCGGTGACCTTCACCCCCAGCAGCGTTCCCCCTTTGGTGGCAGTCAGTTCCAGCACGGCCAGCGCTCGTCTGTCACGCCAAATGTCAGCAGACCCGTGGGTCGCGTTGCGCTCTACTTGCCGAGTTGTCGGCTGCGATCGGCCGCTGCGACGACGCGCTTGGGCACTTCAGCGGCGTCCATACTGGCGACGGCTGCCTCGGTCGTACCGCCCGGCGAGGTCACCTTGCGGCGCAGCTCGGCCGGCGCCTCGCCGGTTTGCGCGAGCAGCTTGGCCGCCCCCAACATGGTCTGCTGGGCAAGAATGGTGGCGTCGGCTTCGGTGAGCCCTGCGCGCACCCCTCCGGTGACGATGGCTTCGACGAAGTAGAAGAAGTACGCCGGCCCCGACCCGGACACGGCCGTCACTGCGTCCATCAGCGATTCATCCACGACCAGGGCCTGCCCCGCCGACTCAAAGATGCGCCGCACGAATGCCATGTCGTCGTCGGTCGCCGCCCCGCCGGCCGCCAGCGCCGACATGCCCTCGCCCGCGAGCATGGGCGTGTTGGGCATCACGCGGACGATGCGCCTGGTCGGCTCACCGAGCGCCTCACCGATGTATGCGGCCGAAATACCGGCCGCGATCGAAATGACCAACTTGTCGGCGGCAAGATGCGCAGCCAGCCCGGCCAACACATCGCCCATCACCTGCGGCTTGACCGCCAACAGCACGGTTTCGCATCGCTCGACCAGGTCGCGGTTACTGTCGATGGCTTCGATGCCCAGTTGCTCGGCAAACACGGCGCGACGGGCGGCGGCCGGGTCGGACGCGAGCAACTCCTTCGGGCCAAAGAGCTTGGCGCTAAGAACACCGCGAGCGGTAGCCTCGGCCATGTTGCCGGCACCGACGAACCCGAGCTTGCAGGATCTTGCCATAGCTGCCACCTCCCTGGGGTTTACGGCGTGGTGTTTGGCTCGTCCGCGGGGCCCGACGTGGAGAACTCCTCTTCACGCGTGATGCTGATCTTGGTGGCGACCAGCCTCTTATTGAAACCTTCTCCCTCGATGAATCCCACAACTTCGCCCTCATCGCCAGGGCGGATGTCCCCCAACTTGGCCTGCCGGCCGTTGATCATCACCTCCGTCTGATCGGTCGCCTGGCCCGTGTACACGCGCCACTGCTGCTGCTTCTCGATGTACGCCCGCATGGACACCTCGCCGGTGTCCGCGTCGATCTGCTCGGCCGTGCCCTTTAGCGTGTAGTACTTACGTTCGGGCTTGCCCTTGCCGCAGCCGAGCGCCAGCGCCAGCACGGGTAACAGACACAACATCAAAACTCTGCGATACATAGCTGCATTCCTCCTGGGCTGGGTGAACGTTAGCGGGTCTGCTTACCGCTGGGCCAGACGCGTGTCAAGGAATGAGTGCAAACACCAGGTACCCCAGGGCACTATAGGCCGTCGAATCGCCGCAGGCGTCGCTGAGGCATGCCCGGAAAGCTGCCATATTGGCAGTTTGCGCGGAATCCCAAAAACACGTAAGGCCCTTTATAACAATATCTTACATTTAGGTAGGTCCTGGTACGGGTGTTGCTTCTCTTCCTAGTGGCCGGGGTATGGCCCGGCCAGGAAGGTAAGCTGCTATGACGCAAGACAAACTGACAGTAAAGGCACAACAGGCGCTGGCTGCGGCGCAGGAGCGGGCATCGTCGGCCGGACACCCCGAGCTGACGGGCCTGCACGTGCTGGCTGCGCTGCTGGGGGATTCTGACGGGGGCATCGTCGTTCCGCTTCTCAAGAAGGTGGGGGCTGACGTCGGGCAGATTCAGTCGGTGGTCGCCAGCGAGCTTGGGCGTCTGCCTCAGTCTCAGGGCGGGCAATTGGCCGCCGGTAGAGATTTCCAGGCCGTGCTGCAAACGGCGCAGGCCGAGGCCGATCAACTCAAGGACGAGTACCTTTCGACCGAGCATCTGCTGCTGGCGCTGGCCGAGGTCGATGGCCCGGCCAAAGAGGTGCTCTCGGTTTTTGCCATAACCAAGGACGCATTACTAGCGGCGATGAAGGAAGTTCGCGGCGGCCAGCGAGTGACCGACCAGAACCCGGAAGACAAGTACCAGGCGCTGGAGCGCTATGGGCGCGATTTGGTGGAGATGGCCCGGCGGGGCAAGCTCGATCCGGTCATCGGGCGCGACGACGAGATTCGCCGCTGCATGCAGGTCCTCGCGCGTCGGACGAAGAACAACCCGGTGCTGATCGGCGAAGCCGGCGTGGGCAAGACGGCCATCGTCGAGGGGTTGGCGCAGCGCATCGTCAACGGCGACGTGCCGACGGTGCTGGCTGACAAGCGCGTGGTGGCGCTGGATATGGGTACGCTGATCGCCGGGGCGAAGTATCGCGGCGAGTTTGAGGATCGGCTCAAGGCCGTCGTCCGCGAGGTGGTCGGTTCGTCTGGCCAGGTCATCCTGTTCATTGACGAGCTGCACACGGTCGTCGGCGCGGGCCGGGCCGAGGGCGCGGTCGACGCGGGCAATCTGCTCAAGCCGGCGCTGGCACGCGGCGAGCTGCGGTGCATCGGCGCCACGACGCTGGATGAGTATCGCCAGCACGTGGAGAAGGACGCGGCCCTGGAGCGCCGGTTTCAGCCGGTGTACGTCGACGAGCCGACGGTCGAGGAAACCGTCGCCATACTGCGAGGGCTGAAAGCTCGCTACGACGCGCACCATGGCGTGCGTATTCAGGACTCGGCGCTGGTGGCGGCGGCGACGCTAAGTCATCGGTACATCACCGACCGGTTCATGCCCGACAAGGCGATCGACCTGATCGACGAAGCCGGATCGCGCGTGCGGATCGAAAACGACTCTCTGCCGTCGGAGCTGGACGAGATCCGTCGCCGTATGATGCAGCTCGAAATCGAGCGAGAAGCGCTGAAGAAAGAGAAGGACGAGGGCTCGCGCCGGCACCTGGAGAACGTCGAGCGGCAACTGGCCGATCTGCGCGAGCAGAACGCCGGGCTGACCACACGATGGGAGAACGAGGTGGGGGCGCTGCGGCGGATCAAGGAGGTCAAGGAGCAGGTCGCGTCGGCACAGACCGAGCTGGAAGACGCCCAGCGGAGGGGCGACCTGGAACGCGCGGCGCGGATTCAATATGGCCAAATGCGCGAGCTTCAGACGCAGCAGGAACAGGCCGAGCACAAGCTGGCCGACCTGCACACCAACGGCAACGGTTTGGTGCACGAGGAGGTGACGGCCACGCAGGTGGCCGAGGTGGTCAGCAAGTGGACGGGCATTCCTGTGTCGCGGATGCTCGAGGGCGAGAAGGAAAAGCTCATGCGGATGGAGGAGCGTCTGCACGAGCGCGTGGTCGGGCAGGACGAGGGCGTGCGCGTGGTGAGCGACGCGGTGCGCCGCAGCCGTGCGGGGCTCGGCGACCTGAATCGGCCCATCGGCTCCTTCCTGTTCCTCGGGCCCACCGGCGTGGGCAAGACCGAGCTGTGCAAGGCCCTGGCGGAGTTCCTGTTCGACGACGAAGCCGCGTTTGTTCGGATCGACATGAGCGAGTTCCAGGAGCGGCACTCGGTAGCCCGGCTGATCGGTGCGCCGCCCGGCTACGTGGGCTATGAAGAGGGCGGGCGGCTGACCGAGGCGGTACATCGTCGACCCTACTGTGTGATCCTGATGGACGAGATCGAGAAGGCCCACCCCGACGTGTTCAACGTCCTCTTGCAGGTGCTGGACGAGGGGCGTTTGACAGACGGGCATGGGCGGACGGTGGACTTCCGTAACACCATCGTGGCGATGACCAGCAACATCGGCAGCGAGTACATCCAGCAGCTTTCCGAGAGCGGCGGGGCCGACCTCGAGATTGAGATGAAGGTGCGCGACGAGCTGAAGAAGCACTTCCGCCCCGAGTTTCTCAACCGCGTCGACGAGACGGTGATCTTTCAGCGGCTCACGCAGGAGGACTTGCGGCGGATCGTCGAGATTCAGGTTCGCTACCTGCGGCAGCGGCTGGCGGATCGGCAGATCACCATCGATCTGACCGATGCGGCCAAGGACCAGCTCGCCCGCGACGGGTGCGACCCCGTGTACGGCGCTCGGCCGCTCAAGCGATTGATCCAGCAACAGGTCGAGAACCCGTTGGCCAAGCGGATCTTGGCGGGCGAGTTCTCCGACGGCGACCACATCGAGGTCGACGTTTCGGGCGAGACCTACTCGTTCGCCAAGACAGGTGAGGTGCTGGAAGGGGAGTTGGTGGAGTAGGAAACGGCGCACATGCCCGCGCATGTCTTCGGGTGCCATGCCCAAGCCCCCCGCGGGCCCGAAGGGTCGAGGGGGCGCGGGCATGAGAGGATGAGGAACAGGTTGCTTGCATGAGCACAACACAGGCTTGCGTACACGCCGGGTGTCATGCCCAAGGCCCACGGACCCAGCGGGGCCGAAGGCGCGGCCATGAGAGAATAAGGAACAGGTTTCTCTTGTGAGCCAACCATGGGCTTACATACAAGGCCCGTGACGTCTTTTTCTGTTTGCTCTTTGGCGCATCGGTGAGTATAAAAGTGTCTCTCCGCGAACGGGCGGTTCGCGGGATGTTGGCGGGCGCTTACCTAGTCGGCGCCGCTGCTGCGAAGACATACGCGGCGCGCTGCCCTACAGACGCGCTGGTTACGGTGAGGAAGGCTACGCCAGACATGGAGGGTCTCGCGAATGGCTGAGACCGCGAAAACGCTACTCGAGTGGTTAAAGATACATCCGAAATACTTGATCGGACTCGCACTGGTCTGCCTCGTCCTCGTTGGGCTTCCCCAGAGCTGGCGAGCGTATCTGGGATATCAGGAACTTATTGCGCCATACAGGGGCTGGTTAAGCGTTGCGGGGGTTGCGTGTCTGGTCTACGCATGTTTCATATCGTTAGCTGGTGTCAGCCCTTGGGTTCAACGGAAATGGAGCAACTGGCGATTTCGTCGGACCGCTCCCAAAAGACTCCGCGCGCTACCTTCTCAGGAAAAGGGATGTCTAGCTGAGTATTTGGCACGCGACGCATCGACACTTTACTTCAGTCTTGGAGATGGCATCGTGCGCGGCCTCGAAGGGAAGGGCGTCATCTACCGTGCCTCGGAAGTATCGATGATCAACGACGTGTTTGGGTACAATCTTCAGCCCTGGGTACTCTCCGCAGTCAAAAAGGACGATGCCCTTGCCAAAGAGATCATGAAGTGCAGTGGTCGAGGCCCTTCACCACAGAGAGTCAGTGAGGCAGCGTGGTAGTTATCTTGGATGCGTGCGACCCCATGAAAGGGAGCGTGATGGCAGGCAATATGCAATTCAGGAGGAACTTTCTGGGGCAAGTGGCACCGCGTGGCGCGGTGTGCTATTTCCTGGGCGCGGGTTTTAGCAGGGCACTGAATGATGACTACCCGACTGCGCGGCGATTCTTCATGCGAGAAATGCCGTTCCTCGAGCAAACTGGCACAGGCCCAGGGGTCGCAAGACGCACAGTACGCTACGATCGCGTGTCCCGAGACCTCCGCGGGCTGCTCGACCGTATTGAGAAGCAATACGGGCCCTTGGAGGAACTGGACGTTGAGCAGGTCATGACTGATCTGTACGTCCGCGCTTTTGGACTCGGGCAGGCCTGGGAGCGCGGGGTCCCCGTGGGTGACAGTCCTCTTACCGTAAGTGAGTTACAGCGTGATTACCAAGCGCTCCTGACGTACGTCGAAGATCGCCTGCGGAGCATTGACCAGGTATGGGCGCCGTATCCACTCGGTAAACGATTCGCTAAGACTCTGTTCGCGCAAGACTCTCTACTGACGCTGAACTACGACACGTTGATCGAGAGACATCTGTATTTTGCTCAAAAGACGGCATATCTCAAGCAGCTTGAGCAAACCATCGGCCCACCGTTCTTCGCAGCTAATCGTCTGGATTTCCCGTTCCGCGAAGTTCGTGAGCCCCGTGCGGGAGTGTTTGCGAAGTTGCACGGCTCGTTGGATTGGCTGACGTGTCCCAATGATGCGTGCGCGAATCATCCATATATTTATCCCTACTCCCCAGCTTATGGACCCAGAGACGGGACGCAGCGTTTCCCTGGCATGCAGAAAGGCAGGTGCGATGCATGTGGACGATCTCCCGAGCCTGTTATCGTTCCGCCGATTACAGCGAAGGTATTCGAGCGCTTTCCAAAGCTGAATCTAATGTGGTCTCAGGCATACGAGGCGATCCGCTTCGCACAGCGATGGGTATTCGTCGGGGTCTCGTTCGCGGCCAACGACTTTCACCTGGGCGCGTTGTTGCGCGCGGGCTCCAGAGACGCGTTGTATTTCAGCCCCGACCCAGGGCACGAGGGCGAAATTTGCGTGGTAAGCGAAGACGATGATCATGCTGCTGACGCGGCGAAGCGGCCTCCCCCCTTTCTCTTGGTAAGAGAAAGGGGG
>CBFCZG010000104.1:0-12185 GCA_965602375.1 uncultured Phycisphaerae bacterium | reverse complement strand
AAGCCCGTCGAGCCGGACGAACTCCTCAGCCAAATCCGAAAACTGATTGACGACGAGGACCACTAGCCGCCAAGACGTCGCACCTGCAACGGCTTGGCGTACGCGGGTGTGGTTCCCCGAATGCAGATGCGGTCGATGGACGCGCGGATCAGTCGCGCCTGTCAAGCGCCAGATCGAGCGCCGCGGCTGAATGGGTCAGCCCACCGACCGAGATTCTGTCGACGCCGGTGCGGGCGATCGCGCCGACCGTCTCCAGCGAGATGCCCCCCGATGCTTCCAGTTGAATACTTCCGTCCGGCGCCGCCCTGTCGCGCAACTGCACGGCCCGGCGCAGCTCGTCCGGCGAGAAGTTGTCCAGCAGCAGCACGTCGATGCCGCTCACCGGAAGCAAGGCCTCCAACTGCCCGAGGTTGTCCACCTCTACCTCGACGAACTGCGGCGGCGGATGCAACCGACGCGCCCGTTCGATCACCTGGCTGACCACTTCGGCAAGTCGATCGGTCGACACCCCGGCCAGGTGATTGTCCTTCAACAGCACCGCGTCAAACAATCCCACACGATGGTTGTAGCCGCCGCCACAGCGCACGGCGTACTTGTCCAGCTCGCGCCAACCGGGAACCGTCTTGCGAGTGTCGTAGATCTTTGCCCCGGTGCCGACTATGGCCGCCACGTAGCGCGCCGTCAGCGTTGCAACCCCGCTTAGACGCTGAAGAAAGTTCAACAGCATACGCTCGGCTGCCAACATGGTCGCCGGCGGACACTCGATCACGGCGATCTCCGTGCCCGGCTCGACGGGCAGGCCGTCATCACCTGGTATCACGCTCGCGAGTCGCGCTTCTGGCGCAAGCCTCGCCAGCAGAAAGGCGAGCACGCCCTTGCCGCAGAACACGCCCTGGTCCCGCGCCGCCAGGGCGTAGCGCTGCGGGGTTTCCGGCAGCCGGGCCGCCTCCGACGTGATGTCCCCCCGTTGGGCCAGGTCCTCGGTGCAAGCCAACTCGATCAGTGATGCGAACCGATCCGAGTCGATCCCGGGCGGAAGCCTGTGCGACACGTCTTGCCGACTCATTCGTGTTCTTTCCAGAAAAGGGCCTCGGCGGCCGGCTTGCCGGGCTAGCGCGAGCGGCCCTTGGGCGATCGGCGTCTTGCGGGCCGACCGGGATCGCCGCCGGCGCTTGGGTCCGTCTCGTTCGGTAGCGACTCACCACCGATGGCGACCAGCTCGGGCTGCTCTTTGAGCTGCTTGATCCGGTCGCGAATGGCTGCGGCCTTTTCGAACTCCAGCGCCTCGGCTGCCTCGAGCATTTCCTTCTCCAGCATCGCCAGCAGCTCTTGCTGGGTGTACTGACCTTCCGAGGCGCGAACCGCTTCGCGCGCGACGCGGCGGGCCTGGATCTCCGATTCCAACCCTGTCCGGATGGCCTTGCGAATCGTCTCCGGCGTGATGTTGTGTTCTTTGTTGTACGCTATCTGGATCTGGCGACGGCGGTTCGTCTCGTCAATGGCCCGCTGCATCGAATCGGTCACGGTATCGGCGTACAGCAGAACTTCGGCATTGACGTTGCGAGCACACCGACCGATCGTCTGGATCAGCGACGTTTCGCTACGCAGAAACCCTTCCTTGTCGGCGTCGAGAATAGCCACCAGTGAAACCTCCGGTAGGTCGAGACCCTCGCGCAGCAGGTTCACGCCCACCAGCACGTCGAACTTGCCCTCGCGCAGCGACCGCAGTATCTCGACACGTTCGATCGTATCAATCTCGCTGTGTAGATAGCGACAGCGGACCTGGCGCTGCTGGATGTACGTGGCCAGATCTTCCGCCAGGCGCTTGGTCAATGTGGTGATCAGCACCCGCTCGCCGGCGGCCACACGGTTTGTGGTCTGTTCGAGAAGATCGGCCACCTGCCCTCGCGCCGGCCTGACGTCGATCTTTGGATCGACCAGACCGGTAGGACGAATGATCTGCTCGACGACCTCGCCGCGACACAGATCGAGTTCGTAGGGGCCCGGCGTGGCGCTGACGAACACAACCTGGTTCCACATGCCCTCGAACTCCTCGAAACGCATAGGCCGGTTGTCCAGACAACTCGGCAGGCGAAAACCGTGCTCGACCAGCACCTCCTTGCGCGACCGGTCGCCGGCATACATGGCGCGAATCTGGGGAATCGTCGCATGCGATTCGTCCACGATCAGCAGAAAGTCCTCGGGGAAGTAATCGATCAGCGTGTAGGGCTTGGCGCCAGGCGGCGTGCCGGCCAAATGCCGCGAGTAGTTCTCGATGCCCGAGCAGTATCCCACCTCGAGGATCATTTCGATGTCGTATTTCGTTCGAGCCGCCAGGCGCTGCGCCTCCAGCAGCTTGCCTTGGCCGTTCAACTCCGCCAGCCGCTCGTCCAGTTCGGCGCGAATGGACGACACCGCGAGCTCGATGCGATCCTCCGGCATCACGTAGTGCACCGCAGGATAAATGAACACCTGATCCTCCGCCGCCAGCGTCTCGGAGGTCAGCGGGTTAACCAGCTCGATCTTCTCGATCTGATCGCCCCACATCTCGAAGCGATAGGCGAACTCCTCATAGGCCGGGTGCAGCTCCACGCAGTCGCCCCGCGCCCGAAACGTGCCCCGCTTCAAGTCCACGTCGTTGCGAGCGTACTGAAGCTCGACCAGCCGCCGCAGCAGTTCATCGCGTTCGATGGTCTGGCCCACCTTCACCTCGACGACACTCGATTTGTAGTCTTCCGGTGAGCCGAGCCCGAAGATGCACGAGACGCTGGCGACAATGATCGCGTCGCGGCGCGAAACCAGCGAACTGGTCGTCGCCAGGCGCAGCCGATCGAGATCGTCGTTCCGCGATGCGTCCTTCTCGATGTAGATGTCGCGCTGAGGAATGTAGGCCTCGGGCTGATAGTAATCGTAATAGCTGACGAAATAATGCACCGCATTATGGGCGAACAGCTCGCGAAACTCCTCATAGAGCTGGGCTGCCAAAGTCTTGTTGTGGCTGATCACCAACGTGGGCCTGTCGAGCTGCCGAATCACGTGGGCCATGGTGAATGTCTTGCCCGAGCCGGTCACCCCCAGCAGCGTCTGGCAGCGCCTGCCCGAGGCAAAACCGTCGACCAGCTGCTCGATGGCCTGAGGCTGATCGCCCCGAGGCTGCATGTCGGTCGTCAGCTCGAACGCGCCCATGTCGACCTCTCGTCGCTCCAGCGACATCCGATTCTATCACGAAAACTCGGCCGGCAGGTTCGACGCATCACTCGTCGGTCGGCAGCAGCCCCCACTTCAGTTTGGTTACCAGCGTATGCCATCGCGTCTGCTCTGGATTGCGGACCAGAAGAAGGGCCTGTTTCGCGCGGCGGATGAGCAGCCGATCGCCTCCGGCTAAAGACGTGCTGAATTGTCCGTCCACGATAGCCGTCGTCTCCTTATTGGCATGGTTGACGACGACCTCAATCTCATGTTCGGCGCCCACCACCACCGGCCGATGCGTCAGCGAGTGCGCACAGATCGGCGTGAGACAGAACGCGTCCACCCCGGCCTCGACGATCGGACCGCCCGCCGACATGTTGTGGGCCGTCGACCCGCTGGGGGTCGAGACAATGAGACCGTCGCCTGACACGTCCGTGAGGTGCTCACCGTCGACCTCGATCGACAGCTCGATCATTCGAAAGGGCGGGCCCGCCTGGATCACACAATCGTTAACCGCCAGGCTGACAACGCCCTGTCCACTCTTGGGGCAACTGCGCACGTCCAGCATCATGCGTCGCCCGACGTGACAGCCATCGGCCGCCAGCTGATCGAAGCAACGGATCAGGCCGTCGACCGAGAATTCAGCCAGGAACCCCAGCTTCCCGATGTTCACGCCCGCTATGGGCACCTGCTGATCACCCAGCGCCCGCGCCACCGATAGAATCGTACCATCACCTCCCAGAACGATCAGCAGGTCGACCCCCTTCCCGTCGATACGATCGGTTTGCTTGGACCACGCCAACTGCGCAACCTCTGCTTTGCCGCGCAGCGCCTCTTGCAGACGCGCGGAGGCCTCCCCAACGTGCTGCCGGCGCGGGTCGGCAACGAGCACGACTCTCGCCCGCCGCGAACCCGAACGCTCTGATGATTTCATCCCACTGCCTGTCCCGAGCCGACCCGATTCGAGCGAAGCACCCCGACGACCCTGCCCGCCTCTCTATGCGCCTTGACCAACTCCCGAACGCGACTGGCCACACCCGCCGCGTCAAGACCCACCTCCGCCAACTGCCCGGCCCGCGAGCCATACTCCACGAAGCGGTCCGACGGCATGCCCGCACAGAAAACGTTGCCCAGATCCAGCCCCAGACGCCGCCCCGCCTCCAGCACCGCCGATCCAAAGCCGCCCGCCACGCTGTGATCTTCAACCGTCAGGACCGGCTCGGACGACGAGAGCAAACCGCGCAACATCTCCTCGTCCAAGGGACGCGCAAAACGAGCGTTGATCACGCCCACCTCGATCCCCTCCAGCGCCAGCAACTCGGCCGCCTGAACCGCCGCAGGCACGACCGTTCCGTACCCGACAATTGTGGCGTCCGACCCATCCCGCACGCGGCGCGACCGTCCGAGGCGCATAGGCTCGTCCTCGGCGATGCACTCGGGCAGCACATCTCGTGGATACCGGATCGCCGACGGCACCGACAGCGTCAACGCCAGGTCCAGCGCCCCGCGCAGCTCGCTTTCGTCCGCCGGCGCCATCAACACCATGTGGGGAAAGCATCGCAGGTAGCTAATATCCAAAAAGCCCTGATGCACCGCGCCGTCGCCGCCGACCAGTCCGGCCCGATCGATGCAGAACACAACGGGCAGCTTCTGCAACACCACCTCCTGGTACACCTGATCGAACGCCCGCTGGAGAAAGGTAGAATACATAGCCACCACCGGCCGCAGCCCCGTCTTGGCCAGGCCCGCGGCCACGTCGACCGTGCAGCTCTCGGCGATGCCACAGTCGAAGAAACGCGACGGAAACCGCTCGGCAAACTTTGCCAGGCCCGTACCATCAGGCATGGCCGCCGTCAGGGCGACCACCCGCTCGTCGCGCCGGGCCAACTCGATGACGTGCTCGCCGAAGGCCTTCGTCCACGTCCTGCCCGCACTTCGTCCGACGTTGACCTTGCCGTTGGCCACTTCGAACCCACTGGGGCTGTGAAACGTGGTCGGGTCGTCGATCGCCCAGGGGCAGCCACGCCCCTTCTGCGTGTGCACGTGCAACAGCACCGGATGGTCCACTTGACGCAACAGCCGCAAAAGTTCGATCAGGTGGGCCGTGTCGTGCCCGTCGGTCGGGCCGACGTAAATCAGCCCCATCTGCTCGAAGACTTGGTGCGGCGAGACCGTCGCCTTGATACCTTCCTTCAGGTGATCCAGCGCGTCGTACACGCCCCTGCCCAACACCGGAATGCGAGTCAGCAGCGACTTCGCCCGACGTTTGACCTCCTCGTAGCGACCGCTCACGCGAAACTTTGCCAGGTGCTCGGCCAGACCGCCCCGCGTCGGGGCAATACCCATCGAGTTATCGTTTAGGACCACCAAAAGCTGTCGCTTCAGCGTGCCGGCCTCATTCAGCCCCTCGAACGCCAAGCCGTTGACGATGCTGGCATCGCCCACGACAGCCACCACTCGGCTCGACTGCCCGGTCAGTTGGCTGCCCCGTGCCAACCCCACCGCGGTGGCAATGGCCGTGCCGGCATGGCCTACATCGAACTGATCGTAGGGACTCTCAGAAATGCTGGGAAAACCGCTCAGCCCGCCGGCCTGCCTGAGTCGGTCGAAGCGGCCGGCCCGGCCGGTTAACAGTTTGTGCGGATAGCACTGATGCCCCACGTCCCATAACAACCGGTCCTGCGAGAAGTCGAAGCAATAGTGAAGTGCAAGCGTCAGCTCCACAATCCCCAGATTGCTGGCTAGATGCCCGCCGTTTTTGCCTACCGTTGTGATGATGCGCTGGCGGATCTCCTCGGCTAATTCGCCCATTCGGCCGACCGGCGTGACCCTGAGGTCAGCAGGCGACTTGATCTGATCCAGCAATCCTGACATTACCTGACTTCCACCCAGACCCAGTTAGCTCGCCCGACCGAGCACAAACCGGGCCAGACGTGCCAGCGGCTCAGCTCGCGACCCCATCGGCTCGAGCGCCGCCACCGCCGAAGCGGTCTCCCGCTCCGCCGCCGAGCGGCTGCCATCAATTCCTACGATCTGGGGATAGGTTTGTTTACCCGCCTCGGCATCCTTGCCCGTACGCTTACCCACCTGCTCCGCACTGCCGGTGGCGTCCAGCAGGTCATCGGTGATCTGGAACGCCAGTCCCAGGTGCTCGCCGAAGCGGCTCACCGCCGCCAACGAGCGGGCATCGGCCCCGGCCGACAGCGCTCCCATCCGACAGGCACAGCGTATCAGCTGCCCTGTCTTGTATCGGTGAATATAGTCGACCAACTCCCGGTCGGGTGAGCGGTTTTGACCCTCCCAATCCGCTACCTGCCCCGCGATCATGCCCTGCCAACCCACCGCCGCCGCCAACTCCCCACACAGCCGCGACGACACGTCAGCCGCCTCCACATGTTCCGTGAGAATCTCAAACGCCCGTGTCAGCAGGGCATCCCCGGCCAGTAGGGCCATCGCTTCTCCGTACACCTTGTGCACCGTGGCCCGACCGCGCCGCAAATCATCGTCGTCCAAGGCTGGCAGATCGTCGTGGACCAACGAGAAAGCGTGAACGCACTCGACCGCCACCGCCCCCGGCAGCGCCTGCTCCGCCGAGCCGCCGCACAGCTCGCAGGCCGCCAGCACCAGCGCTGGGCGCAAACGCTTGCCCCCGGACATCACGCTGTAACGCATGGCCTCGGCGAGTTGCCCCGGAACGTCGGCAGGCGCCTGAAGATAGTGCTCCAGCGCCGGCTCGATGAGCTGACGATACTTCGTCAGGATGTCGGCCGCGCGATCCTGCGCGACGCGGGCGTCGACCATGAAGTCCGCACCTCCAGAACCCTTTATGATACGGTCTGGGCCGTCCCCTCACAACCGTCGGCCGCCAAGTCCAACCGGCCTCTCGGGTAAAGGCCACCGGCACGACACCCTCCTGACGCTGCTTTCAGACGCGTTTTCAGGTATCATCGCCTCGTTGAGACGGGGTCATCCTCTGCGGCGCGGCGCTGCGACTATGTCCAGTTTCGATCAGATCATCACCGTCTGCCTGAACCCGGCGATCGACCGGATCCTGGAGGTGCCCGATTTCGCCCTTGGTCGCCATCAGCGTGGTCGCCAAGTGTCGCGTCGGCCTGCCGGAAAAGCGATCAACGTATCCCGGGCCCTAGACACAATGGCCGTCGCCAGCGTGGTAACCGGATTCGTCGGGCGAAATGAACTCGAGCTGTTCGAGACGTCGATCGGGTCCGACCATACGCAGGGACAATTGCTCGCGGTCGATGGTGCCACGCGCGAGAACGTCACCATCGTCGACCCGGCAGCCCGCCAGGAGACGCATATTCGCGATGTCGGCTTTTCCGTAACCGCATCCGATCTGAACCGACTCAAGAGGAAGCTCCACGTGATGTGTAAGCCCACGTCACTGGTGATCTTCTCGGGGTCGATGCCTCCGGGCGTCGAGCCGTCCGATTTAGTCGATCTGCTGCACGTGTGCCTGCGCGCCGAGGCGAAGGTGGCGGTGGACAGCTCGGGCCCGGCACTGCGGGCGGCAGGTGAGTTGCCCTTGTGGTTGACCAAGCCCAACGTGGCCGAACTGGCCGAGATGGTTGGCCACCCGGTGGAAAGCGACGAACAGATCCTCGCGTCCGGCCGGCAGCTCTCCAAGCACATACGCGGCGTACTGGTCAGTCGCGGCGAGGCCGGCGGATACGCCTTCGTCGATGGCTCGGCGATGATCGGTCAGGTTCCCGTCGATCGCAGCCGCATCGTCAACACCGTCGGGTGCGGCGACGCCATGCTCGCCGGGTTCGTCGCCGCCCAGAGGAAGGGCAAGGACGTCCGTGAGAGCTATCGCGTGGCCCTCGCGGTCGCCACAGCGGCTGCTCTCACCCGCGAACCCGGCCAGTTTGAGCTTCACGACTTCCAGGAACTTGTGCGAGTCGCCGCCGTCGAGCCGGTCGAGTAACTGCCATCACCAGGCTGGTCAGTCACGTCACCGGTCGACACAAGAACAACCACAGCGCGACGACGACGCGCCAATCAGTCGGCGTACAGCCCGCGACGATCGATGTACTGCGCCACCGCCCCCGGCAACAGCCACCGGACGCTTCGACCCCCTCGAACGCGCCGCCGAATCTCGCTGGCGGAAATGTCGATCTTCGGGGTGGGCAAAATACCCTCGCGCAGGCGCCGGACCTCGCGTTCGCCCACACGTTCAATCAGAGCGGACAGGTCGGGTGACTCCCAGCCGGGCCGGGCCGCGGTGACGATCCGACACATGCCCACCAGCTCATCCACGCGGTGCCAGCTTGCCAGTTCCGAGAGCGAGTCGGCCCCGATAAGCCAGTGCAGTTCGGCCCTGTCGCCCAGTTCCTGGCGGAACGTGATGATAGTGTCGATCGTGTAGCTCGGCCCCGGGCGCTCGATCTCGCAACTGCTTACGTCGAAGCCCCGCTCGTCGGCGACCGCCAACCGAAGCATGGCCAGCCGATCTTCCGCGTCGACCACCCCTTCCGGGCCCTTGTGCGGCGGATTGGCTGAGGGGATCAACACCATGCGCTCGAGCTTCAGATGCTCGAACACCGCTCGCGCGACGATCAGATGCCCGATGTGGACAGGGTTAAACGTGCCCCCAAACAGCCCGACCGGTGCGCCCATGGCCGCTACGTGCCTTTGCCTTCGACTTTGGCCTTCTCCGTGGCCGGCGCAAACCGCAGCTCGGCTCGAAGTTGTCGAACCTCGATGCCGGCGGCTGCCTCACTGCCCAGTTCGCTCGTCGCTGAAGCGCGTCCGGCCAAAACGAGGTCATACGCCGCATCGGGCAGCAGAACAGCCTCAAACGCTACCTGCTGCCGACCCGACTGCTCCCCGGTCGCCTCATCGCTGCTGAGCGAATCCAGCACTTCGTAATGCAATACTTTGCCTTGAGTGTCCTTGAGAAAGATCTTCAGCGTCAGGCTCGCCAGAGTGTCCTTTGCGTCGGCTGGCGCGGCCGACGCTTTGACCGAATAGTCCAGGTCAAGCATGACCCTCATTCGTACGCCCGCAGCACCGGCGTTCCGCAGCGCATGGCCGAGCTGGAACTCTCCCCATGCCGATCCGCCCTCGCCGGCCTGTGCCTGACAAACGGCCTTGCCGTCGGCGCCGGCGTCCGAACCACCTCGCGCCTCACCGGTGGCTCCGGGGGTCTGCGCCGATCGGCGCGAGTGGACGTTGAACGGAGCATCCGGCAGACGAATTGTCAGCCCTTCCCGGACAGGATGGGTCACGGCCATGCGATCCTGATCCGGAATCTCCACCTGCATGCCGAACTCGTCCTGCCCGCAGCCAACCAGCAGCCCGATCCAGCACCCCACAATCACCCAGAACGACCGCCCGCCCGCAAGCAACTCTGATCGCATCGGCCAGCTCTCCAGCCCCCATTGTCTCGCCTCGGTCCGACCTGGCCCCAAGTCTCGGCCGGCTCAGACGTTACCACCATAGGGGCCGTCTGTAAACGCATTTCGGCGCGCCGGGGGCAGGCCTTGGCGAAGCCCCGGCAGACCAGCCGGCTGCAAATCTGTGCCCCTAGGCGCAACTTTGGACTTGCCACCAGCGTCGATCCCGTGCATCCTAGGTAAGGGTCGCAGGCAGGCAGTGGGAGCCAAGGTCGATCCATATGGCTAAGTCTCAAGGTCAGCCCAAGTACGTCCGGATTCAACACGCCCTGTTGCAGGAGATCGCCGGCCTTCAGCCGGGCTCGCGCGTGCCAGGGGTGACGGCCCTGGCGGAACGCTTCGGCGTGGCCCGGGCCACAGCCGAACGCGTGCTGAACGAATTGGCCCGGCAGGGCTACGTCAGGCAGGTGCCCGGCAGCGGCACGTTTGTGGCCGACCGGCATATCAGGAAGGTGGCGTTGCTCTCCTACGAGCTGCCCAGCGAGGAAGGTCGTTTCTACACCAAAGTGGGCCGGGCGCTGATCGAGGAGCTGCAGAAGCAAGGGCACGACGTTCATCTCCTAAGACGCACAGAGCAGGCTGCACACGGTCCTGACCTGCAACAGGTGCGCGACGTCCAGGCCGAAGCATTTGCCACATTGGGCATCATGAGCGCGCCTTACCTTGAAGAACTGGCCCGGCTCGCGCGGGCCCTCGTCGCCGTCGACTACCGCCCCATGAGTCTACGGGTGGATTCGGTAACCGTTGCGGCCATGAGGTCCGCCTACCTGGCGACGCGCGCCCTGCTGGTCGCCGCTCGTCGCCGTCTGTGCTATCTCGGTGTGCGGCGTGGTGCCGGATACGAAGAAGCCGACACCTTCGCCCAACGGATGGGCTTCGAACGGGCCCATAGCGAGGCCGGACTTGATGTGCCCGAGGACCGCATCGTCGTCGCACCTTACTTTGAACAGGTTGACGCCGTTCGCGCGCATCTGGAAGGGCCGGAGGCCTGTGATGGGGTCGTCTGCTTCGACGAGGATGCCGGCAGTCAATTGTGCGCCACGCTGCGGAACATGGGGCGCAACGTCCCGGCAGACGTAGCCGTGATCGCCTGCGGCGGGCAAGGTAGGCTGGTCTCGGAGTTCCTGGTCAATCCCGCCGAGATGGGGCGAGTGGCCGGAAGGATGCTGTCCGAGCGCTTGAGCTTTCCCGACCAACCACCGCACGACTATCAGATCTGGCCGGGCTACCACGACGGGGGAACCGTCCCGCCGGAGGCCGACGCCTACATTCGATCGGTCATGAAGTAGCGCTGCGGGTCCGCCATCCATTGAATCGACGGACGGCTTGCCATGCGCCCCGGCCCGAACCAGAATGCCCGCACAGACGCGGCGACATCAGCCGCGGTTCTTACGGAGATCAGTGGCTTCGCTCAGGAGGAGTAAACCATGCCCGATACATCCGGTTGGTATTACGCTAAGGACGGACAGGCTGTCGGCCCGATGACGGTCGAGCAACTCGCCGGGACACTCGCCGCACAGCAGGGCACCAAAACCCTGGTGTACGGTCCGGGCCTCAGCGACTGGACCCCCCCCCACGCCGTGCCCGCCCTGGCCCAGGACCGGCAAGCGGAGCTTCCTTCGGTTCCGTCCAAACCGCGTGTGGCCGACGAGATCGACTACCAGATCCACGGCGACGACATGCAGTTCGTCGAGATCACACTCGATCCGGGTGAAACGGTGGTCGCCGAGGCCGGCGCCATGATGTACATGTCTCAGAACATCCAGATGCAGGCGGTCTTCGGTGACGCCAGCGGCACCGATGGCGGCATCTTCGGCAAGCTGGTGTCGGCGGGCAAACGCCTGCTGACCGGCGAGTCGCTGTTTATGACCACGTTCACCGCCGCCGGCAACGCAGAGGCTCGCGTGGCGTTCGGGGCACCCTACCCGGGCAAGATCGCGCCGCTGGCGCTCGACCAGCTCGGGGGCGAGCTGCTCTGTCAAAAGGACGCGTTTCTGTGCGCGGCACGCGGCATCAGTGTGGGCATTGCCTTCACCAAGCGCATCGGGACGGGCCTTTTTGGCGGCGAGGGCTTCATCCTCCAACGCCTGGAAGGCGATGGGGTGGCGTTCGTCCATGCCGGTGGCACGTTGATGCGACGCAGTCTGGGTGCAGGCGAGCAACTCAAAGTCGATACCGGGTGCCTGGTGGCGCTCCAGCCGTCGGTCGACTACGACATTCAGTTCGTAGGCGGGATTCGCAACACGTTTTTTGGCGGCGAAGGGCTGTTCTTTGCCCAGTTGACCGGACCGGGACAGGTGTGGCTTCAGTCGTTGCCCTTCTCACGACTGGCCGACCGCATCTACGCCGCCGCACCCAAGCAGGGCGGCAAACGCACCGGCGAGGGCTCGATCCTCGGCGGGTTGGGCGGTCTGCTCGACGGCGACAACCGCTGACCCCGACGGCGCGGGAGGAAACGGGCAGCACTATGGCTGAGATCCACGTCGACTTCCAGAAGTGGGCACCGCGACCGGTGCAGCAACCGAAGGCCGAGCACCTGCCCGACGGCGGCTTGCGATTGCAGGCGGCCGGGCGCCAGGA
>CBFCZG010000103.1:0-12323 GCA_965602375.1 uncultured Phycisphaerae bacterium | reverse complement strand
ATGCGGCGCTTGAACCTTGCGTGTCGGATGGTGTCGCGAAGCCGCGGCGCGGTGATAACGGGCCCGCTAGGGAAACCACAGTCTTTCAGCCATCGCCTCGTCTTTTCGACGTAGTAATGCGGCCGGGCGGTCAGATAGAGGACTTGGAAGTCCGCAGACAGCTTCTCAAGCGTCTGCTGGGCATGCGGCAGCGGCTGTGACTCGACGTCGCGCCGACCCAGAATCAGGTCGTCGTAGTCCGTCTCGGCGAGCGTTCCATCCACATCCACAGCCATAATGATGCGGTCCTTGTCCCAGGTGTAAACCGCGCCGCCCGCCCGGATCGTGCGCCCGTCGACGGTCGCCGTGGCTTCGAAGCGTGAGGCGCCCCCGACCGGCAGCGTCCATTGCACCGACGCCCATCCGTCGTCGTCGGTCCGCGCCGAGCCGACGGGCTCGCCGTCCAAACGGAATCGGACCGAGACGTCCTCGACCTCTTCTCCCACGCCGTGGATCGTGTCGCGGTACACGAAGGCTGTAAGCCGGACTGGCCCGCCCGGCGAGCCTATGGTATCGCTGACGCTGAGCACGGCCGGCCCGCACCCGCCAAAGGCCGCCATCGCCACGCCGGCCATGAGGCCCAATCTGTCGCTGCGTACTCGGCGCATACAACTTGCTCCGCTGACTCACGTTCATCGGCGTGCGACAGCCGGGTTGCGATCCAACGCCACCGGCGTGCCCGACCACTCATACCGTTCCTGGACGTTCTTACCGGGCGCCTTGCCCTGTTTGGTGAAGCTGAATACGCCCATCCTGCGATGCATTCGCTCGGCGACGTCGGCGTGTTGACCGATGACGTTGCACTGCTCGGTCGGGTCGTTCGCCAGATTGTATAACTCAGAGCCTTCCGGGCGATAGAAATAGCTCCACTGCCTATCACGCACGCACCGGTAAGGCGACTGATGGTAGCCGGTGACCACCCAGTCTCGAACCGACTCGGCCCGCCCCTCCACCAGCGGCCGCAGACTCTTGCCGTGCATGGCCACCGCTTCGGGCCCGCAGCCGATGTAGTCTAGAAAGGTCGGCAGCACGTCGTCGGTCTGTGCGAGGGCGTCGAGTTGCTTGCCGGCGTGCTCGGCGCCGGGCAGGCGAAGCAGGAAGGGAATGCGAAGCAGTTCGCCGTAGAGATTGTCCGGATGCTTCATGATCTTGCGGTGGTCGCCCAAGGGGTGGCCGTGATCGGCCAGCACCAGCACAAGCGTGTTGTCCAACAGCTTCCTGGCGCGCAGCGCGTCGATGAAGAACCCTAACCACTTGTCGGTCATCGTGGCCTCACCGGCGTACATCGCGCGTATGAACGCCAGTTCCTCGGCCGACATGTAATCCACCGTCGAGTACAGCGCGTCGATCAGATGCGGGCCCTTGTAGTGTGGGTCGACGTACAGCTTGTCGAACGGCGGCAGCGGATACCACGGCTCGTGCGGATCGAAGCTGTCGACCCACATGAAGAACGGCCTGTCGCCGACACCCTCCACGAAGCGCGCCGCCTCCTTGAACACCTGGGCCGGGAAGCAGTCTTCGTCACTCTTCCATGCAGCCACGTTACGCAGATACTGATCGACCACGACCTCCTTAGTCGTGCCCTTCATGGCTGGGTGGATGAAATCGTCCACGTTTCGCCCGTGTGGGGTGGTCTCAAAGGCGTCGCTCTCCTGACCACGAATGAACTTGAAGCTGTGGAAGCCGCGGGCGAAGTTCATGCCCGGTTTGGCCAGGTGATACACGTCGGTGATCATCGCGTTGACGTAGCCCAGTTCGGCGAAGATCTCCGCTGCCGTCACGTCCTCGGGCGTGAGCGGCTGCCAGGGACGTCCCTGCAGGGTCCGCTGGCCGGTCACCAGCGCCGTCCGCACCGGGATGGTCGGCAAGGCCTCCGGATACGCATTGTCGAACTTAACCGCCTCGCCCGCGAACGCGTCCAGGTTGGGCGTCTGAATCGGGCTGTCATACCACGGCGGCTTGCCGTAACAGGCTACATGGTCCTGTCTGAGACTATCGAGGACGATCAGAACCAGATTCATGTCATCTTACTCCTTTGGCCTGGCTCGCGCGGTCTTCCCGACGCACCGGCCCGCACCCACAGCGTAACTACCGCCGGGGCCTGATTCCAGCCAGACCCTACAGGATGGGGTCACGGCCCTGGCGTCCGCGTGCCAACGCAGTTAGCATTTGCTCATTGGCCGGTAAGGAGATCTCCCCATGAAATCGATGCAGACGAACCGTCATGGAAACCTGTTGCGCTGCTTGTGGCTGCTGCCGGTGTTGGCGGCGATGGAGGTAGCGATGGCAAGTGAAGGCGCCTCGACCGACAAGGTGCTCTTCGATTTCGAGGAGGATGGGCAACTGTCCGCCTTTGGACCCGACGCCGAGCGCGACACCGCGCGCCGTCTCTCGCTGGCCGCACCCGAAGTGACCGCCGCCAACAAGGCCCTCAAGATTGTCTTCACCGGTGAGGGCAGCCGCTGGCCCGGCATCGCCACCAGCCAGGTCCCTCGCGACTGGAGTGCGCATGAGGCGCTGAAGTTCGAGGCCTACTCGATCAATCCGCTGGCGTTGTCGGTCCGCATCGACGACGACAAGTCCGTCGATCACCGCAGTCGGTTCGGCTACACGGCGCAACTGGGCGAGCGTCGCACGCTCGTCCAGATCCCGATGGAGGACATTGCCCGCAGCATCAACCCTAAGAACGTTACGCTGCTGTGCATCTTCCTGACCGACCCTCCGGCCGGCACGACGATCTACATTGACAACATCGCGCTCGGCCCGCTCGAGGCGCAGAAAGTGGACTACCTGCCGCCCGAGCAGCGCAAGGACGCTCCGTATACCTACCAGGTCGCCACACCGGCCGCCTGGAAGCTCAAGCCGCTGCCTGGCGGCCCGCTGAAGGTCTTCACCATTCCCAGCGTGGCTTACGGGCGCGAGACCGTCGAGCTCGGAGAGCGACTCGACGCCGAGTTCGGCACGGTCAGTTGGGACCGCAATTGGGGTCAGAATACCTGGGGTTTCGGCGACCACTACGGCCAGCGCGGGCACCGCTTCGACTTCAAGCTCGTGCAGAAGTATCTGACGATGGAGCTGGCCGGGCCCAACCAGTACGACGTCTATCTGATCTCTATGCCGGTCGGGTGGAAATGGTTTCCCCAGGCCGCCAGAGAAGGGCTCCTTGAGCGCGTAAAGAACGGCGCGGGCCTCGTGTTGGTCCGCCCGTTCTCCGGCGACGAACAGTTCGATGCTTCAGACCTTTGGTCGATCAGCGCGCTGACGCACTGCCAGACTGACACCATGCAGTCGCCCAGCGGCTACATGCAGTTCCCGGAAACTGGGGGCGTCACCGGGCAGGCGTGGAAAGCCACCCAGCCCGACCATTACATCGTCAAGGACCTCCCGCTGGATCTGTTGCCTTTCGAGGCGATGGCCTACCAGCAGTACAAGGTTGCACCCGAGGCGACGGTGCTGGTCGAGTCGGCCGGCGGCGACCCGATAGTCGCCGTCAAGGCGTTCGGCAAGGGGCGCGTGGTCACTGTCAGTTACCGCGCGTTCGACATGACGCCGTGGGTCGAGCAGGCCGGCGGCAGCCCGCCGCCGGTCGGCTACGCCTACTGGGAGGTGGGCTACGCGCTGGTCGCGCGATGCATGCTGTGGGCCGCGGGCCGCGAGGTGCCGGTTGTCCTGCCCGATGAGTTCATACGTCAGGCCCGAGCCGAGAGCGTCAACCCGCTGACGGTCGAAACGGCCGACACGGTCAAGGCGGGTGAGCCTATCAACGTAAAAGTATCCCTCGCCGGCGAGTCGGCTGGGTGGCAGCTCGGCCGGGTTCAGCTCCGCGACACCTACGGACGGATCATCGAGCAGGCCACGCCCGACCAGGGCAAGGTCACACTGCCCAGCGGGCGCATAGGCACGTGGGCGGCGCAGGTAGTCGCGCAGGCCGTCAACGCCGACCGCACCGTGGTGACCAAAACCGCCGACGTGGTGTTGACCCCGCCCAAGGCCGTGTGGAACGACTACGAGATCATCATGTGGCCCAACGACCGTTTGCCCTGGCAGCGACCTTTGATCTACGAGCAGATGCGGCAATGGGGCTGCACAGCCACGCTCGATCCCGGGTGGCGCAACGACGCCTTGATGCGAGAAAGACTGGTCAACGGGATGCGAATCGTGCCGCACGGCGTGCAGCGCCAGCTCTTGCAGATCAATCCCGACAGGTTTGCCGAGCAAAAGCAGAACTACGAGCTGACCAAGGACAAGAAGTATCTTCACCGGTTCATGTGCATCAGCGATCCGGAGGTCCGTGCGTCGGAGGCCAAGCTCCTGCGCGAGCGGACGGCCCGGCTGGCGAAGCTACGGCCGCTGGCGTATTGCATCGGCGAGGAGGATTCGGTCACCAGCTACCGCGCCGAGTTGGATCTGTGCTTCGCGCCGGCCACTCTAAGTAAGTTCAGGAAACACCTTCAGGGCAAGTACGACGGCGATCTGGCCGGGCTAAACCAGCGATGGGGGACCAGCTTCGAGTCGTGGGAGGTCGTCATGCCCATGACCTCGGACGAGGCGAAGGCTCACGGCAACTTCGCCCCGTGGGCCGAGCACCGAAGCTTCATGGATGACGAGTGGCTCGACATCTATCTCTTCTACCTCGACATCCTCCGGAAGGAAGACCATCCCGACGTGCTGATGGGCACCAGCGGTACGCAGATCCCCACACCGCACGACGGTCAGGACTGGTACAAGCTCATGCCGGCCTTCGAGTGGCTCAGCAGCTACACCTACAGCCACCAGGACGAGATGCACCTGCACTTCGCCCCCCGCAAACCGTACATCACGGCCGCGACCGGTTACGGCGTGAGCGCCGAGCGGGCGCGTCACCTGCTGTGGGACCGGCTGTTCCACGGCAACGCCGGCGCGATCGTGTTCTGGTGGGTGGCGATTCAGAACCCCGACCTGAGCCTGTGTCAGGCCGGCAAGGACCTCGGCGCGGTGCTGGCCGAGATGCAGGGCGGCGCGGGACGGCTCGTGTTCGAAGCCGACCGGCTGCTCGACCCGATCGCGGTGCACTACTCGATCCCGTCCATGCAGGCTGCGTGGATCACGACCGAAAGCATGGATGCCTACACGCAGGCTGTCGATCAGTGGTGGAAGGCGCTCCAGGAATTGGGCTATCAGCCCAAATTCGTCGCCTCGCAGCAGATCGAACAGGGCGAGCTGACCAAGAGTAAGTTCCGGGCGCTGATCATGCCGCGCAGCGTCGCGCTGTCGGCGAAAGAGAAGCAGCAGATCGACGCAATGGTGCAAGCCGGCGGCGTTGTCCTCGGCTGGCCCGACCCGGTCGGCGTTTACGACCTGGATCTGGCCAAACACGAAGCGCCCGTCGTGCCGACCGGCTACCAGGCCCTCGACCCGACCACAAATGCCGAGCAGATCGGCACGTTGATTCGCCAGGCAGGCGTCGATCCTCCGGTCACCGTACAGAGCGCCACCGGTGCGGATTTGACCGGCTTGGAGATCATCCGCTTCGCTCTCGACGACACGCAGATGGTGGGCATCCTTCGCCCGCCCATCGGCACCAAGGAAGTCGTCGGGCCGGACGGGGTAATCCAATACCTGCCTGACGAGTCAGGCGGCAAGCCCGTCGAGCGCGTCCGCATCCCGGTGGGAGTCGGCGCGCCGGTCAAGTTCTTCAACGTTCGAGGCCGCAAGCCGGTTGACATGGTCACGCTCGAAGATGGGCGATCGGCGATGGAGGTCGATCTGCCGGCCGGAGACGCGACGCTGCTGGCGGCCGTGCGGGCCGTGTCTGCCGTGAACATCGAGGTCTCCTCGCAGCAGGTCAAACGTGGCGGGCAGGTCAGCCTGAAGGTGTCGTGCGACGCGCCGGGCCGGCGCGTGATCCGTGTCGAGGTGCGTCAGCCTGACGGCTCCAACGCGCCGTGGCTGACGCGCAACGTGGTGGTCACCGAGCCGGTCACCATCACCACAGCCGTCGCGGCCAACGACCCGACCGGCGAGTGGTCGGTCAGGGCAACCAACGTGTTGACCGGTGCTTCGACAAGTACGCAGTTTGCCGTGGAGTAGGAGTGGGGCAGGTGGGCAGGTTCCGCCCGCCGCCTGCTGGCGGTTGACAGCATTAAGGACAGAGACGATGTCACGGAGTACGTGTCTGCTTCTGACTGCGGTCAACGTTCTACCATTTCGCCTTCCTCCTCAATCCGGATCGTGCGACGCATCTGCGCAACGATCGCTCCAAACCGTTGAGGACTGATTCTTCGCCGAGAAGTCTTCTGTAGAAATGACGGCAGCGAAGCTGACGCGCGCTTGTGTGCGCCTCATCGCAGTAGATCGAAAGACGCAACGGGGGCTTGCCGTCTCCTTTTTATGTCGCATACTTGCGAATATCAGCAAGTCCTACTTCACTTCGCTCAACTTGACGGCTGACCGGTTCTTCGCCGCCAGCATCGCCGCCTCCAACACGCGCTGCGTCTGGTAGGCGTCTTCGAAGTCGGGTATGGGCACCACCGGCTTGCGTCCGCCGAGCCCCTGCATGATGTCGGCCGCCATGTTCACGAAGGTGTGCTCGTAGCCAATGATGTGCGCATCGGGCCACCAGGCTTCGGCGTAGGGATGGTTGCCCGCCGAGGTGCACATGATTCGCGTCCAGCCGGCCACCTTCGGATCGGCCGTTGCGTCGTAATACCGAAGCAGGTTCATGTCCTCGAAGTCGAAGTGTAACGAGCCCTTCTCGCCGTTGATCTCGATGCCGTTTCGGTTCTGGTTACCCATGGCCAGTCGGGTAGCCTCGAAGGAACCGACCGCGCCACCCTTGAAGCGCGCCAAAAACAGCACGCAGTCGTCCACGTCGGCCCGTCCCTTCTTACGGCCGCCTTTGGTGCCGCCGGCGATCTGCCCGGTCGGACCGACTGTGGGTATGGCTCGCTGTTTGATGAAGGTCTCGGCGATGGCGCCGGTTATCTCGACGATTTCGTCGTCCGTGACGAAGCGGGCCATGTCGATGATATGCGCGTTGAGATCGCCGTGGGCGCCGCTGCCGGCCAGCTTCTTTTGAAATCGCCACAGCAAGGGCGTGTCGGGCCCGCCCCAGTCCTGAAGGTAGACGGCCCGTACGTGGTAGATCCGCCCGATCTTGCCGGCCTTGACCAATTGATGGGCCAGGGCGACGGCTGGGCAGCGGCGATAGTTGTACCAGACGAAGGTTTTGGCTTTGGCCTTCTTCGCCTGCTGGACCATGGCGCGAGCGTCCTTGAGCGTGCCGGCGATGGGCTTTTCGGACGCGACGGGTTTGCCTGCCTCCAGGGCGGCCATCGCCGGGGCCATGTGCATGTAGTTGGGTGTGACGATGTCGACGAGGTCGATCCGCTCGTCACGGACGACTTTCCTCCAATCGTCCGACCAGTTCCGCCAGCCCCAGCGCTCGGCGAAGACCTTGGGGTTCTCGTCCTTCATGCCGAAGCTGGTGTGCATTACCGGGTCGACCGGAAGCTTCGTGAAGAACTTACTGACGTTCAGATAGGCGTTGCTGTGGGTACGTCCCATGAAGCCCTGACCGATCAAGGCAACGTTGCATCGTTTGGACATGGCGCGCCTCTCCTTTGGTTGCGGTTGGCGACATCTTTCGAGTTGTCGGACAAGCCGACCCAGCGGCCGCAGACCCACCGAACCGGTCTGGCTCGTATAAACACAGTCGCGGGTCAAATCAAGACGTCAGTCGCCGGCGGGCGCGGCGGCGGAGGCCGGGGTCTTGCCGTGCTGCGTCTCCCACGTTCGAGCCATGGCCGTGAAGGCGATAACCGTCACCAGGTGAACCACGCCGGTCAGCCAGATGAGGTGCCAGTCGACGATGTAGCGGTAGAGCCACACCCCGACAAAGGGCATGATGCATCCTCGCAGGCCGGTCAGGGAAACGTGGATTCCCATATACAGGGCGTCGTCCCTACGGCGTGCAAACTGCATGTGCCCCAGCATCCACGCGAGGCGCCCGCCGCCGCCGCCAATTCCCGCCAGGGCCACGGCAATCAGCACTACAGGCACACTGCGAATGGCCACGCCCAGCGCCAACAGGCCCCGACTTACGCACCATACCGACATCTGTTTGCTGCGAAACCGCAGCACGTTTGTCCGATCGAACCAGCGAGCCCAGTACGGCATGACCAGCAGGGTGGCCGCCGACGGCACGAACACCAGGGCCGTCCCGCCCAGCACATAGTTGACCTCAAATCGCTCCGCCAGGATGAGCACCAGCGGGATCTCGATCATCATGGTGGCCGAGCCGCTGACGAACTGCCAGAACATGTAGTTGCGATAGGCGGTATTCTCTCGCAGCACGCCCCACGCGGCTTTGAGGGGCTGGACCGACCGGTCCACCAGGTCGCCCGTGATGCCCACGAGGGCCTCGAAGCTGGAAGGGAAGGTCGGAATACCCGTCAGCGCGGGCTGATCCCGCTCGTCTCGAATGGGAACTCGGCGGAAGAGCCACGCCGCCAGAAGCATGAAAAACATGGCCAATGGATATACGGCGCCGTAGGCATCCGGGCTCCCTGCGCGGGGTATCCACGACAGACCCAGCGAGAGCCATCGATTCTGCGGCGGCCCGATCGCCACGACTCCGTCGAGGTACGAAGCCGCCAGAAACACCACCGTAATGGCCAGCGACATGCTCCAAATGGTGAAACGGGCTGCCACCTGGGCGCGGTACATGCGCGGGTAATTCACGCGCCAGATGGCCGATCGCGTTGTCGTGACGGCCGAAAAGCACATGTAGCAGAGCACTACTTGAAGACAGAACACCACCGCGGGCTTGGGCATCGACGGCGTGACCCAGATCGAGGCAATCACGACCGCGGCCATCGACGCCGGCACCATGAGCATCAACTTCTTCGAACGATGTCTCGTCCACCCTCCCCAAAACACGGCCAGCAGATTGGCGAACGCGATGGAAGCGCCGATTGCAGCCACGATCGCATCGCTCGCGTCGAGACTCTTGGTGGCCACCAGGGCGGCAAAGCGCGGGTTCATCATGCCGGCCCCGATCGACCAGGCCATGATGTGCCATATCTCGAATCGGAATATCAATCGCGAAGACAGCGGGACCCCGCGATAGCCCAGCAGCCATCCGATCCCGTCTCGCACCAAGCCGACCATTCGTACCCGGCGTCCCCCACGGACAAACAAAAGCCCCTGCCCGCATCCAGCCTCGCGTACAGGGGTGTAATCAGGGTCTGATTCAACCTATCGGTGCGGATCGGCCGATCACGTCACCGCACGTGCCACTTGCTGAGACGGCTGGGGCGATCCGCCAGCCAGAAGCTGTCGATATCCTCGACCAGCTGGCGATTCTCCGTGTCGTACTGCCGTGCGTACGCGTGCCGATGCTCAGCCTCAGTCATGGTTACCGTGCACCCGATCGCTCCGACCGCCAACACCGCTCCGACAAGAATCACAAGACGCCACATATCTTCGCCCTGCCGATTTATTCCGCCAGTCTTGTCCCACGTCCCCCACACCGGAGCGGATTTTACTCGCCCGCCCGGCGGTGTGTCAACGCCACCGTCTCCGGTGCCGTCCGACCCGCTCCTGCCAGCCTCGACAGGGCCGCCAGCCACTCGACGTATGCGTACGGAAGCCCCAATCGCTCGTGCAGGGCGATCAGCCCGGGACGCAGCGCCTCATATTGGCGACTCTGCCAATCCGACGAAGCCGGCTCACAGAAGAACAGCCGGCAACCTGCCGGACGGTGCGAGCGGACCGCGCACAAGGTGCCCTGCTGGTAGGGACACACCCCGCTCTGCGGGCGACGAACCGGTGAGTTCAGCCCAGCCACGAAATACGCCAACTCGACCGTCGTCACGTACAAGCGATGGCCGAACTGACGCAAGTGACAACAGGCCCCGCAGTTGCGGCAATGCAGGCCTTCAGCGGACACCTGCCCGTCGAGCTGCCCGTACAGATCGGATACCGCCTCGATCAGCGCATCCCCGCCGCCGGTCAGGATCTGCTCTACGGGCAACCGCGCCTCGGCGTCCATCGATCACCACCTGTCCTTGCGCCGCTGCTCGACACGCTCGAAGTCGTACAGTCGTCCTCGGTTCACGCCGGGACACCATTGGGCAAGCTGCTCCCAGTTCCGGGCCGACTTGACATTGTGGTGCCAGAAGGGAAATGTGCGGCACTGCAACGGACGGACCGGATAGATGGCGCAGGTGGCCTTGCCTTCAGTCCACCGCAGAAACACGCAGTCGCCGTTGGGCAGCTCCGTCAGACTGTACGACAGCCGAACGCGCCGCAACTCGCGCTTGCTCAACCAGCCGTCCTCTCTGTGCAGAAACTCGGCGATCTTGCGGATTTCCTCGGGCGTGACCCACACGTATCCGGGCTCGCCGGTGCAGCACGCCCCGCACTGCGTGCACTCGAAGCGTAGGCCATCTTTGTACCACGGGTGACTGGACATCCACACCTGCCTCGGTACGAGCTTGGTATACCTCTGCCCCACGCTAGCATTATGCCAACACGCGATCAACCCGCCCCCGCGGATTGGGCGGGTCGGCCCCAGTGAACACGCCCGGCGCATGGAAAACCGGCATCGCGTTGGATGCCGGTGTCAGGGCAATCACCTATGTGCCCATGGGCCTATCGGTCGGCGTTCGCCTGATCGGACTGGCAGGAACGGCTATAGCTATGTGGTCTCAGTCGAATAGGTTCTTGAGACTGTCGAAGAACTGCTCGACGTCGGATTGCTCTTCTTCGGGGTCCAGTTCGCCGGCCACGGTGCGTAGAACGTTAGCCAGGCAGCCGGAACTGCCGATCGCATATCCACCCAAGGACAGAACCAGAAGCAGCTTCCACCATCCTTTTAGCAGTCTGCGCACGGTATACCTCCATGCGGACCATCGTGGTCCCGGTCCGCCGTTACCCTTATCGACTGTTTCCCGCGGAACGGTTGAGCCGCCCCGCCGCAGTCCAGGCGGTCGGATCAGAATCCGCTTTGTGCGCCCGTCGGGCCGTCTTCATCCTCGAACGGATCCGCGTCGTCCTCGTCGTCGGGCCGCTTCCAGCTTTCCGCTTCGTCGATGTCGTCGATCTCCTGCTCCATGTGCCGGAAAATCTTTTCTTGAAGCGGCGCCATGCGTTTGTAGATCTCGACGGTGGCCTGGTATGCGCGCACCATCATGTCGATTTTGATCAACTGCCACTTCACCAGGCACTCGGGCTCCTTGATGTTGGAAAACGGATCGCAGGCGAACCGCAGTTGCCCGTGCGGGCCTCGCGCAAAATGCTCACAGTCACTGCATTGCATCATCGCCGGACTCCCCACAATACACCCATGGTACCACAATAGTTGACGTGAAACACCCCGAAGCGTTGCGCCGGCCTCGCGCTCCGTCTCAGTCTGCCGTCCCGCGATGGGCCCGCATACGTCGCCGCGGAGCGAAGACGAAGATGCTGACCCACGCCCAGAAGCTTTGGCCCACTGCGACGGCGGCGCAGAACGCCGGCGTCCACGAGACGGCCTCGGCATACCTGACAAGCACCGCGATGGCGGCAAACGTGCCGACCGTGGCGGCCACTGTCAGCCCGGCCGCCGTCAGATGCAGCGGGCGTGTCCGCGACGATTTGGCAACGGCTGCTCCGCCGGCCGCCAGCAAAACCAGCATGCTCAAGCCGATGCCCAAGCCCCACATCACAAGCGTCGGCACAATCACGTCCCAGTTCATCCCCAACCGATCGCCGGGTTCGAGCCGGCCGCCCATCATCTGGCCCCACATCATGATCAACTCGGCGTTGAGCAACTGCTTGTACAGCTCGTGGAAGTACCATGACGCGACCGCGATCGTAGCCGTCGCCACGACGATGCTGACCACACCGAAGGGCCGCACCCAGGCGGGCGGATCCCCGGGTGTTATGGGGTCAGGTTGATCGATCACGACGACACTCACTTGGTTGCCTCTCGTCTCACGCCGCCATCTATATCGACGGCCAGTCGCGCGGCCCCACACTCACAAAGTAGCCCTGGTGGGTGATCGGCCACTGACGCAGATACTGACCGATGCCCTCGACCGTAACGGCATCGACGGCCGCCAGCCGCTGCTCGACGGTGCGGGCCCGACCACGGTAATCGATATCCTCGGCTATCTGCCCCAGGCGGTAGTGGGGTGATTCACCCTCGGCCGCCAAGGCGGTACGCCTTCGGTTCTTCACTCGCTGAACCTCGTGTTCGGACACGCCATCGGTGGTCATCACGGCCGCCTCACGCTGTATGGCTTCGGTCAGGGCTTCGG
>CBFCZG010000102.1:0-12379 GCA_965602375.1 uncultured Phycisphaerae bacterium | reverse complement strand
GATATGAAATTACCTATCTCAGCGTAGCTGAAGACCGGACCGTCGCGGCAGACGAAGCGCGGGCCGCACTGCGCGGCGTGATCGCACCCCGTGACGACCCCTTCGCCCCCGAGCTCGCGGACCAGCTCCAGGCCTCGGCCTACTGGCAGCAAGCCGACGCAGCCGGGCGCATCGTCGAGCTACGATTCGACGAGGACGGCGACGCCTCACCAGACAAAACCGTCCGCCTCGACGCCCCTGGCGGCAATGTCCCGCACCTGGTCATCGCCCTTGACGGCGTGCCCTTCGGTCTGGTCCGCGAATTGCACGAACAGGGACGTTTCCGACTGTTCTATCCTCCGGCCCGACTGATCAGTTGCTTTCCCAGCATGACCGATCTGGCGTTCTCGCTCGTGTTCGACAGCGAGCGATGTCTCGGCTGCGAAGCTCTGTACTTCGATCCCGTACGCAACAGACTCAGCGACGGCAACGCGGTCTATCTAAGTGGGGCCAACGCCAAGTGGGCCAAGAATCTGGCCTACCGGTGCAGCTTCTGGTGGGACGCCAACGCCTACCTCGATCCGCAAGCTGTCTTCGAGCACGAGCTGCGCGGCATCAACGAGGCGTTCCGCCGCGTCGAACATGGGCAGGCCTTTGGCTACACTGTGGGAACGGCCGGGCTGGGCACCCGGGGCGGACGTGACGCCATCGTCAAATACCTCAAGACCGTCGACCGCCTCTGTGAACAGATCGTGTACCGTCGCCGAGGCCACGTCAGACTAACCCTCTTGGCCGATCACGGGCACAATCTCACCCACAGCCGGCGGGTTTCGCTCAAGCGACACCTGCGCGAAGCGGGCTTCGATCCCTCCAAACAACTGGATGACCCGAAAGACGTGGTCGTTGTCGAATACGGGCTGGTTACCTATGCCGCCGTGTCAACGAGCGATCCGCGAGCCGTTGCCGACGCCGTCCTCACGCACCCCGGCGTCGAACTGGTCGCCTATGCGCAGGGCACACAGATTGTGGTGCGTGACGCCGAGGGGTTTGCCCGTGTTGCCAAGGAAGGCGACCGGTACCGCTATGAGATTCAAAGCGGCGATCCGTTGCAACTGGCGCCTATTTTGGAGGGCCTTTCAGAACAGGGACGTATGTCGCCCGAGGGGTGGGTCGACGATGCTGCCCTGTTCGACGCCACCGCCACACACGTATTCCCTGACCCCCTACATCGCCTATGGCTTGCCTTCAACGGATTGGTGCAGTGTACGCCCGACGTGCTGGTATGCTTTCGGGACGGGTATGCCCATGGCTCGAAGATGTTCGACTTCTTTATCGGAGGTGCCGACAGTACACACGGTTCGCTCAACCGTGCCAACTCGACAACCTTCGTGATGACGATGCTGGGAGAGCTTCCATCGGCTCTCCGGCCCGAGCAAGTCTTGCCGGCTTTGGACGATCTCCGGGCAGTCGCTGGCGCCACCAAGGCGGCCACTCGACCTTAACGCCCGGCCACGACCGCGCCTCCCTGGAACGCGCAAACCTCTTCTAGAAAGAACGTTACATCATTCTTTGCCCTCGTTGAACCCGCAGGCCGGCTGCCGCGTATAACAGGGCAGAGAACAATGAAGTTAACCTCCTCCTTACCCAGGCCGAGCAGAATGGACCCAGTGCTTGACAACACCACCGACGTTCGGACGCACGGGGGCTCGGCGACGCGCCACGAAAGGGCACAGACCCGATCGCTGTTGATCGATCTGACCCGAGCCCTCACTCCTCCTGCAGCGCGTGGCCGGCCCCCCGTCGCCGAACGAAGAGCGGCCGAACTGCTGGCCAACCTGTTAGCCGCCCACGGACGCACTTGGCCGGCCCTGCACCACCCCGAGCGGGTGACCATCGACCTGACTATTCGCAACGACCGCTTCGCCATTCGCGTCGAGCCGACCGATGGATTTGAGCCTGTCCTGGAAGTTCGATTGAGCAGCGACGGCGAGTTGCTGGCTTGGAAGACGTGGTCGGCCGAGCCCCTCCTGACCTACCTAGCATAACCAAGCCTTCCGTTTCGAACGCCTTCGACGTACTATTTGCAGCATCGCTGTACTACGACCGCACGTAACGCGGGAGGCATCTCACATGAGCAAGAATCTGAAAGTCATCATCCTGTGCGCCGCCCTTGTTGCCATTGCTGCACTGGTCTACAGCTTCCGTGGCAGCGGCGAAACGGGCGGCCCTGCCGTCGGTGCCGATCAGGGCGATACACCTTCGGCCGCCAAGTCACCCCGCGGCGGGATGGAACTGCAAGAGAAGTACGGCTTCGCGCCGCTTGCCGAGTGATCGCGCGTTACACCGCTGTGAAGGCACGCGTAGCCCGCGCCGCACAAGCGGCGATTTGCTTCTCTGCCTAGTAGTGATCCAATCGGTGTGCGTACGGCGAAGGCAGCGCCGGACAAGCCCCTGGAAACCATGCCGCGAAGGTGTCTCGCCAGCCGGCGGGCACCTCCAAGCCTGCCACTTCCGCATCCACCCACGACCAGTACCCCAGCAGCAGGCGGAGCAGGGCTCCGTCGTCTGGGCATAGTTTGCCCGCAGCCAGTGCGTTCAGCGCCGACACGGCTGTTTTGATGCGACACGCCTGGGCGCGCCGCGCCAACTCGGGCTTCAGCTTCTCAACCAACGCCTCGCGGTTGAGAATGGCCGCCATACCGCCGCCGTCCGGCTTATACGTCGCTCTGACATCACAGCCCATGTGTCGGGCCACTTGCCCTACGACGCTGTCGGCGGGCTCGTACACCTCGAACTCCGAGAATCTCTGTTCCCAGTAACGAGCCCCCGCCGCCGCAAGCAGAGCGCGGGCCGCGCTCACGTCTTTGGCCGTCATCTCGAGTACCGCAGCCCCCCGATCCCAGCCGTAGGAACTCCCTCGCACGACCATGTATCCACCAAGTCGATCACCCTCCTCTAACACCCGCACTTCGACGCCGGCTTGCCAGATCTCAGGCTTTGGCAGGCGGTCCCAGTGATTCACATCCCGTCGGACCGTCCACGGGCGCTCGGCGTGCTCGGCGTTGTACAGGTCCAGCATCTCCGGCAAGTGACCCTCTCGCATCGGTCGTACGTTCCCCCCGCACAGCGGCGCGGCGTGCTCGACACGGCGGATCGGCACCACCAGATGTTCGGCCGCAAGACAGGTGACAAACCCGAATTTGCCGTACAGCCGCTCTATGCCGAAAAGAAACGCCACGTCGACCCGCTCTCGGGCCCGCCGCAGCGATTCCTGCATAAGCCGCCGGACATAGCCTTGCTGCCTGTGCTCCGGCGGGGTCTGCACGCCCTGGTACCCCTCCGCCGCGATAGACGTTCCGCCAAAGCGTATGTCAAAGGAAAGAAGAGTCGCCTGACTGACGTCCTCAGCCACTTTATCTCGCCACAGACGTACGAGCCGCGCGGGCACCCCCCTTACAGGTCTACCGGCGTGCTCGGTGTAGCGAAGCTCGGACGTCAAATGGACATCCACTTCAGCCGACTCTGAATCGGACATAGGTAGAAGCGACCTCCTTACAAAGCTAGCGCCATCACGCCGCCGCCGGCGCTACCCCCTCCCTTGTTCGGCATGTGCTAGGAAATCGCGCAGACTCCCCGGCTACCGCCAGGCGAAGTGCGCAAAAGCCTTGTTGGCATCGGCCATGCGATGGACATTGTCCCGCGTAGACATCGCGGTACCTTCCTGTCGGTAGGCGTCCATCAACTCCTGCGCCAGGCGCTGGTACATGGGCCGGCCCTTCTTGCTACGAACAGCCTGGAGAATCCAGCGAATCGCCAGGGCCGTCTGACGCTTCCTGTTGACAGGCATGGGCACCTGGTAGTTGGAGCCCCCGACTCGCCTCGAGCGAACCTCGACGCGCGGCTTCACGTTATCGACGGCCGCCTCGAATACCTCCAGCGGCGACGCGTCTTTCACTCGTGATTCAACCATGTCCATAGCGCCGTAAAACACACGGGTCGCCACGCTCTTTTTGCCCTTGAGCATCAGACAATTGACGAATTTCGACACCAGCCTGCTGTCGTACCGCGCGTCCGGTAGCAGTTGCTCTTCCGACTTGGTCCACTTCTTGAAAGCCATATTCAGATCCGCCGATTCCGATGCCGTGGTTCAGAGCCTACTTCTTGCCTCGCTTGACGCCGTATTTGCTGCGACTGCGACGTCGCGGTCTGCCCTCTTTGTCCCCTTCCACACCCGCACAGTCAAGAGTACCGCGAATGATATGGTAGCGCACACCCGGCAGGTCGCGCACACGTCCACCTCGAATCAGAACGATGGAGTGCTCCTGAAGGTTGTGATCGACGCCCGGAATGTAAGCGCTGACCTCGCGCCCATTGGTCAGACGCACTCGAGCAACCTTCCGCAGTGCTGAATTCGGCTTTTTGGGTGTCTGCGTCTTAACCAGCAGGCAAACTCCACGTTTCTGAGGAGCTCGACCCAAATCACGCACCTTGCTCTTGGCCACCACCCTTTTGCGACCGCGTCTGACAAGTTGATTGATCGTCGGCATACCTGACTCCGCAGCTAATTCGCCAGTCGAAACCTACTCATAATAACACCCCGCGCAGCAACCGTCCAGCCGTCACGGGGAGGTCCCCTCCTCAGGCCCAGCCGAAGCCGTCGGCGACGGTGGCAGTACTTCCAGCGAGACACCCTCGGTCTCCTCCGCTTCGGTGGATGCCTCCTCCGCCGCCGGCGCGGGCTCCAACTGTTCGGCGGGTACCCTTTCGAGCACCGGAATCGGCTCCCCACGGTGCTCAACCTCCAACTGCAAGTGCGGCTTGAACGCCGTACCCGCCGGAATCAGGTGCCCGAGAATCACATTTTCCTTCAACCCGATCAAGTTGTCGACCGCGCTGGCCAGCGAGGCCTCCGTCAACACCTTCGTCGTCTCCTGGAAACTTGCGGCCGATATGAACGATTCACTCTGGAGGCTGGCCTTGGTGATCCCCAAAAGCAAGGTGGTTGCTATCGCCGGCTTCGGTCGCCGACCCTTGGCCGGCACCCCGTCGTCTTCCTCGACCCCTTCGTTGATCTCGTTCAACTCGTCCTTGCTGACGATTTGGCCCTTCTCCAGCTCCGCGTCCCCGGGCTCGACGATCCTGACGCTTTGACCCAGGCGCTCGTTCTCGTAGCGAAACCGGAATTTGTCGATTACCTCTCCCGGCAGGAACACCGAGTCACCCGGGCTGTCCACCTTCACCTTGCGAAGCATCTGCCCGATGATGACCTCGATGTGTTTATCGTTGATCGTCACGTTGTGCGAACGGTAGACCGCCTGGGTCTCGTTCAGCATGTACACCTGCAACGCCTCCTCGCCGCGAATCCGCAGAATGTCGTGCGGGACCAGCGGACCGTCGATCAACGGATCGCCCGCCTCCACGTAGTCGCCTGCGTGGACAAGCAACTGCTTGTCTTGGGGCACGTGGTGCTCGCGTTCCATTCCGCTCTCGGAACGAACGAGGATCGTCATCTTCCCGCGGCGACGATCCGCTCGCAGCTCAACCTTGCCCGAGATCTCGGCCATGACGGCGGGCTCCTTCGGACGCCTCGCCTCGAATAGCTCCGTCACACGCGGCAGGCCTGCCGTGATGTCGTGCGTACCGGCGATTTCCCGCGGCTGACGCGCCAGCAGGGTACCGGGCACCACCTGACCACCCTCCTGCACCTCGATGCGGGCCTTGGCGGGCAGGTAATGGAAATCGAGAATCTTTCCCTCGCTGTCCTCGATGATGATCTGCGGATGCTTCTCGCCCTTGTGCTCGATCACCACGAACTTCGCCCCCGCGCGGTCCTGCTCGGGACGCACGGTCTCACCGTCGATGATGTCCTGGAACCGTACGAAGCCGGCCACCTCCGACAGAATCGGCGACAGGTGCGCATCCCACTGGCACAACTGCGTCCGCGCCGCTACCTCCTGCCCGCTCGCGACCAGAAGCTGCGCACCGTACGGCACCTTGTACCGCTCCAACTCGCGGTTCTTGGCGTCGCTGATGACGATTTCCCCGTTCCGCTTCAACGCTACGATATTCACCTTGTCCGACTGCGGGTCCGGCACCTCCACCGGATTCACGTTGTGGAACGTTACCCGCCCAGCCTGGATGTTGTGAATCTCGCTTTGCACCACGGTGTGCGAGGCCACCCCACCGGTGTGGAACGTCCGCATCGTCAACTGCGTGCCCGGCTCGCCGATGGACTGCGCTGCGATGATCCCCACCGCCATGCCTTCCTCGACCTGCCGCCCCGTCGACATGTCCCAACCGTAGCACTTGGCGCAGACGCCCAACGGGCTTTCGCACGTCAGCGGACTCCGCACGCTCAACTCTTCCAGTTTCAGCTCTTTCTCGATGCGCTCGGCGATCTGCGGCGTGATCACTTCATTCTCGCGGACGATCACCTCGTCCGTTACCGGATGGCGAATCGTGTCCCGCGCCACGCGCCCGACGATCGACTCGGCCAACGACACGGCGACCTCTTCGCCCTTGTATACCACGCCCTTCTTGATGCCCTCAATCGTGCCGCAGTCGAGTGAATTGACGATCACATTCTGGGCCACATCGGCCAGCTTTCGCGTCAAATAGCCGCTGTCGGCCGTCTTCAACGCCGTGTCGGCCAGCCCCTTTCGCGCACCGTGCGTCGAGCTGAAGTACTCCAGCACCGACAGCCCTTCCCGGAAATTACTCTTGATGGGGGTCTCGATGATCTCGCCCGAGGGCTTGGCCATCAGGGCACGCATGCCCGCAAGCTGCCGGATCTGGTCCACCGAGCCTCGCGCACCGGAGTCGCTCATCAGGAAGATCGGGTTGAGGTAAGGACGCCCGCGCTGGCTGTCCGGAGGCAGATATGCTCCTTCCGCGTCCCGCCGATCTTCGGCCAGTTCGCGCATCAGTTCGGCCGTCACACGTTCGCGAGCATGCACCCACACGTCAATAAGCTGATTGTGACGCTCCAACTGGGTGATGGCGCCAATCTGGTAGTTCCGCTCGATACGGTCGACGACCCGCTGTGCCGCGTCGATGATCTTGCTCTTGGCGGCAGGAATCCGCATGTCGGTCAGCCCGAAACTCAGCCCCGCCAGCGTGCTCTGCCGGAAGCCGGTCATCTTGATCTCGTCGAGGAGCTCGATCGTGCGCTCGCGGCCCAGGCGCGCGTGACAGGCATCGATCACCCGCGAAGCGCCCCCCTGGCCCAGCGGGCAGTTATGGAACGGCATGCCTTCCGGAAGAATATCATTAAGCAGACAGCGGCCGACCGTCGTGACGACCGCCTTGCCCGGCGCGTGCGACACGGGCGACTCTCTATAGTCGTTCACCACCGCGTCACGGTCGATTCGCACGCGCACCGGCGTATGCATGCCGATGCACCCACGATCGAAGGCCAGCAGCACCTCGTCCAGGCTGGTGAAGGACATCTCCCGGCCCGGCTCGCGATGCCCCGGCTCGCCCGCGTGATTGCACGTAAGATAGTAAATGCCCAGCACGATGTCCTGGCTGGGTGACATGATCGGACGCCCGTCAGCGGGACTGAAAATGTTGTTCGTCGACATCATCAGTACGTGCGCCTCCGCCTGAGCCTCGACCGAAAGCGGAAGATGCACAGCCATCTGATCGCCGTCGAAGTCCGCATTGAAGCCCTTGCATACGAGCGGATGAATCTTGATCGCGTTGCCTTCCACCAGGACCGGCTCGAACGCCTGAATGCCCATCCGGTGCAGCGTCGGAGCCCGGTTCAGCAGCACCGGATGCTGGTAGATCACCTCTTCGAGGATGTCCCAAATCTGCTGGTCCTGGCGCTCCAGCATCTTCTTGGCGCTCTTGATCGTGTCGGCCAGACCCCGGTCCTTCAGCTTCCGGATGATGAAAGGTTGATAGAGCTCCAGCGCAATCTTCTTCGGCAGGCCGCATTGATGCAGCTTCAACTCCGGACCCACCACGATCACCGATCGCGCCGAGTAATCCACACGCTTGCCCAGAAGGTTCTCGCGGAAACGCCCCTGCTTGCCCTTGATCATGTCCGTCAGGCTCTTCAGCGGGCGATTGCTCGAGCCCAGTACCGGTCGGCGACAACGGCCGTTGTCGAACAGCGCGTCCACCGCCTGCTGGAGCATCCGCTTCTCGTTGCGAATGATCACCTCCGGCGCATTCAGATCCACCAGCTTCTTGAGCCGGTTGTTGCGGTTGATGATCCGCCGATACAGATCGTTCAGGTCGCTCGTGGCGAAGTTGCCGCTTTCCAGGAGCACCAGGGGCCGCAGATCCGGCGGAATCACCGGTATGACCTCCAGCACCATCCATTCCGGGCGGTTATCGCTGTTGGACACGGCATCGATGAGCTTCAGTCGCTTGGTCAGATCCTTGATCTTCTGCTTGCTGTTCGTCTTGCTCAGCGCTTCCCGCAGCTGCTTGGCCTCCTGGCGCAAATCGAGCTGGTTCAAGAGCTCCTTGGCGGCCTCGGCACCCATCAGGGCCCGGAAGCTGCTGCCGTACTTGCTCTGCGCCGAACGAAACTCCTCCTCGGTCAGCAGTTGCTTGTACTTCAGCGGCGTGTCACCGGGGTCGATCACCACGTAGTCCTGGAAATAGACGATCTTCTCCAGGTCGGACGTCTTGATATCCAACAGCGTACCCAGACGGCTCGGCATGGCCTTAAAGAACCAGATGTGAATCACCGGGGCCGCCAGATTGATGTGGCCCATCCTCTTGCGCCGAACGCGCGAGTGTGTCACCTTCACGCCGCAGCGGTCGCAGATCATTCCCTTGTGTTTCGTACCTTTGTATTTGCCGCAGGCACACTCCCAGTCCCGCTCCGGGCCGAAGATCCGTTCACAGAACAGACCGTCCTTCTCCGGTCGGTAGGTGCGATAGTTGATGGTCTCGGGCTTCTTCACCTCGCCGAACGACCAACTGCGAATGTCGTTCGGTGAGGCAAGCGAGATCCTTACCGACCCGTAATCGTTGATTCGGTCGTACACGCTTTCGGCCATGAGACTCTATCCTTTCTCACCACTTCGTGGATTGTCTGTCCGTTTCTGCACGGCTTGCCGCCGCAGGCCCGCACGCTACAGCAAGGCCGATCCGATACGCTTCTTCTCCAACTGGATGTTCAGGCCCAGACCGCGTATCTCGTTGCACAGCACGTCAAAGCTGACCGGCGTGCCCGCCTCCAGCGTGTTCGTGCCCTTCACCATGGATTCGTAGATCTTGGTGCGGCCTTCCACGTCGTCGCTCTTGACGGTAAGCAGCTCCTGAAGCACGTGCGCCGCCCCGTACGCCTCCAGGCCCCACACCTCCATCTCGCCGAATCGCTGCCCGCCCGTGCGGGCCTTGCCACCCAGCGGCTGCTGCGTGATCAACGAGTAGGGGCCGGTCGCACGCGCGTGGATCTTGTCGTCCACCAGATGATGAAGCTTCATCATGTAGAAGTAGCCCACCGTGACCGCCTGATCCAAGGGCTCGCCCGTCCGACCGTCGTACACGGTGACCTTCCCGCTCCGCGGCATCTCCACCAGCAGCTCCTCGGTCTGCCCGGCGCGCTGCACGATCTGTGGATCCTCTCGTCGCTCGCGTATCTGTGCGTTGGCCTCCTCGATCACTTCAAAGATCGTCGCTTCCTTCGCGCCATCGAACACCGGGGTGACGCCCCGGAAATCCAGCACCGCAGCCGCCCACCCCAGGTGGGTCTCGAGAATCTGTCCGACGTTCATACGACTCGGCACACCCAGCGGGTTAACCAGGATGTCCAGAGGCGTGCCGTCCTCCAGGAACGGCATGTCTTCCTCCGGAAGGATCCGGGCAATCACGCCCTTGTTGCCGTGCCGACCGGCCATCTTGTCGCCCTCGGCCAGTTGCCGCTTGGTCGCCACGTAGACCTTCACCATCTCGAGCACGCCCGAAGGCAGCTCGTCCCCTCGTTTCATGTGCGCGCTCTTGCGCTCCCGCTCCTCTATAATCTCACTGATTCTCGGCCAGTAGCGATCCACAACCTTCTTGGCCTCGTCGCGCTTGGCGGCCGGCCTGATCCACGTCAGACGACCTGCCTCCACCTGGTCGCCGAAGCCTTCCACCTGCTCCATGATCACGTCCAGGTTCTCGCTTCGGCCCACCTTCTGGCGCGTCGACGGATCGACCATAATCTGTTCGGTAATCGCCTCGATCTCATCGCACATCTGCCGGAAGACGGCGACTACCTTCGCATGGCAGGCAGCCTCATATTCACTAATCTTCCGGGCCAACTCGCGCTTCTGCTCGTCGCTCATGTGCATGCGCCGACTGAATCGCTTGGCATCGATCACGATGCCCTCACTCCCGGCGGGCATCTCCAGCGAATCGTTCTTCACATCTTCGCCAGCACGCCCGAAGATCGCATGCAGCAGCTTCTCCTCCGGTGTCAGCTCCACCTTGCTCTTGGGGCTGACCTTGCCCACAAGAATGTCTCCCGGGCCCACACGTGTGCCCGTCTGCACCACACCATATTCGTCCAGGTTCCGCAGCATACGCTCCGAAACATTCGGTATGTCCCGGGTGAATTCCTCCCGGCCGAGCTTCGTCTCGCGAATCTCCACCTCAAACTCGTCGATGTGGATGCTGGTGAACACGTCCTTCTTCACCAGTCGCTCGCTGATGAGAATCGCGTCTTCGAAGTTGTACCCGTCGAACGTCATGAAGCCGACCAGCACGTTGCGTCCGAGCGATAGCTCCCCGCCCGCACACGCCGGCCCGTCGGCGATGATTTGGCCCTTGCTGACACGCTCGCCCATCCGCACCAGCGGTTTCTGGTTCAGGCAGGTGCGCTCGTTCAGGCCCTGGAACTTCCGCAGCTCGTACTCTTCCGTGCCGTTCAGAATGATCCGCTGCGCGTCCACGTACGTGACCGTACCCGCCTTCTCAGCCCGCACCACCATGCCGCTGTTGTTCGCCACCGGGCCCTCCGAGCCGGTGCCCACCAGCGGAGGCTCGCACTGAAGCAGCGGAACCGCCTGCCTCTGCATGTTCGACCCCATCAACGCCCGGTTCGCGTCGTCATGCTCCAGGAACGGGATCAAAGACGCCGTCACGCCTACCGTCTGCTTCGGCGAAATGTCGACGTACTTCACCTCCTTGGCAGGCACTTGCAGCATCTCTCCATGCACACGCGCCAACACCATGTCCGACGCCAGACGCTTGCTCTCACGGTCCACCGCCTCCGGCGGCGCCAGCACGCCGAGCATCTCCTCGTCGGCCCGCAGCTGCACCATCTTCCCGTTCACCTTACCCCGCGCCAGCTCGCGGTACGGCGTGATCAGGAAGCCGTACTCGTCCACCGAAGCGTAGATACTCAGCGACGCGATCAGCCCGATGTTCGTCCCCTCGGGCGTCTCCACAGGGCAAATCCGACCGTAGTGGGAAATATGAACGTCGCGCACCTCAAAACCCGCACGCTTGCGGTTCAGCCCACCCGGTCCCAAAGCCGACAGCCGCCGTTCGTGCGTCAATTGGGCCAGCGGATTGGTCTGATCCACCACCTGCGACAACTCGCCCCGCCCGAAGAAAAACTCGATGCTCGAACTGATGCTCTTGGAGTTGACCAGTTCGGCTACTCGCTCCAACTCGTCCGGATCCTTCAGGCTCATGCGCTCCTGAACCGTGCGCCGAAGCTTCAGGAACCCCTTCCGCATCTCGTCCGACCCAAGCTCGTCGATCGTGCGAAGCCGCCGATTACCCAGATGGTCGATGTCATCCACCTGGTAGTTCGGGTCGCCGCTGCGAAGCATCACCACGTATCGCAAACTATTGAGGAAGTCCTCCGGCCGCAGCACCATCTCCGTCTCCGGAACGTCCTGACCGAACTTCCGGTTCAGGCGGAACCGCCCCACGCGACCGAGGCGATAGCGATTCTCGTCATAGAATTTCTCGGCGAAAAGCTTCTTGGCTTTGTCCTTCTGCGGCGGGTTGCCCGGGCGCAGCCGAGAGTAAATCCGAAGCATCGCCTCCTCGTGATCCTTGGCCGCATCCTCGGCCAACGTGTTCAGGACCAGCGGATCGGCAACCTTGTCGATGATCTCCACCTGCTTGATGCCGCACGCCTGAATCTCCGCCACCTTGTCGGAGAGTTGCGCCCCGGCCTTCACGATCACGTTTTCCTCATCCGCCGGATCGATGATGTCGGCCGCCGCATAGTAGTCCGGTTTCAAAGAGCTAGCTCGCACCGTCCGAGGCTTGTGAAACTCCCGCACAATTGCCTCGTCCGTGCCATACTTCGGGTCCGTCGCACGCAGAAACGTCGTCGCGGGAATCTTGCCCGACTGATCGATCCGCACCACCAGTACGTCTTTCCGGGTCACGTTGATCTCGATCCAGCTGCCCCGTTCCGGGATGATGCGGCAGG
>CBFCZG010000101.1:0-12455 GCA_965602375.1 uncultured Phycisphaerae bacterium | reverse complement strand
GGATCGATCATACCGCCCCGACGGTCGAGAATCTCCTGGATCAACGCCGCCGTCAATTGGTTCAGCGACGCCATGTGAGCCAGGACGTGCTGCTGCCGCGAGTTCAGTATGCCCTCCAATGTCCCGCCTCGTACGTCGAGCAGCGAATGGTCGTCCTCGAAACGCACCTGACTGGTCGCCAGGCCGTCGACCGTCTTCGTCTCGACTCGCACGTGACGGACCATCGCCGCCTGCACAAGCAGGTCGTTGCCTGCATACACGTTGACCGACCCGTCTTTCTGCTGGCGTATCTGGATCGACACCAGTTCGGACAACTCCTTCAACGCACCGTCGCGCTGATCGCGCAGTGAATTCGCCGTCCCGCCGCCGGCTTCCGCCTGAACCACCTGTCTGTTCAGTTCAGCGATCTCATCGAGCAATCGATTGATCTCGTCCACCGTACCGGTGATCTGCTCGTTCAGCTCCTTGTGCGTCTGCACCAGGTCGTTGCGCATCCGATGCATCGACTCGGCCAGCGACGCGCCGACGGTCAAGACAATTCCTCGGGCCGAGACGTCCTGCGGCGTGTTCTGAACGTCCGCCCAGGCGTTGAAGAACTCGTTCAACTGACTCGACAGGTCGTAGTCGCTCAACTCGTTGAACAGCGATTCGACCCGCCCCAGCGTGTACTGCTCGGCCAGCGCCGACTGCTCGTCCGAAATGGCCGTTCGGAGTCGGTTCTCGATCGCCTCGTCGACGTTCCGCCGCAGAGAGCCAAGCTGAACACCCAACCCCGTCGAATAGCCTGGCACCATCCCCACCGACGGCAGCGGCGTTAGAATCGGCGTCCGACGCGCATAGGTGTTGCTGCCTGCGTTGGCGATGTTGTCGCCGGTCACGTAGATCGCGTTCTGGTACGCCAGCAACGCGCTGCGGCCGATCTGCAATGCCGATGTCACCAAACCCATCGTGCTATCCCACCGCGTCCAGGATGCGCTGCGCGCTGCCCGCCGCCCGCACACCCTGCACGTCGTATGTTCCCGTGTCCCGCTCCGCCGCCCGCATGGCGTCGTACACGTGTCTGAAGTGGACCAGCAGTTCCTTGCCCGCCAACGCCGCCACCTGATTGACCTGGTTCGTTTGCTCCACCAGACGCCGCAGCCCGTCGGCCAGAACCAGAAGCTTGCTGCGGCCCGGCTCGCCGATGCGCTCGGCCAACCGGGTGATGCTCATCGGTCGCCTGGTCGTAACGCCTGTTCGGAGTTGAAGGTCGCCCGTCAGCGCCTTGCGGCTCGACTCCGCCTCGGCGATCCGCTGCAACAGGAACCGCTCGCGGGCCGCACATGAATTCAGCGACTCGGTATCCGCCCGACGCATCGCCTCCAGCTTCCGCCGTAAGACCGCCAGCAACTCCTCGTACAGGCCACGCATCTCGGCCAGGCACTCTGCAAGTTGTCTTGCTACCGCTTCACTCACTGCCGATCGCCTCCTCGGCGCGGTCGGTCAACCCCGCCGTCAGAACGCTGCCCAGATTCAAACGCCCGGAAACACTCGCCCGCCGAACCAGCTCGAGATGCAGTTGACGCGTGAAGAAACGCTCGGCACCGTTGGGCGCGAAATAGCCCTCGCGCCGCTGCGAGTCCTGCGCCTGCTTGAGTAAGCTGCCGAAGAACGTCGTGCCTACCATCTGATCGGCGGCCTCGCGCAGGCGCTGCGCGTCCTCACCTGCGAGGCTGCGCGCCAGACGCGCTTCGGCCGCAATGGCCTGCTCCTGTCGAAACCGCCCGATCGTCTCGGGTACTACCGTTGTGGGAACCGCTGCAATACGCATCCGTGCGTTATCCTCGCGATCCGGTCTAATCTTCCAGGATCAGCTTCGCGTGTAGTTTGCCCGTCTTGTGCAATTCCTCGATGATGGCTATCCGGTCCTCGATCGGCACCTTCATGCTGTTGAGCGCCTCGACCAGGTCCGCCAGTTTCTGCGTATGCCTCGATGTGCCCAGCTTGGCCGGGTTCAGCGCCATCCATTGGCCCTCGCTCACCACCGGGCTGACCGGTGTGGGCACCGGCGGCGGCTCCACCGTCCGGATCGTCAGGCCCTTGTGCGTGATCACAGCCGGTGAGATCTCCGCCTCGCCCGTGATCACGATCGTGCCGCTCGAACGGTTGATGCGCACCCGCGCCTCGGTCGCCTCCATCACCGTCTCGGGAATCAATTCGTGCGATTCGATGCTGCCGATAAACGAAGCCACGTCCGCCATTTCCATCGGCGGCACGCGCACGATCACGTTCTTGGGGTCGGCCGCAACGGCCAGGGGCTCGGCACGCTCGACCGACGCGAATTTGTCGTTGATGCCCATCGCGATGGCCGCCGCCATGCCCCACCAGCCGGCGTGCGCATCGTCGATCACGAGGCTGATGTAGTGTCCGCCAGGATCGACCTTCACACTGCGCTGCTCCAGTTGATCGCCGCGTACCACGTACGTGTGCAGGATGCTTCGCTCCATCGTCGCCCCCTGCCGAACCATGCCGACGGTGGGCACCTCGGTGTCGGGAATCACCATCGGGCCGCTCGCCAACGCCAGCACGTCCTGCATCAGCGGGCTCGGACCCTGTAACGGCGTCAATAGGAGACGACCCCCCAACAAGCTCTTGGCTGCACCGATCGAGCTGACCTGCACGTCCACGCGATCGCCGTCGCGAACGCCGTTGTCCGGCAGCGTCGCCTCCACGTGCACCACGGCGACGTTCTTGACGTCCTTCAGTTCCTCCAGCGTGAAGATCGGATCATTGAAGCGCTTCAGCAGCGTCGCCAGAGGGCGAATCGCCGGCATGTAGTCGCCCCCGTCACCCGTGCCCTTCAGGCCGATCACCAGCCCCAGCCCGATCAGCTTGTTCGTCCGGCGACCCTTCAGCCGAGCAATGTCGCCGATCCGCACCGCTTCAACCGTCGGCGCAGCCAACAACGCAACAGCCACCGCCACGCTCCCGATCCACCTGCAATACACGCTCGCTCGTCTGCTGGCCATTCGCTCACACAGTCTGCGACTCAAAACGGTCGCAGCCAATCGAAGAACCTCGGAATCCAGCCCCGACGCGTGCCGTCACGCACCACGCCGGCGTGTTCCACGTTAATCGTCAGGTCGGCCACCTGTGTGCTCAGCACCGTGTTGTCCGCGCTGACGTCCAGGCTGCGACACACGCCCGTCAGCGTGATCACCTGCCGCTCCTCGTCCATGTCGATGCTCTTGCGGGCCTGGAGCACGAGGTTGCCGTTCGGCTTCACGTCGATCACCTCCGCCGTGATCCGCGTGCTGAACTCGTCCTCGCGCTCCACCGTACCCTCGCCCTCCCACTTGCCCTTCAGCCCGAAGTCCACCTCCGGAACGCCGCCGCCGAATGCCTGCTGTAGCCATTTTCCATCGTGAATACGAAACCACTCGGCCAGCCTGGTTTCGAGACTGACGTCCTTCTTCTCCTCCGTCTCGCCGTCCGATTCGTACTTCTTCTTCTCCTTCACGATGATCGTGATCAGATCGTGCAGGCGGAATTTCCGCGGCTCGGGCAGCGCCACCGATATGAACGATGATTGCGCCAGCGCTTCGTTGGCCGGCGTGAGGTCGGCAAACAGGCCCGACGCCAACTGCCCACCCGCCGGACGAAGGTCGTCGCGCCCCTGCTCACCCATGATGTAGAGCGAAGAACTCTGACCCCACGCGATGCGCGCCAGGCCCAGAACCGCCAGACCCACCAGCAACGCCTCGATCAGCCTTCGCATCACCATCCGAACCACTCCCGACTCCCGCTCTCGCCCTTTACGTGCCGGATACCTGCACAGCCCGCAGGCCCGTCACCTTCGCCGTAAACGTCGCCTTCGACCCGGCAGCGCGCCCCTCGACCGTCTCGCCGTAGCAGCCCGACCCGAGCGCCTTGCCGGCCGATTCCATTTCAATGTAACCCTGTCGCAAACGCACCGTTACCAGATCCCCTCGCTTAACCAGCGGCATGGCGCGAAGCTGGCGCCCGCAAACCGTCTCGCCGCGATCGATGAAGCCGACCGCCTGCTGCCCGATCGCCGCCGACAGGTCCGTCAGACCGACCTTCTCCACCCGATCGAAGCAACGCGGCTCGAGGACAACGTCCTCCGGCTTGATCTCGCCCCCGCGATTGATCGGCCGACGAGCCACCACCACCGGCACTTCCGCGCTGACGTTCGCGACGATCGGCAGCTTCTGAAGCACCTCTCCTTCGCGGCAGACGTCGGCCTCCAGACTCACCAGCCCAAGCCCCTCGCCGCTGCGCTGATGGATCCGAAACTGATACGTAGGCTCGCGAAGCCCCAGCGCCGACCCGCTTACCGCACCAAATCGAATCTGAACGCGCCCGCCGATCGAACGGGTCCGTTCGAGAATGTGCTCGCGGATCCGAGCTTCCAGCGTCCTGCCGCCCTCAGTCGTCGGCCCGGGCACCTGCGACGACGCCGAACCCGGCGCGGGTCCCACCCGCTGCACCTCGCACGAGGTGGCCCCGCCCAGCAGCACCTCGGCCGGGTTGAGCCCAGCCACGCTCAGCCGCTCAGCCACGTCCTCCAGCGTCACCGTGCAACGCCCGCCCACCGACGGCGCGGCCCGCAGCACCATCGCCGCCACCGCCTTGCGCTGCTCGGCGCTGCCGCCGTCCAGCCTCGCTGCATCGCCCAGAACAACCCGGTCGCCCTCGATCACACTCCGGGGCCACAACCGGATCCGCAGCCAGTCGCCCTCCGCGCCGATCCCCAGCTCGGCCCCTTCAGCCAGGGCAAACAGCAATACCGACAGGACAACCGCCATCGCCAAACAGCGCAATAGCATCTGTCGCTCCCACTGCTGCTGCCCGATCTGTTCGCCGTTCTTACCCGTCATGTCCCCGGTGTACCTTCCTGGTCACCAACTTGAATCTGTCTGACAGTCCCGCCGTAGCCTCTTGGGTGCCACTGGCGGCTTGCCCGCCAGTGCTAGGCCCGTGTCATGCCCGACTTAGACTACCTAGAATCTCCTCAACTGAGCCACCACCTGGAGCGACTCATCGGCGCTCTGTACCGTCTGCGAATTCAACTCGAAGTACCGCTGCGTGCGAATCAGCTCCACCAGCTCACGCACCGGATCGACGTTCGACATCTCCAGAAAACCCGACCGAATCACACCGATGCCGTCCTCGCCCGGGTTGCCCGTCACCGGATCGCCCGAGGCGTCGGACTCCGCGTACAGGTTCTTGCCGATCTGAAGCAGCCCCTTCGGATTGACAAACCGCGCAAGCTCCAACTGCCCGCTCTGTGTGAAGTTGGTCTGGCCGGGCTCGCGGGTGAGCACCTGCCCGTTCTCGGTGATCTCCACCTCTGCACCCGACGGAATGGTGACCGATGGCTCCAGCAGCGAGCCCACGCTGTTGCCCAGCACCAGCGCCCCGTTTGCATTCACGGTGAAATTGCCCGCACGCGTATAGGACGTGATCTCCTCGCCGTTGTACAACGCCAACACCTGGAAGAATCCGTTGCCCTCGATGGCCATGTCGAACGTGTTGTTGCTCACGTCGATCGGGCCCTGCGCAAAGTCCAGCTCGGTCCCCGACATCTGCGTACCCAGCCCCACCTGAATGCCGAACGGCGTGGGCTCGGCCGAGACGTTCTCCAGACCGGGCTCGCGCTTCACCTGATAAAGCAGGTCCTCAAAGCTCACGCGGCTTCGCTTGAAACCTACCGTCCCGATGTTCGCGATGTTGTTGGCGAGGACGTTGAGCTTCTCGTCCATGGCCCGCATGCCCGTCGCCGCAGCGTGTAAAGCGGAAATAGCCATACCTGTCGCTTCCTCTACTTATCCGCGCTACAGTTTCGCGATATCGTTTACCACGCGTCCCAGCATCCCGTCCTGCAAGGTGATCATCTGGGCGTTGAGCTGGTAGGCCCGCGCCGCCTCGATGAAGTGCGCCAAGAGCGTCACCGGCTCGACCGTCGACTGCTCCAGCGCACCAGTCTCCAACTGGCCCGCGAACGGCTCTTCCGTTACGAACTGCCCGTCGAACAGATTCTCGCCCACCTTCACCAGCCGCTGTGGGTCGGATACATCGACCACCGCCAGCCGACCGATTTGCTCGCCGTCGGCCAGCACCCGCCCGCCCTCGCCGACCGATACCTTCGCTCCCGACGGCACCGATATGGCCGCCCCGCCCTCATCCAGCACGCGGTGGCCGCGAGCCGTTACCAGGCGGCCCTGTGCGTCGACGTGGAACGAGCCGTCACGCGTGTAACGCACCTCGTCGCCGTCCTGCACGGCAAAAAAGCCCCGCCCGACGATCGCCACGTCGAGGGGGCCGTTGGTCTTGTCGAGTGGGCCCTGGCTGAAGTCGGTGTAGGTGGGGCGAACGAACGTGCCGCCGGTCAGTCCGTCCAGAACCGGATGCGTCAACTCCATCCCGGCCGGCGCGCTCTGCGACTCGGTCAGCCGCTGCCGGAAGACGGCCAGATCCTGCTTGAAGCCGGTCGTCTCGGCGTTGGCCAGGTTGTTGGCTAAGACGGCTTGCCGATGCTCATTGACCTGCAAGCCTGCGGCCGATAGCCACAGTCCGTAAATCATGGGTCTTCCACCCGTCTGTTTCCCGCGGCCGTTCCACCACCGCGCCGTCGTTTGCGACGCACAACTCTCCGAGCGCCTCGTGCGTCGCCGCCGCCATCTCAGCCGCCTCCAGAACCCGGCTGCCCAGCTCGGCCCAGTCGCTCGCCGCCTGCGACGACCACTGATCGAGTTTCTGACCAACCAGTTCCGACATCACGCATGTACGTTGCGGCTTCATGTGCGCAGTCCTAAATGGCGACGACGCAGTCCATTACAAACCCCGTGCCAACACCGCCGCCAAAGCCCACGCCCACCCGGCGCGACGCGGCATGAACGACTGCAAGCCACTTTGATTAAAGGACTTAGATCAGACGTGCTTCGCGATGATCCGCCCAGCCCCCCCCGTCTGCCCCCCCCGCACCACGCGCAATTCTTGCCGACCACCGGCAACCCTTGCCGCCTTATCGGCCCCGCGCTCCGGCGTTCGGTGAGGCCCCCAATTGCCCATCCGGCCAGTCTCCGACACTCCCCGCGCCCGCGCGCCGGCGTTGCACGGCCGCCCTATTTGTGCGACAGTAAGAGTGGGGAAGGGGTAGGGCGTGCAACTTGCTTGCACGCGGGCCATGTAGGGCCGGGGCCACCCGGCGCAGCGTGTTCGAGATATGGACAAACAACACATTCTCGACGAGATAAGAAGGACCGCTGATGCGAACGGTGGGGTTCCTCTCGGGCGCGCTCGCTTCCAGGCTGAAACTGGGATAACCCAGTCGGACTGGTATGCGAAGTTCTGGCGCTCTTGGGGCGACGCGGTTCGCGAAGCTGGCTATCGACCCAACCGTCTGCAGGGCGCCTTCGACGAGCAGGACGTCATCGCAAAACTTGTCAACTTTGTTCGTGAGTTGGGTCGTTACCCAGTAGCCGCTGACCTTCGAATGAAGGCCCGTGAAGATCAGGAGTTCCCCAGCCACAACGTATTCGAAAGAATAGGTAGCAAGGCCGAACGTGCCCGGAAGGTCATCGAGTATTGCCAGGCTCGCGAGGACCTTCACGATGTCATCGCCATCTGCAAGCCCGTGGCGGCCAGCTCAAAAAGAACGGGGGATACCTCCAAGGACGACGAGACCAAGATCGGGTTCGTCTATCTTGTTCGCTCCGGCCGGTCCTACAAGATAGGTCACACCTACTCAGTTGGACGGAGAGGGTACGAGCTAGCGATACAGTTGCCGGAACGCCCCAAACTCATCCACAAGATCAAGACGGACGATCCTGTGGGGATCGAGAAGTACTGGCACAGCCGCTTCAGCGATAGGCGCAAAGGCGGCGAATGGTTCGCATTGTCGGCATCTGATGTTCGCGCCTTCAAGAGGCGCACGTTCATGTGAATGCTCGCATCTCCAAAGTTGCGAACGCAACATCCGGCAAGAACTACGTCTGCACCGCCGGGGCACTCAGGCGACCAGGAGCAACGCCTTAGTGAAGAGTTACGCAAGAATAGCGATCAAATAGCCGCCGTCCCAAAGCGCACTGACGCAACCGCAAAACCATGACCCCACCCGACGAACTACCCAAGGCCTTCCTGGACGAGCTGGCGCGACTTGAGTCGTCGTACCTGACCGAGACCGACCCGATCCGCCAATCGGGCTTTAGCGGCGGACCCGAGCGGTGGCGGGCCGAGCGCGAACCCATCCTCGACGCGGTCGACTCAGGCGGCGACCTGCTCGACGTCGGCTGTGCCAACGGTTACCTGCTGGAGTGTCTGCTCGCCTGGGGCACCGAGCGGGGTCTGCACCTGGTGCCCCACGGGCTCGACTGCGGCGCCCGCCTGATCGAGCTGGCCCGCAAGCGCCTGCCGCAGTACGCCGCCAACTTTCACGTGGGCAACGGGTGGAGTTGGCAGCCGCCGCAACGTTACCGTTACGTCTACACCCTCTATGACTGTGTTCCGCCCGAGCTTTTGGAGCGGTACATCCGCCGCCTCTTGCAGCACACCGTCGCACCCGGAGGCCGACTTATCATCGGCGCCTACGGCAGCCGCTCGCGCGGATATGCCCCCTTCGACGTGGCTCGCTTTCTCGACCGCGCCGGCTTTGCGGTGGCCGGCAACACCACCGGCGGCGACCCACCCATCACCGCCTTCGCCTGGCTCGACGCCCCCTGAACGCCCCGCCTCGGTCTGAGCGTTCCAGCTAGGTCATATCGAGAGCTATCCCCGCACGTCGCAGCTCGCCCGGTTGGCTTAGCGGCGACCCGAAGGGGAGCGCGCTGCCACCGCCAGTCATGCGCGCCGCGTTCCGCCCGCCATCATTGCTGCGGCCTGACCTTCACCCTCACACTGATGCGATTGGCCGTCTGCTCGATCACCTCGAAGCCCAGCACCTCGCCACCGACCTGCACCGACAATTCCTCAAAGCGATCCGCCAGTTGGTTCAGGTCGTACTTCCAGTTGACCTCCACGCTGGCCACGTTGCTCACCAACTCGCGGAGCCTAAAGCCATCCTCGCCGCCGGTGACCCCATTGCTCTTGATCATCTCGGCCTGCACGCCGCGAAACCGCTTGCGGCTGCACGGGTCAAGCGTCACATTGATGATCTTGCCCGTTGTCGCCCGCTCCCGCCACGCGCTGCCCACGTCGCTCAGCACGGCGGGGGCACACTCCTTCGCCAACGCCAACAGCGCGTCCTTGCCGCTGCCGGTCGTCGTCGAGTAGGTCTTGCTCGGCCGATACGTCTTCGAGACCAGAATCGCCCCCGAGTCGGCCTGCACCACCCGCACCGTCAGCGTGGCGTTCCACCGCCGCAGCTCGTGCCCGGCGATGGTCACCGGCCCGCCGCTCTTGGCCTCGGCCCGACCGACCAGCACCACGTCGGCGTGGAACGCAGCCCCGACGGCGGCCGCCTTCTCCAGATCACCATTCAGAGCCGCCAGCTGCAAATCGCGCATGCGAACCGAATCGGTCGTGCCCTTGTCCATCAGCCGAACCTGCTGGCTGAGGAAGAAGTCCTCCAGTCCCGTCTGCACTACCCCGTTGGCTATCGGCGGATTGCCGCGGTCGACGTCGTCGTCCTCGTACACCACCACGACGCAACGCGGGTTGCCCTCGCGCTGCTTGATGTGGGCAAACTCGGCCCACTTCCGCTCGAACCGGGCGGGAAACACCTCGGCCTCGAGCTGCACCTGCGTGATGCCCGCCATCACCTCCGGGCCCTTGATGATCTTCACGACGCGGGCAAAACCGACCGGCTGCTCGAGGATCTTGTCGCGGACCAGCGTGTAGTCCTCGGTCTGGCTCTGCGCGTTGATGAACGCACCACACACCCGCCGGACGGCCACGCGGAGTGCGTCGAGCTTGGCCTCGTCGGCCGCCACCTCGGTCGTGCCGACGGCCCGCCCCGTCACGACGATCATCTTGCTGTCCTCAGCGGCCACCGCGCCGGCCGCCCACGCACCCACCAACGTCACCACGATCGCTCGCCTGAACATTACCGCCACCCTTTCGAACTGCGCCCCACAAACACGAACCGGCCCGATCCCGATGCTGCTGTCGGCGCGCTGCCGCCATCGCCCTATAGCCGCCAAGCAGGTTACCGCCCCGCCACCCCGACGCAAAGCTCCTTCCGCAGGATTCGACCTGCGCCCACCGCCGCGGGATGCAGGGTGGGTCGTGACCCACCATCGACGCATCCCGGTGCACAGAGGACCCGCAACTCCGTGCGTTTAGCGGCGACCCGAACCGAAGCGCGTCGAAATCCACTGTTTAGCGGCGACCCAGAGGGGAGCGCGTAGATTCCAAACGTTTGGCGGCGACCCGGAGGGGAGCACGGGGCGCCACCCCCCAACCACTCGCCCTGGTCGCGAGCAGGCTGTTTTTTTGCGAACATTGGGGTATAATGTTTGCTTCCATGATGTCCGCAGCAAGAAACAAGGCGAGCCGAACGTTTCGTCTGGGCCTGTCGGCCCGGCTTCGCTGGCTGCGCGCCACCTGCTGGCCTGTCCTTCCGGGCGTTCGGACAGTCTGACCGTTACGCCTGCAAACGCTCCGCACAGAACAAAAAGGTTACGCAAGATTCTCGGCACCAGGTTGTGCCCCTACGGGTAAGGACCTATGACTCGACAGGATATTCGAAACGTCGCCATTATCGCCCACGTCGACCACGGCAAGACTACATTGGTCGATCAACTCCTGCGTCAGAGCGGCCAGTTCCGCCAGGCCGAGGTGGCCGGTGACTGCATACTCGACTCCAATCCGCTCGAACGCGAACGCGGCATCACCATCCTGGCCAAGAACTGCGCGATCGACTACACCGACCGTCACGGCAATCGCTACCACATCAACATCGTCGATACGCCCGGCCACGCCGATTTCAGCGGCGAGGTCGAACGAGTTCTGAAGATGGCCGACGGCGCCCTGCTGTTGGTCGACGCCTTCGAGGGCGTCATGCCACAGACGCGCTACGTGCTGGGCAAGGCCCTGGCGGCCGGCCTTCGCCCCGTGGTCGTGATCAACAAGATGGACCGCCCCGCCGCTCGTGCCGACACCGTGATCGACCAGGTGTTCGACCTGTTGGTCGAGCTTGGTGCCGAGGACGACGCCCTGGCGTTTCCCATCGTCTATGCGTCCGGCCGTGACGGATGGGCCGTTGTCGACCTGGCCGCCCGACCCACCGACGGCGGCAACGTGCACGACCTGTTCGATGCGATTATCGAGCATGTCCCCGTGCCCCGGCTCGACGCGGACGCACCCCTGCAAGCCCTGATCACCACGCTCGACTACAGCGACTACGTCGGGCGAATCGGCATCGGCCGGGTCTTTGCCGGTTCGCTGCGGGCTGGCGACGACGTTGTGGTCATCGATCGGGGCGGCAGCCACTCGCAGCAGCGGATAGGCCAACTGTTTCGCTTCGAAGGCCTGGGTCGCACAGAGGTCGACCACATCGACGTCGGCGATCTCTTCGCCGTGGTGGGACTCAGCCAGGTGGATATCGGCGACACCATCGCCGACGCCGACCGACCCGTGGCGCTGGCGCCCGGTCCCGTCGACGAGCCGACCCTGCATATGACATTCTGCATCAATAATGGACCGTTTGCCGGCAAGGAAGGCAAGTACGTCCCCAGTCGCCAACTGCGCGAGCGTCTCGACAAGGAGCTGCAATCCAACGTCGCGCTCCGCGTCGAGGGCCGCGGCGATGAATTCATCGTTTCCGGGCGAGGCCTTCTGCACCTCGGCATCCTGCTGGAGAACATGCGGCGCGAGGGCTATGAACTCGCCGTCGGCAAGCCCGAGGTGATCTACCATCACGAGGACGGCCGGCGACTCGAGCCGATCGAAAAGCTCGTGGTCGACGTGCCGAGCGATTGCGTCGGCGCGGTGATGCTGCTCTCGGGCGATCGCCTGGCCGAACTGGAGAAGATGGACGTTCGTGGTCGCCGGACACACATGGAGTTCCTAGCGCCTACTCGCGGCCTCATCGGCCTGCGCAGTCGCTTGTGGACGGCCACACGGGGCGAGGGAATCATGCACCATCGCTTCGCCGAGTACGGCACGTTCCGAGGCCCGATCGCCGGTCGGGCTAACGGCGTGATGGTCGCCACCGACACCGGCCAGGTCACCGCCTACGCACTCGATCAACTCGCCAATCGAGGCACGATGTTCGTTCAGCCGGGCGAGCAGGTCTACGAAGGCCAGATCGTCGGCGAGCACTGCAAGGACGACGACATCCCCGTCAACGTGGTGCGGCAGAAGAAGCTGACCAACATTCGCTCGTCGACCAAGGACGCGTCGGTCACCCTCAAGGCGCCGCGGATACTGTCGCTGGAAAGGGCTCTGGAATACCTCGAGCAAGACGAACTGGTGGAACTGACGCCCAAGTCGATCCGTCTGCGAAAACGCTG
>CBFCZG010000100.1:0-12491 GCA_965602375.1 uncultured Phycisphaerae bacterium | reverse complement strand
TAGCTGACCAGCGTGCCGAAGTTGCCGAAGCTGGCGGTCGAGAAGTCACTGCCGACAAACGACCACTCGGTGCCAGGGTAGGCCCGCCACCGCCAGCACGGATCGCCCGTCCCGGCGGTGCCGCCGCCGCCGTCGCCCTCGTCCCAGGGGGCGTTGATGGTCGACACCACCAGGGCGTTGACGATCATGCTGCCATAGTAATGGCACAGATGCAGTTCTGCTTCCTCGATCGTCCGACCGGCATACGGCGCCAGAGACGCGTCGGACCATTTGAGCATCGACGGCTGGTCATAGCCCTTGATGTTAAGGTACGTTAACGCGCCGTAGTTGCGTAGCCAGTCGGCCTGCCCGACCGGCCCGTCGTAGAACGCCTGAGTCGTGTCCTCGGAGTTGAGTACGACGTCGACGTTCGGATTGGCCGGGTCGAGCCAGGCATGGACCGGGCTGGCCACCGCGAGCAGCAACACAGATACCCACAGTGCACGAAGCATTACCCGGCCCTCCAGTTCCCCCTCGCAGAGAGACGAATCCTAGACATTTCAGAACACATTTGCCGGTGCGAGTCCGCGCGGAGACCGCCTCGAGGCATGCTGCGACGGGTGAGCTTGCTGGCGAACTCGAATGGGCGATTCAAAGCCTTACCTCAATACGAATGTCGTCGATGACCGCGCTGCCTGAGTGCGACAAGATCGAACGTGTCTGCGCGCGGCCAGCGACCAAATTAGCACTCCTGGATCACCTCAGAAGGCCGCCTCCGTACCCCCCTGTTGACGATTATAGCATAGCCGCCACCCCCTGCCTCCTGCAATCCCCAAGCGCGTTGGGCGCGTCGGGGACTGCCGCCAGAACCCACCAAGAACGCACACAAACGGCCCTGTATCGGCGTGACGAAGAGCAAACCAGTTGTCAAGGTCGGCCTGCCTGCGCCAACCACGCCGGGGCGCCGATTCACCAACCGGCTGACCGCTGCACGCGCTGGGCACCCCCACCCCCGTGTCCCGTGCGGTGCTGCCGGAGTCCCGAATCGACGGGGGGCGGTGGTAGGGTCCCACGAATCAGTCGGGCACGATTTATGATTCCGATATCGAACAGCGCAGCGCTTGGCGGCGGCCTATTGGTGCAGCCGGGCGAGCAGGACGCCGAGTAGCGACCCACCGGGGCGCGACCTGGACCGCTGCGAGAACCTACCGAGAACGCATAGAAACGCCCCTGTATCGGCGCGACGAAGGGCCGACCGGTGTCAGGTCGGGTTGCCCGTGCGGTTCCCCCGGAGTCCCGCGAAACGGGGGGGGCAGGTGACCGTCGCCACCGCAACCACGGCGGATGACGTTGTTGGTGAGAACAGGCCGTGAATTATGGTCGATCAGAACCGCACGGGGCTGAACAGTTGCTTGGTGGTTCGGCCAAGCCGGCCCGCTAACGCACGAGCCACGATCTCCATAACCTTCAGGGCTAAGGCGGGTTGCTCACTGCGCAGGAGCAGGAAACCCATCTTGTTGAGCTGGATCAGCCGCGAATCATTGACCGCCATAACGGTAGCCGAATGGGGTTGATCACTAACCAGGGTGACCTCACCGAAGAGCTGACCCGCTGACACCACCGCCAAGTGGCGCTCGGGGCGCGGTCTGCTGCCCTTGAAGATGCTCAGCAGGCCCGCGTGCACAATGAACAACCCCTGGAGGTCCACGTCGCGAGTCCCCTCCCGGTACAGAATCTCCTTTCTGTGCAGCTCGCGCACGGTGACCATACGCAGCAGCGAGCGACAATCGTCGCAAGAGAAGTCCTTGAAAAGCGGAAACTCCAACAAGAACTGGACCAGCCAGTCGACCCCCCGCTCAACGTATGTCCTGATCTGCTGTAACTGGTCATCGTTCGGATTATCGAAGCCTACACCGCAGTAGAACATCCGATTGATGTGCTCTTCACGCACCCACACAATCCGTCCGGAGAGCTTCATATCCGGCACGTCTTCAACCAACTTGATGTACAGCTCCACTGGCTGGCCGACCGAAACGCGGCGTGCCAGCCGCAAACACGCGCCCGTCTCGCTCAGATTCACCGGCCAAGCGCGAGAGAAGGTGTCATCGCCTGAGACGCGTATCCTAGGCTCGAAGGCGGTGATGATGCGTGGTACAAGATCGCCTCGTCCCATAACCGTGGTATCGACCAAACGCTTAGTTGAGTTTACAGCTCAGCACCGGCGGGAGCAGTCGCTTGGCCGAACCTGGTTCTTCCCAGTATGGTCACCCGCCCAGACGGCTCGGCCCCGCGTAGCCGCGACCTCCAGCCCGACCCAGCGGGCTGGAAGGGATTTGGACCCTCATGAGGCGCAACCCAATGGACCTTCTCACCATCACCCCTCCCCCTCCCGCCCATCCAGCAACCGCGACTCCGCCTGAGAGTGCGACTTCTAAGTAGCGTGAGTTCCCCCGGAGTCCCGCGAAACGGGGGGCGGGGGTAGGGTCCCACAGACCAGTCGGGCACGATTTGGAATTCCGATAACGTTAAACGTAATGCTTGGCAGCGCCTACGGGCGATGCTTCTGCCGTCTCAGCGCCACCACACCACCAAGGGCGAGCAGGCAGAGCGTCATGGGTTCGGGCGTAAGCTGTAGGTAGTCAAAGGCCGTGCCGCCGCCGCCGGTGTTGGTCAGCGAAATCCTATGATTTCCAGAGGCTAACGGCCCAAATGAGAATGGGTAGTCAACCGCAGGCCACGTATTCGTGATTCGCACGTCGTCAACCAATATACCGTCTATCTCAGCACGCAGCCTCTCTCCCTGATCCACATCATTGTAGCAAGCCCAAACGTGAAGTGTAGACATCGCCATTGGCGCCGCCAAGTCAAAGTCGATATGCACAGTCTGCGGCATGATCGGCCAGTCTTCTGGCGGGTTGAGATGATATGGGAAGTCCCGCCAGAAATCACCCGGAGTGTCGATGTAGTCGGCCCAATTGAGTGGGACCGTGTAGAAGATTGGTTCGCGCTGCATCGGCGTGGTTCCGAATTCGTCGAACGAGTTGTCCGCAACCCCGATCTGCCACACCAGCTCTACCGCGTTCGCCGAAGCCTGCCCGGCCACGACCAGACACCAAACAGCCGTCAACACCAAAGCTACGCGCGTCATGGCAATCCCCTTCTCACAATGTGACTAACCCAAGCAACCAACACGCATCACGGCTTGGTGGGTGCGCGGTCTGTGAAGCCTATCCGAGATACCCGTACTGCTGCATGTAGACCAAGGTGTAGAGGATGCCCAGGATGAGCCCGATCCAAGCCTGGACCTTCCCGCGTCCAGCCCGGTCCTTGACTTTCGCCAAGCCAATCCCGCTGAAAATGATTGCGAGGATAGGAATGATACCGATAAATGACAGGAATACCGCTACCACGCCGAGTATCAGCCCGGTGAGCGCAAACCCGTTGGCGCGTGTTGCCACCTGTCCAGCGTTCTGCGTGTCCATCTAATCGGTCCTTAACAGATAGTCTCTGAGAGCGCAGCTAGATAGTTGCAGCAATCATCCTGTCAACCATGTCCGACCAGTCGGGCACGATTTAGCATTTCCGAGAGCTGCAGGTCGCTACCGCGTAAACTCGCCTTCCGAATCAATCGCCATCGAAATCCGCGACCCGTCGTAGAACATGTACGCTAGACGCACTCCGTCTGTAACTTCCAATGTCGTGCCGGACGTGACGATGTACGATCTACTGCCAAAGCCGGTCATCAGAAGCTCACCGCCTTCGAATGCAAAGAGGGCGGAGCACTCATAGTCGATGGTACAACCATTGCCCACACTCTGAACGGAAGTGACCGTCTGTGTCATCTCCACGCCACCGAGCTCGAGAGTCTTGGTGTACCCGACGTATATGGGGCGGTTATCGTCAGTCATCGGCAAGCCGCCAGGGCCAATGGTTATCGTAGTTGGATTCTCGTCGGCCATCTGGTCGACCAACTCGCCGCTTAGATACATCCGCCCCAGAGAAGTGACCGTACCGCGATAGATGCCTTCCGGGACCACAGATGTCCCACAGCCCGACAGAAACACTACTGCCGTCAGCAAGAGTCCACGTCTCATCGATTACCCCTTTCGATTACCTGGAGTTCCCAGTTACAGCCGTCCCCACACCGCCGGAGGACAGAGCCTTCGCGTCGGGAATTGCGACAACGGCAATCACGTCTGCGCGCAGCCGAAGTCCCTGGGCACGTATCGTGCCGGCCCCAAGCACGATGACGAATCGACTATTTAGGTTGTTTGCCGCATCGTGCGGCTACAGATGGAAAGGCAGGCGCGTCCGTGCGTCGCCCCGGACATCCCCAAGACAGACGGCCGACGGCCGGAAGTGGCCGGCCAGCCGATAGAGTCAGTCTACTACCGGGGCGGTCGGGATGAAAGGGGGTGCTCCACGATTTCGGGCTTGCCGAGTGGGGGCGGTCGGAGGCTCCATGGGAGAGAGAAGGCGGGTAGCAATGTCCGTACCGTAGTCCGGTAATGCTGGCGACGTAGAGAGCTTGCCGATTCCCAGTCAAATAAGGCCTCAACGCGGCCGAAGCAATTGAAACACATAATTACTTATCAATAAGGACCTTATAGTCCTCCCAGTTTTCGCCCGCCCTGGTGAACCTTAGTTGGGTCAAATGGCAGTCAAATAGGCATCCGGTCATTGCTCACCGTTGCTAGGCCCAGAAGGGGAGGTACTTCGCATGCTTCCTCGACCCACTTGCTGGGTCGTACAGTCGGATGAGCCCTGTCGCCAGCGTGTCGCCGATGATGCGGGAAACCTGAGCGCGGTTCTTCGGCCCAATACCGAATCGCGCACGTAGTGAAGCATTCGTCATGTCCTTGTGATTGACGCGCTGCAGGCACGCATGTAGGTAGCACGCCCGAATCCGGTCGTTTCTGTCCAACTTGGCGAACGGTCGGGACGCAAAGAGGACAGCCCGCGTGTGTTTACTGGCTACCTCGAACAAGGGAGCGGGTAACTGATAGAACTCTGTCGCGAACACTACCTTGTCGATGCCAGTGCCTTGTTCCTCACACACGCCCACACGCCGCATGAACGATGCAAGCGATTCGTTACGCGAGTGTGGAGGCGTGTCCAAAAACCGATTTGTATCCATCAGGGGCTCGCCCGGATTGGTAATCTCAAGCCGATCAGGGAAAATCTCAATCAGAGGCCCGGTGCCGGTCATGGAGAAATCCTGATGAATGATAGCATTCGCGACCAGTTCCCGCACTGCCACCTCCGGATACACTGGTACGGTCTTGCGCAACGCTTGGCCAATCACCTCGTTTGCAGGCAATAGCGAATTGAGGAACCCGATCAACCTCTCATACCCGGATGCATACCCAAAATGGCCAGACTCCTTCCGTACCGTATCAACTCGGGAAGACCCCTTATACAGAACCACGCGTACCACTTTGCGGGCTAGATGTCGAAACTCGGCCATCTTCTTTGCAAAGAGCACCGCCCCCAGATTCAACACGTCCCACTCCCCATCGGCACGTTGTGCGATTAGATTGTCGTCGGATAGGCGAGTGACGATTTGCTCGGGGCTCTCCGGCACACGTAACTCAAGCAGACTGAAGTACGCCGGATAGTCAAGCAGTTGCAGCACGTCGCTTTTCGACACTCTCTCGGCTGCGATCTGATCTTCGAAGGGTGTGCGTTCGAAGGTGCGCCACAGTTCACGTTGCTTCTCGGGGTAGTCCTTCAATTTGTGCCGATTTGAGCCTATGCGTATGAACTCCTGCCCTTTGAACTGGACCGGTCTGTGAAAGGCCTTGGGTACCTGTATCATCACAATCGGCTTGCCGTCGTACTCAAACTCGATGACACGGAAGTGAATCCGGGGACTGAGTAAGTGGGAAAGCCGGTTTTCGAGTTGCTCGTTGCCTTTGCGGGCTGCAGACGGACGGAAAGTAGTTCCCACGACGGCGTGCGGACTATCCTCAATGCCCCACACTATGTACGCATACGGCTTCCCAACCAAAGCAGCCGAGTTAGACAGGGCAGAGATATTCTCCCCAATATCCTCTGGATTACTATTATTACACTTGAACTCCACCCACTCGTACTCGCCCTCCAATCGGCACAGTTCCCGCAGCAAGCTGTGAAGGTGGGGCAACGAGTCAGATTTGACCATCGTCAGCCTCTTCGCCATGGTAGGACGGTAACTGGTACAGGTTGGCCCCGCGACCCGCTACATCTAGAGCCACTTGCCTCTGACTCTCGCCGCACATTCAAAGTCGTGGCCCGGTTTACACACTTGGCGTTACGGCCCCAAATCATGACAGGTAAGTTGCCGACAAGACTAATCACGGTGAACTCCAGATCCGATACGACCTGTCAACACCAGTAATCTACAACTGAGGTAGTCGGGATGCAAGGGGGTGTCGGGAAATGACAGACAGGCTTTGCCGAGCGAAGGGCGCGGCAGAGGCGGGTATGGTCATCGCACGGCGGTTAGCGGGACAAGTTCGCCGGCGGGCAGAACACCACGAACAGCAGCCAGGCGCACAGCCAGTTGATTACTCGCCCCACGTGCCCGGTCCCTCCCGCGCCTTGCGAAGCAGCGCGCAGGCCGCCTTCGGTATGTTCGCTGCGAGTGCATCACCGTCGTCTGGAAGCGTGAACGTTTCATTCGTGTCGATGCTGCCGGTGGTCACATCCGCGATGGCCAGGTACACCACAATTGAGTTGCCCAGTTTCGTCAGTCGGCCGGTCATCATCTTCTACACGCCCAACATCCGGCCGTATTGAACCAAGCACTTGGTGCTGTCGCACTGCACAGCCGCTGCGAAGTCCTGCTCACCCAAGATGTCCACGACGTGCTCGCGGTCGATAAGGGCGTACTGACCGCTGTCGTGAACCACGGCGCGGCAAAGGTCCGCCATGGCCCTGCCGGAATCAGGTGGGAGCCTTACGCCGGCATCCATGTCGATGACCGCCAAGGTGGGACGCTGGCCTTCGGGTACAGGCGACAGCTCGGTCGGATTGCAGTCGGCAGGCAGTTGAAGGTTGCGGCTGCGCTGCTTCCGTTGCTCGAATTCGACCAGGCCACGCTTGGCGAGGGTGAAGCAGCCGGCCGACCCTAAGACGAGGGCTGCAACGGTGAAAGGAAGCACCCAGCGCATCACATACCCCATACTCACGACCACCGCGACGGCGACAGAATAGGGCCGCAGTTTAGGACCAAGATGGTGGGACTGCAACAGTGGACTGCTGGTTTTGCGGAGCGGAGGCGGCGGGTATAATGGCGGCCGCACACTAGCAGAGCCGGGCTGCCGGAAACGGCTACTGCGCAGCAACAGGACCACTCGGCGCAGCAAAAAGGGCGCTTCCGACACTCACGGTCACGCCCTTACACCAGACTCGACACTGAATAAACGACAGGCGGCGCCGGGATTCGAACCCGGGAATAACGGATTTGCAATCCGTCGCCTTTGTCCACTTGGCTACGCCGCCCGAATACCGCGCAGCACACTACGTCGGCCACGTCAGGCTAGCCGCCTCTTGCCCTACGGTCAAGCGGCTAGACGGTCTGCCCGCCCCGCACTTCCACGCGAACCGACTTGGGCCGGGCCTCCTCGCTCTTCGGCAGCGACACCTCCAGCACGCCCTTGCTGCACGTCGCCCGCACGCCGTCAGGGTCCACGGCTACCGGTAGCGTGATACTGCGGTTGAACGCGCCGAACGGCCGCTCGGCTCGGACATACTGCTCCTGCTGCTCCTCACGCCGATCGCTCGGCTTGTTGCCCTTGATCGTCAGCACGTTGCCCGAGACCGACACGTCGAAGTCGGCCGCCACCAGACCTGGAACTTCCGCCCGAACCACAAACCGCTCGGACTCGTCCAGCACGTCCACCGGCGGCGCCCACTCCTGACCGTCGAACGGTGCAGTCCGAATTCCCCCGTGCCACAACCGGTCGAACAGACCGTTAATCTCCTCCTGTAAATCGCGCAGCGATAGACTCTGCGGTTTGAACGGATGGCGGACCATAGCATTCTCCTTTCTCGACGGCGCTCACTCGCCGGCCGGCAAGCAACCGACGACCTAGCCAGGCTCCACTCGGATACGCCTCGGCCGCGCCTGCTCGGCCTTCGGCATCGTCACTGTCAGCACGCCGTCGCGCACGTTCGCACCGATACGTTCCCAATCCACCTCGTCAGATAGCGCCACGGTGCGGAAGTAGTCGGCCCGCGCAAACTCCTCCAACACCAACCGACCCGCCGGCGGCTCACCGCTCACCGCCGCTCGCACCGTCAACACCCCCCGATCCACCTCGACCTCAACGTGATCCTTGCCCACGCCCGGCACGTCCGCCAGCAGCACCCAGCCGGTATCCGTCTCATACAGATCGACCGGTGGTGTCTGCATCGGCTCCCGCACGTCGCGCTCCACTCGGCTTACCCGCACCGGCGAGGCGTCCGGCGATGTCGAATCGCTGCCCATATCCACGCTCCCTTGCATCCCGATTCCGACGTGACCGCAATTCCCTACGACGTTTCCACACTTACCCGACGCGGCCGACTGGCCTGACTCTTGGGCAGCCGCACCGTTACGATGCCGTCTCGGTACGCCGCCTTGATCCTATCCGCGTCCGGGTGCTCGGGCAGGCGAACCGTCCGGCTGAAGCTGCCGCTGCCGCGCTCCCGACGCGCAAACCGCCCCTCCGGTACGTCCGGCGGCTCGGGCTTGGTTCCCTTGATCGTCAGACTGTCGCCCGTCACGGTCACGTCCAACTCGCTCGTGCCGACCCCCGGCAACAGCGCCTCGACCACCATCTCCTCGTCGTTGTCGTATACGTTCACCGGAGGAAACGCCCCGGGCTCTGGAAGATTCAGCAACCGCGCCACCTCCCGGTTCATCGCCCGAAGACCCCAGAACGGATCGACACCACTCTTCCACCACGGAACGGCCATCGGTCACCTCCCAGCAGCACGCCAGACACGCCGTCTACTTAAGGATACCACGTCCGGCCGAATTGTGTTCGGTTACGACCGCCTGAAAAATGCCGGAAACTTTGTATGCGTCCGGCAGGACAGGCCTTGCGGGAAGCGCCCCGTCACACCCAAGCTCGATCGGACGGCGAAGTCAGTGTGGACTGGCCACCGCACCACGTTTGCCGGCGGCCAGCCGACGGGCGAGCTTCTCATGGAACTCCCTCGCCACCGCCTGCTCGGCTTTGACCACGTCGTTGGCCCCCAGTTCGCCGACCTGAAGTCCCGACGACGTGTAGATCGTCCGGGCGATGATGTACAGGTCCGGGTTCAGCCGCCTGGCCAGGGCCGTGGCCCGCAGCACCGCCTGCTCATCCGGAATCGTCAGGGCCAGGATGCCGGCCCCTCCGATGCCCGCACAGACCAGGGTCTGCTCATCGCACACGTCGCCCAGGATGACGTTCTTGCCCAACCGGCTCTGCCGCACAACCGTCCGCGCGTTCCGCTCAACCACCAGATAGGGTACCCCGCAACGCTCGAACAGATCCGCAGCCCAGCGACCAGCCAAGCCGAACCCGGCAATGATGGCCGGTTTGTCGACCAGATCAGGCTCATCAGTTCGAGAGTCCACCACCCGCACGTCCACACGGGTGCCCTCGGGCCAATCCACTGGAAGGTCCAGTCGGATGTGACCGTGGCCGTAGGTGGCCAGATGGGCCTGGCACGACGACGCTTGAGATTCCTGCGATGCCTCACTCATAACTGGCTTTGCCCCTCTACTGCCGATACACACCCTCAATCGCTATTTATCCGAACATCGGCAGCAATGGTCCCGACAATCTAGCGTTCCTCGCATGATCCTCGAGGTGCGCCAAAACGTGCCGAATCGGTTACCATCAAGTTTTGCCCCGTGTCGGCCCGTCGACCGAGACCAAGATGATGCCCCTCCAATGGCTCATTGCTCTTATTCTAGCAGGTTCGGTACTGCTGACGCCACGCCGCCTCTTCCAGCCGCTCCACCGCTGGGGCTGGCTGGGCCTGCTGGTAATGCTGGCAGGACTGGGAATTGTGGCGGCGGCACGCGACATTGTCGACCCTGACGAGGTCCAGCACCTTCACGCCTCGTGGCTCGTCCAGCAGGGGCTGGCACCTTTCCGCGATTTCTTCGAACACCATCCGCCACTCTTCTGGAGCACGGCCGGCAGGCTCATCCATGCCACGCAGCCGGTCCCGGATGCCTCTATCTTCTTTAAAGCCAAGCTGTTAGGTGGCTTCTCAGCGGTGCTGGCGGGGGCCGGGCTCGTCTGGCTGGCTCGTGAGCTGCGGGTAAGCCCAACCATCGGTCTGGCGGGGCTTCTGGTACCCCTCTGGTGGCGGGGCGCGCAGCAGTTTCGCCCTGAGGGGCTGGCGATGGCGCTGTCGCTAGCGGCAGTCGCCGCTATCGTGCGGGCGAGCAGACGCAACTCACCGGTCTGGGCGGCGGCCAGCGGCGTCGGTCTTGCACTGGCGGCCGGCCTTGTGGTCAAGATCTGGGCAGCCGGTCTGGCATGGATTGTCCTCTTGGCCTGGATGGCCACCCGCCGCAGGTGGAAACTGCTGGCGGCGGCCTTGAGCGGTGCGGCCATCGCCGGCGGCCTGGTGGCTGTTCACGCCCTCTGGCTGGCTGACTGGGGTGATCTGAAGCGGTGCCTGATTGACGCTAACGCCATGCGCCAAAAGGTCTTACATCGCATGCCCTGGGATGGGTACCTCAAGTTCCTGCTGTTTACCTGCCCAGCGGTAGCGCTCGCTGCGCTCCTGCCGCTGCTGCACGTGCGAAGCTGGCGGGCGCGCCCGGCGCTGCCAGTGGCCTGGGCCCTGTTGATCTTCAGCGTGGTCATGGTGGCTGTCCAGCAGCGATGGTACAGCTTCCACTACTACCTGCCGTCGGTGTTGCTCACCGCGGTGGTGGTGATGGTGGTGCTCGAGCACATCCGGGCCGGCCCGCCGCAGGCGGCACAATGGTGGTACGGCAAGGCCCTGCTGGCGGCGGTAATCTTCTTCAGTGTGGTGGAGATCGGGCCCTACTTGCGGGGCTTGGCGGGCGAGACGGCCGCCCTGCGGGCCCAGCATGGAAGGCTCGTCAACGAGGTGTTGCGGCACATCCAGCCGGGCCAGAAGGTGATCGCTTCGATTCCTGTCCACCCGGTTTGGGCTGTCGACTCTCGTGGATGGTTCGGCCCGCGTGTGATGTACCTGGCCGGCGCGAGGCTGGGATGGTGGCCTGCCCAGCCGCCGCAGTTTGCAGACTGGCTCGCCGGCGATGAGCCTGACGTGGTGGTTGCGCCGGTTGGCAAGCCGGGTCAGGGGTGGAACGATCCGTTCCTCGTGCAGCCGAACTTCCGCCGGTGGCTCGAGCGGCAGTATCGGCCGGTCGGGCAGGGCGAGTTCTGGCACGCGACCTATCGCATCTGGAAACGCACATCGCACGTTTCGACAGGTTGATGACGCGACGCATCTGCGATCGCGCGGCGGTCATGGCAGGCGGTCAGCCGGCGCCTTTGCCTCTGCGGGTGAGCAGATCGTACGGGATCGGCAGGACTATCGCGGTCAGGACGCCTGAGACGAGGATGCCGAACTGGGGCGAACCAAGGGCGAACGCCAAAGCAATGGCATCGTCAATATCGTTGCCGGGTATCGATAATAATCTTGATCGGGTCCACGTCCGCACCCCCGATCGATGGGTCGCCCGCTCCGAGATGGGGAGGCCCGCGACAACCCAGCCACTGTGGCGCGGGCTTCCTTGTTACACAATCGCATCACAAGCCACATCGGCACATCCGTCCGACTCTGACAAGAAACGTAGCCACGAGCACGCTCAATCCGCAAGCCTGTCACAACAGGCCACGGCATACCCCCGCTGGGACAAGCTATCGGCACCCACTTAAGGGTGAGTTTTGCGCGCTGAATGAAAAAACCGAGGCTGTCGGGCACGAGTCGCACCCGACAGCCTCGAGTCGAGCTACCTTGCTAGCACAGGGCGAGCCCGCAGGCCCGCCGGAGGGACCGCTAAGCCCCGGTCCTGAAGCTCCAGACCAGACCCGTGGTGGTTCCGCCGGCGTTCACCTCGTCGATCCGCCAGTAGTACCACGTGTTCTTGCCCAGGTACCCGGGGTCAAACGTTGTCTGCGTTCGGTTGCCCTGGAACTCGCTCGGTCCGGGACTGGGGTTCGTGCCGAAGTACACGTCGTGGCTGTCGGCCCCACTGCCGGCCGTCCACGAGAGGATCACGCTGCGGCTCACCTTCGTCTCACCGTCGGTGGGACTGGGACTACTCGCCTGACCCGGCGGTGAGACGCCGTCGTTGTCCACGATGGTGTAGGTGTGGACCGTGTTGGCACCCAGCGTCGCGCCCGTCGGGCTGCTCAGCGTGACCTCGATGGTCTCATCCAACTCATCCTCGACGTCCTCGACCACCGTAATCGGTACGTACTGCGTCGTAACGCCCGGGCTGAATGACAGTTGCGTGCCCGCCATCGTGTAGTCGTTCGGGTCGTCGGCCGTGCCGCCGG
>CBFCZG010000099.1:0-12543 GCA_965602375.1 uncultured Phycisphaerae bacterium | reverse complement strand
GGGTCTTCGGCCAAGGAAAGGATGCGCGTCGTCAGCGCCCGCTCGTCCGCGGACGGTGCCGTGGCGGGCGCCGAGCCCGAGGGGCCCACCTCCTGGCCATCCACCGCCACCACAAAGGATGAGAAAAGCAGGAGGCAAACTCCTCCTGCCCGAAACACTCGTCGCCTGTCCATATTCACCGTCCTCAGGGCCGGCTCGTCTCTTTGATCGCCATCCATCCCACTCCAGCACTACCGCATCATAGCCCGCTTGGCGCGACCGGACCAGCCGGGTCACCCCAGCCCCCGCCACAACCTTCCCATCGTCACATCGCGTCGACAATCGCCTGCGTGAATGACAGGGTGGTGCCGCGACCACCGATATCCGGCGTGAGGTCCCCCGGATCGCCCCGCGTCAGCACCGTGTCATAAGCGGCCCTGATTCGTTCCGCCGCACTCGCCTCGCGCATGTGGTTCAGCATCATGACTGCGCTCATGATGCACGCAAGGGGATTGGCAATGCCCTCGCCGGCGATGTCCGGTGCGGTACCGTGCACAGCCTCGAACACCGCGCAATCCGCGCCGATGTTCCCGCCGGGCACCACGCCCAGCCCGCCGACCAGCCCGCTGCACAAGTCGCTGACTAGATCGCCGTACAGATTCTCCATCAGAAGCACGTCGAACCGACTCGGGTCCGCCACGAGTTGCATGCACCCGTTGTCGATAATAAGTTCCTCGTATTCGATGTCGGGATAAAACGCCTGGCGGATCCGGCGAGCAGATCGCAAAAACAGCCCGTCCGACATCTTCATGATGTTAGCCTTGTGGAACACCGTCACCTTCCTGCGCCCGCGACTTTCCGCGTAGTCGAAGGCCCACCGGGCGATCCGGGTGCAGGCGGACAGCGTGGCCACCTTGAGCGACTCGACCACGCCGGACACCACCTCGTGCTCGACGCCGCTGTAGAGCCCTTCGGTGTTCTCGCGAACAACCACCAGATCCACATCCTCGTAGCGGCTTTTGATCCCCGGCAGGCTCCGCACGGGCCGCACAGCCGCGTAAAGCCCCAGCCGCCGCCGCAGCATCACGTTCACACTGGTGAAGCCTTCCCCGATCGGCGTGGCCACCGGACCCTTCAGGCACACCTTATGCCCGAGAATCGCCGCCGTGGTCCGCTCCGGCAGCGGATGCCCATACTCGGCCAATGCCGAGGCACCCGCAGGCAACTCCACCCAGTCGACCTCGACCCCGGCCGCTTCGATCACGCGCGCGGCGGCAGCGGTGACCTCGGGGCCGATCCCATCGCCGCGAATCAAGCCGATCGTCTTGTTCACAGGCAACTCCGCCTCACAAAACCACGCATGTCCGGACCAGCGGTACCGGCCGATTATACGCCATACCGGTCCACGCGACACGCCCCATGCCCGACCGTTCCATCCACCCGAACTCGTGGGCAAGAGACCCTTTGACAACCGCTTCGGCAGATCATAGTCTCTGCCGCGCTGAACGAGGGCACGCGTTGCGGGCACCCGTGCCAATCGACAATGAGCTCAGACCTAGGTCGAGTCCTGGTCACACGTTCGGCACATGACTACGGAGTGGCGGAAGTGACCCTCCGGCAGCTTCGTAAGGACCTGACCGTAGCCATTCTCCACGCGGGCATGCGCGCGTCGCAGCGAAGTTCGCGCAGCGCCGTCGAGTTGCTGCTTCGGGTCGCCTTGGCGACAGTCAAGGGATGCTTGCCCCTGCGAATCCGGTTGGCGCGCAACATGAAGCTCACCGGCGTCTATCGGCCGGGGCTGGTGGATGAGCACCTCGAGCGGGCCGCCGATCAGTTCGGCTTCCTGATGCACATTTTCCGTGTGGGCTTCGACGAATCGGGCACGGCCGATTGCTTCCGCTTCGACGCATCGTTCAGCCACCTTGAGCAGGCTTACGCACTCGGTCGCGGGGTCCTGCACGTCGCCCCACACATCTGCTGCTACCCGGTGTATCCGCGTGTGGTCTCGACACGCATCCCCTGCAGCATCTACCTTCGCCGGTCACCCGATTTGCGCAAACACGAAATCAACAAGGCCATCGGGCAGGCGGGCTCGGGCCATCTGGTCTATCCGCCCGCCGACGCCGCGCGTGGCCAGCGGCTGGCTGTGGCGATGCAGGTTCTCCGTGAGGGCCGCATGCTTTTCATGACGCCCGACCTGCCGCGCAAGCCCAGCGAGGGCGTCGCGGTCAGCGTACTAGGACGAAAAGTCTATTTCCCCACTGGGATGATCATCATGGCGATGAGGACCGGCGCGCCCATTGTCCCCGCGCTGTGGCACCGCGAAGACGACGTGTATTGCGTTCGGTGCTTCGAGCCCATGACGTTTGACGGGCGAGTTAACCGGCGCCGACGAGCGGCCGCCGGCGTCCGCAAGTTCGCCGAACTCATGAATCGATTCCTCCGCCGCCACCCGGACATGTGGTGGAACTGGCTCGACAAGCGATGGACGGCGATCATTCGCAATCAGAGCACCACGTGACCGCTGGCTCGCACTCGTACGAGCACGCGCCGGACAGCTCTACTCGCCCGGCTTCCCGACAAATCGTATCTGGCCGAAACGCGACGTGTCGTGGAAATCACGCGAAGGCGACCACGCTGAGCCTTCAGCCGGCTCGACCCGCCGATTGCGACAGAAGTTCACGCCCCACGCCTCGCCCGCCTTGGGCGCACCCCCGACAGCCGTAAACGGAATGATCACCTCCGCCGACCACGAATCCTTTCCGAGATGCGTCGCGCTTTGACAGACCCGCTCGGCGCCCGGTTCGCTGCTCGCTTGCCCGTCCATGAAGGCACCGCGGCAGTTCACTACGAACTGCCACGCCTGCCGATCGGACTCTCTCGGATGAAGGTGGATCTCAATGCTGTCGTCGCGCCACGCCTCTTCGAAGAAGCTCTCGGTCTCGCCGGCCACCATCCGGTCGGGATGGGGTTCAGGCATGACCATCGCCACGTAGAAACGCTCAGCATCCCAGGCAAGCATCGCCTTGGTACCAAGCGAAGAACTGCGGCCCTGCCGATCGTCAAAGAAGTGCTGTGCCACGGCTGCCTTCTGCCAGAACGGCTCATCGATCAGACCATCGAGCGTCGGCGCTGTTGCCGTCGCCGGCACATCCAACTCGCGATGCACCAGAACTCTCTGCTCAACGCTCCGCCGCGTCTGATCGATGACGATCGCGGCCCGGCACACCGGCAACGACTCGATGGGCCACATCGACCCCTGCAAGACAAAATCCACTGCCTGACTCTGCCCCGCTGCCAACTCGACTCGCGCCGCGGTCGGCCTGACCGTCATCCCCTTGGGCGTTTGCCAGTCCAGCTCGATTCGGCAGGGCCTACCGAAGCTGTTCGCCACCACTGCCTGGGTCGGCCTCTCGCCCGACTCGGTCGAGAAAGGCACGGGCGAGAGCCGCAGAACCTTGGTTAGGGCATCGCCGAACGACCGCACTTTCTCGACGGTCACGACGTCGTCCACCTCGAGCCAGCCGGTCCGGACGACGGCTACGTTGACATTCGCCCCGTCGATCGTCACCCACAGATAGTGAAAGAAACTGCCCGAGAGCGGGTCCCCCTCGACCGGCGAGCCCCCCCCACCCGTGATGTAATAGCGCACGCCGTCCCGCACGGCGTCGCGCAGGTACCGACGTTGCTGCCCGGCAAAGACTGCGTCGACACCACGACCGGCCAGCATAGGATGCACATCGGAAAGCCAATCGCTGACGGTGGCGACGTCGCGCCATAGCGGGCGGTGGATAAAGACGAAGGTGTGGGCAGTGGCCCTGGCCCTCTCAAGGTCGTGCTTCAGCCAGGCAAGCTGCTCGCCGGCGATCCGCCCCTGTTGGCCCACGACCTCCGAGTCGAGCACGACAAAGTGGCAGCCACGATGGTCGAAGCTGTACCACAATGGACCGTAGCGCTGTCTGAACAGATGCTCGCTCGCCGCGCCGGACACGTCGCGATGACCCACAACCAGGAAATGCGTCATATCAAAGCTGCTGCGCACCTTTTCGAACGCGTCCCACCGCCGCGAGAGCGCCTGATCTTCACCGTCGCGCGCATCGATCACGTCACCCAGGTTCACCACGAACTTGGGCCTTAGCATGTGGATCTCGTTGCGCGCCTGGAGGAACATCGGCGCCGGCGCGTCAGCCGTCGCACCTGCGGTTTCGCCCATGACCACAAAGGAAAACGGCTCGGCCGCGGGCGCCGCATGTCCCGCCAAGACGAGCACCGATACCGTTACCCACGCGACCCGTTCGCCCCAATACATGGCATTTCTCCCCGTACCAACGCCCTGCCGGCAACCCGACGCGGCAAGTCAGACCTGCCGAGGCGCCGCGCATCCGAGGATACTATGCACCGACTCACCATCCGCCACAAGTGCGCAGAGCCCGGCAACCCCCATCGCCCGGGGCAGGCGCGGCAGATTCACGCACGACGTGCAGATTCGGTGGGCATGTGGGAATAGGTTACCCCAGGCCAGTCTCGACAGACGGCTACCCCGGTTCAGGCGTCAGCGGATGTACACAGAGCATTTCAGCGCGCGGGATGCCCCCCCAATATAAACGTCAGCTCGCGCTTCGCCTGATCAGCGGAATCCCACACCGATCGGTCGCAGGGCAACTACCACCGAGGGAAAAAGTCCGAAGTGCGTATCTTCCAACCCAAGCCGCGGGTGCTGCATTACCTCCGGACCAAGGCAAGCGGCGGCCGCCTCTTGCCCGGTCGCGGGCCCGCCCGGCGGGCTCGATGCTGCCTATGCCATGCGAGCAGGCGAGCCAGCCTTCGCTGCTCGGATTGCGAGTCCACGGTTGTGCTCACGAGTCGCCTCCCGGCCAAACCGGGGAATGTTATCGGCATCTCCGACCAACCCGGCTCTGTACGTGTGCTCCACGTTACAGTATATGATATGGGTTGAAGCACAGCAGACCGGCGCAGAGCAAAACATGTGCGATGATCGACAAGGGTACGTCCGATCAGCCGTCTATTCGAGCTTGAGCAACACGCGCTTCTTTGGCCGGGCAAGGGCACCCGCAGACACCCGCCTGGCGAAATGGTCAGCTTATCGGACACCGCACGCGCGCCGGCTAGCCAAATCGCCGCGTGACGTTTGCCATCGCTTCCCCAGGTGGATAGTATTCAACATCATGGGGCCGGCAGTGCCTTTGTGCGGGGGTCTTTGCGGGCGGCAAAGCGTCTCTTCCGCATCGCAGGTCACCGTGGCACCGATTGGTTCTTAAAGCGAGACGCGCGAGGGCGAGAATGAGTGTGCTTGGCCGATGAGCTGGCTGGCGGACGCCTGCATATTCGGCAAGGCAGATCATTCGGGGGGCAGCATAGAGATGACCCGCAACAGAACGCCTCGTCGTGGTCAAGCCTCCCGTGGTATAGAAGAGGCCCACGCGGACTTTGGTTCGCCGGCACGCATCTGGGTGCGTCAGAGCCAACACCCCGCAGCGGCGACGCCTCGTCGGATGAATATCGCGTACCGAAGATGCCGCGGGGATGCTCGGGCGGTACGCTTGTGCTATTGTACGAATCAAATACTTTCGCGGGCAGCCGACACCGAAACCGGAACCGGTGCCCGGTCGCTTGTGGGAGAGGAGTCTGGAGGACGTAGCGATGAGCGGTAGAAACGAGATAGCTGCGCGTTGGGTAAGCCTCGGCGTTCTGGCAGGGCTGTTCTGCCTGCTGACGCTGCCGGCAGCGGTGTCAGGGCAGGACTACACAGCCGGTCCGGGCTTGGCAATCGTCCCGATCGACGACGGCTACGACGGCACGCTGGATCCGAACTCGATGGCCAGCAGCACGATCGCCGTGGCCTCGGACGGGACCGACCTGGTCGGCGGGGTAACCGTGGAGATAACCATGGCCACCCTGTTCCTGGGCGAACACGTGATCAAGCTGAAGAGCCCGTCGGGCACCATCATAACCCTGGTGCATCGAGCGGGCTTGGACGGAATCCCCGATGATGGAACCGACTCCAACATCGCCAACTTCGGAGACGGTTCCAATCTGAGCTTTGACTATCCCATCACGTTCGACGACGACGCGGCCAGTGGCATCGGCGCAGAGCTACTGGGCGGGGGCATCGGAACCGAGGGGGAGGTGGGCGACCCTAACAACGGCACGCCAGACAACTACATACCTGACGCCGACGACCTCAGTACGTTGAACGGCGGCCCGCTGCTGGACAAGTTCAGCGCCTTTGACGGCGAGAACACTGTCGGCGATTGGGTGCTGTACCTCGGCGACGCCGCACCGGGCGGCCTGCCTTATGTATTGGACCTGGATGGGTGGACGTTGCAGCTGACCACATATGCTGACTCCGACGGCGACGGTGTGCCGGACGGCAGTGACGCTTGTCCGGATACCGCACCGGGCGACCCGGTCGATCCCAACGGCTGCTCGACGGCCGACGACGATAACGATGGCGTCCTGAACGATCAGGACTTGTGCCCGGACACACCGGCCTGCGCAAACAACGTCGATGCGGACGGCTGCCCGATCGACTCGGACGGCGATGGTGTGCCGGATGGGTGCGATCTGTGCCCCGGCACCGCCTCGGGCGAGCCGGTCGACTCCGACGGCTGCTCGACGGCCGACGATGACGACGATGGCGTGGGGAACGACCAGGACCTGTGCCCGGATACGCCGGCCTGCGCGACCGACATCGACGCCGACGGCTGCCCGATCGACTCGGACGGCGACGGCGCGCCGGACGGGTGCGACATCTGCGAGGGATCCGACGACAACGTCGATAGCGACGGCGACGGGGTTCCCGATGGCTGCGACACGCCACCCGGTCAGGACACTCCCGACGGCTGCTGCGGTGCAGCCGGACCGGTCAGCCCCATCGGTTTGGCGGTGGGCATGCTGCTGCTGAGCCGTTTCGGAGGCTATCGGAACAGGTCACGTCGCCGCGGCTAGGAGACGGGCAAACCCGCGGTAGCGGCGACCCGCTGCCGCACGTGTGGTACTTGGAGAACGCCCGACGGTGCAAACAGGCATCGCCGGGCTTTTCCATTGGACGATGATGGCCAGCCGCCAGCAGCACGCGAAGGGGCAAGAGAGGTGTGATCAGGACACCGTCGTGACACCTTCTCCTGCCCCCCACCTTCTTCTGGTCCGTTCACGATCAACTTAGCCTCAACAACGTGGCGGCGTTGCCGCCGAAGAAGCGCTCGCGGTCGGCCTGGCCAATGTCCATCGTGTCGAACGTGTCGTTCCAGAACGCAAGCGACTCGTCAATGGCTTCGGGGCCCTCGTCGGTTCCCCACAGGAAATGGTCGAAGGGCATGTCTTCGATCCCGGGCAGGTGCCTCTTCCAGACCCACATGCCCTGGCCCGGCGTGCAGTCGGCGTGGAAGTTCGCCAGTCGCATGCACAACACCAGCGTTTCCAGGTAGGTCGCCGCCCCACCAAAGTGGGCCATGACGAACTGGATTCCCGGGAACATGCGGGCCGCACGCTCGAAGTGAAACGGGCTGGCCGTCAGCGACGTCAAGCTGAGCTTCGGGTAGATCGGCGAGATACTGATATATCCGCAGTGTGGCAGGCACATCAGCCCGTGTTCCTCGATCGCCTCCCACACGGGGTCGTGCGCCGGATCGGCTGGATCGAATCCCAGGTTCGGGTACATCTTCACGCAACGAAACCCCTCGCCGGCGTACCGCCGAATCGTCTCTATCGTCTGAGACGAGTCGTTGCGCAGATCCACGTGCATCGAGCCCAGCACGTAGCGCGGGTGCTTGTTCATCGCGGCCAGGATGTGCTCGTTATCGCCCAAAGGCGGGCAGATGTCGTTTGGCGCGCCGTGCACCAGCAACGCCGAGATCCCCTTCTCTTGGGCGATCTCGACGTGCCGATCCATCAGTGGATCTTCAATCCGCAGATGCACGTGAATATCAACCAATCGCATGCCTCGATCTCCGCTATCCAGGGCATTCGTTCAGCCTGCCCAAGCAGCAATCCGAACCTTCAACAAGGACGCCAGGATGCTTGAGCGTGCATGCCGCCTCACCGCAGTTCCAGAATCAACTCGATGATCGCATCGCGAACCCGCTGAGGCTCGTTGACATGTTGTACCAGGCTGACTTCGTCGTGCTCCTCGCCCCGCGGCGCTCGCCTGCGCCGCGACGGATCGAGCGACAGCCGAATAGCCTCGAGCTTCGCCGCCGCCGCCTCACGCACGTCGGGCGGCGCCATTGCGATCAGCCGCTCCGCCGTCGCGACATATCGCAGATCGTCCTGACCCTCGCGTATACCCTCCCATGCCACGGAACGAATGGGTTCGGTCGGGTTGTCCGCGTTGACGTACACCGCGCAGTTGTCCGGGTCGTACCCCCAGTAGTTGTACATCCAGAAAAACACGCCCGACGCGCCGACCCGCCACGCCAGCAGACCCATATCGTGACGGGCCGTGTGCACCTCGCGCAGCGGAAACCCGTAGATCCAGTAGTGCTTGTTGTGGTCGGCTGCAAGATCCCGGCATCGCTCGAAATCGCCGTTAGCTACGATGATGTCGCACTGGTCCAACATGCTCGCCGCCCACTTCTGGCGATTCATCACCACGCCGTACACCCGCGTGTCGCGCATCACCGTCTTGAGCAGGTCGTACCGGCTCTTGCAGCGCTCCAACAGCCGCTCCGTCGGCTCGTCGTAGATCAGCACGATCAGTTCCTGACGATACCCCCTGGCGTCCCAGTGCTCGCGAATCTGCCGCAAGCCCTCCACGAAAAGCCTGTCCAGCTCGGGCGAGACCTTCGGCGCCTTGATCCGCTTGCCGCCGATCGGCTCGGAGACCTCGACCGGCATGCCGAACGCGCCCGCGATCTCCCGCTCGTAGTGCAGCGAACTGTCGTTGCCCAGGCTGATCACGATCGGCCCATCGATGCCGCCCGCGTTGACCTCCTCCATGAACCGATCCAGGTCCTCAAAGTCCATGACCAGCTTGCCGCCCACCTGGCGCACGTCCATTCCGGTGCTGTTCCAGAACATCTGGATCGCGTCGATCCCGTGGGCCTTCATGTCCCGGTACCACCGGCGCGGCAGGTCCGTCCTGGCCATGAACGCGCCGCCGACAATCGGGCTATCGACCAGGACGAACGGCAGCACCTCGCACACCAGCTCAGCGGTGTGACGCTTGCCCCCGACGTCCATCACGATCGTCGTCCCGTACGTTCCCGGCGCCGTCGTCACCGGCGGCCGCACCGTCAGCCAGTAGAACACGGTCTGATCCGCCGGCAACGTTTGCGTCCGCCCCCCTCCCATCAGCCGCTTCGGCGACGTCTCGGCATTGAGGCTCTCCACCCGGTTCACCGCCAGCCAAGAGCGAGGCATCGCCTCTGCTACTTGACCCGTCTCGAAAGTCATTTCTGCCGTGATCTCGCCACCGGCCCGCACCGCCAACACCGCCGGCTCGTACTCGCCCGGCGTCGTTTTCACACCAAGGGTCGCGCCGGCCGATTCGGGCGGCGCCAGATCACGCGCCATCGGCTCGAGATATGGATGGGCCCAGAGCGCCAACTCAGCCGCCGCCTGGGCGCCGGCGACAACGGTCCAGGTAACCACAAATGCAAGCACCATCGCCCATCGACGCGTACCCATGACCGTGCCTCCTTACGCTCAGTCTGACAGCTGTTTGAGCCATTCGTACATCCGGTGATACCAATCAGCAATGCCCGGCCCTCGCCCGCCCGCCGCACCACGACACTATCCCCCACCCCACCCGGTCGCAACCCCGCCGCCGCAAGGCGCGTTCCAGACACGTCTGTTGACAAGGCCGCACCGCAAGCTGGTTGCAGAGGGGTCCTCGTCCGGCCATCCGACCAATGTTGCAGTACCAGGTCGACTTTGATAGGCTAATGCTTGCTCGCAAGTGGAGAATGTTGGACAAGGAACGACAAAATGAACTGCCGTGTGATGAGCCTTCAATACGTGCTCGCGTTAAGCCTGACCGGTACTCTTTGCGTTGTGTGCTCGGACGCCCGGGCCGACACGACCGAACTCGTAGCCGCTGAGGACTCCTGGATATACGCTGCTGGAGCCGGTCAAACCAGCAATTACGGTAGCGATGACCCCTTACTTCTTGCCGGGGCCAGTGGTGTTTACAGGCGACAGTGCCTGCTGAAGTGGGATCTGTCCAGCCTGGGTGCTGTCACCGTGCAGTCGGCGCAGATCGTCTTGACCACGCGGGCAGACACCGACTGGGGCGGGGACCTCCCCACCCACCTCGTCCAGATCGACGCGCCCTGGGACGAGATGACCGTCACCTGGGCCAACCAACCGCCCGCCTCAGCTGTCGCCTCCGACACGCTTACGCTGTACGGCGTTTACGCCGACCCGTGGACCCAGAAGACCTGGACGTTGAACGCATCGGGTCTGGCGCTGGTGCAGGCTTGGGCCGACGGTCAGCCGAACTACGGCCTGAAGCTCACGCCGGTCGACCCGGCTGCCGACTCGCATCTCCACGACGTCCATTCCCGCGAGGCAATCGATCCAGCCGACCGCCCCAGGCTGGTTGTTACCTATCTGTCGGAGTGCCTGCCGCCGGACCGGGTAACTGATCTGTCTTTGGCAGCGGCCGATGCGACCAGACTACAGCTGCAATGGACCGCCCCCGCGGCGATGTTGCAGGGGTCGGCTGTCGGTTCCTATGAGTTGAGATACGCCACGGTGCCCATCGACGCGGGCAATTTCGACTCAGCCACGCTGGTGGCCGGCGTACCGGAGCCGGCGGCTGAGGGAACGCCCCAGAGCATGATGGTAGAGGGCTTAGTCCCCAGCACGACCTACTACTTCGCCATGAAGTGCCACGGCCCGTGCGATGGTCTTGTCTCCGATCTTTCCAACGTGCTGTCTGCCGACACCACGCCGCCGGATAGTACGCCGCCCGCAGCCGTATCCGATCTTGGCACCGGCAGCGTAGGTACCGACCAGTTGCTGCTTGCCTGGACCGCTACCGGTGACGACGGTATGGCAGGAACCGCTGATCATTACGACGTTCGCTACTCGACTTCGCCCATTGACGCGGGCAACTTCGACTCAGCCACGCCCATCAGCCAGAACCTGATTCCCAAAGCCCCCGGCCAGAGCGAGACACTGCCGGCAACCGGCCTGACGCCGGACACTACCTACTACTTCGCGCTGAAGGTCTACGACGAATCGGACAACGCCTCCGCGGTTTCCAACGTGGCTTCAGCCACCACCGAGGCGCTGGACGTCACGCCGCCTGCGGCGATTACCGATTTGATCGCATCGGACCCGGCATCCTGGAACATCCAACTGACGTGGACGGCGCCCGGCGACGATGGGCTCTTGGGCACGGCGGCCAGCTACGACGTGCGCTACAGCACCTCGCCGATCGACGAGGGTACCTGGGTTGCTGCCACGCGAGTAAGCGGCGAGCCAGCCCCCCAGCCGGCCGGCAGTACCGAAACATTCACCGTGACCGGTCTGTTGCCCGAGACGCAGTATTACTTCGGCATCAAGACCAGCGACGAGATGCCCAACGTCTCGGGGCTGTCAAACGTGGCCAACCAGACCACCCTGGCAAGTGGTCCCGGAACCGGCCCGACGCCGGAGCTCGCTGCCCATTACGTGAGCCTGCTGGACGATCCAAACAACCTGGTTGATCCGTGGTCGTTCGCGTTCAACCCCGACGTTCACATCGACCGTTACTATGAGGGTGACAACGTGAATTACATAGTCCCCATGTTCCAGCGCTGGGCCGACGCTCAACACAAGTTCGGCGCGATCATGGGCGATCTGGGAGGGCTGCCGGGGGCCGACCTCTACGATCAGCCCGGACACCTCAAGCAAGTGTACGACAGCGTGGCGAACGTCCCGCCGTTGTTCATTACCTTTGGCGGCCACGAATGTGAAGGACCCGGCAAGGGCGCATGGTTGGAGACGTTCTACCCGGGAGTGGTGCCGGACCTGGATGGCGAGAATTGGGACCGATACCGCTATTTCTCGTTCGATTACCGAGGCATTCATTTCGTCGTCCTCGACACCAACAAGGGGCGCAAGCCCAGCCCGGAGTACACGCATGGCAGGCTATCGCCCGAGGAATGGCAATGGATCGAGGGGGATTTGGAGGCCAATCGTGGCAAGCTGACCGTCGTTTTGCTGCATGAGGTAGTTGTAGACGAGTCGGGCGCGTGGTACTGGGAGCAAGCCCAGCAACTGATCGAGATGCTCTACCGCTACCCGGACGCCGAGTGGCTTCTGCAAGGCCACATACACAACGGCTTCAGGTTTCAGTTTGAGCACATAGGCATCATCAACCCGCGGGTGTGGTCGGACAATCTGGCCTTGCGCTTCCAGAACGGTGTGGCACAGTTATGTAACACCAACGCCGACGGGAGTCTACAGCCCGTATCCATGCAGTTTCCGGACTTGGCGCCGTTGGTCCAGGTGCCGCGGGCCGACGTGAACGGCGACGTCGCATCGCTGACCGAGAATCGGCCCGGCTCGACGGCTCAGCAGGTCAACGTGTCGGCGCAGTTCCTGGACGACCCG
>CBFCZG010000098.1:0-12548 GCA_965602375.1 uncultured Phycisphaerae bacterium | reverse complement strand
TAGCAGGAGAAGAGGGGAGATTGCGGCGCTGCCGCGAGGGGTGAGGGTGCACCGTTACTGATTCTGCGGGGGGGATCGACGGGGGATTCAGAAGTGTAGAAGCCGCTACCGCGAACGCGCCTGGCGCCAGGCTTCGACGGTCCACTCGGCACGGCGGCGATACCACGTCTCGGCGGTATTGGCCAGCGCGGCCTCTCGTGAAGCGCGCGCCATCGAGCAGAGCGTGTCGGGGCGGGCGGCGATTTGCAGCAATTGGTGAGCGAGCTGCTCGTGGGCCAAGAGGGGTGCGAGCAGTCCGCAGGCGTTCGCGTCGACGAGTTGGCGGGTATAGGGGATGTCGTAGGCAACAATGGGGAGTGCGGCGGCCATGGCGTCGAAGATGCTGCGAGGGGTGTCCTCGCACAGGGGCGTGAAGAGAAAGGCGTCGTAGGTCGCCATTTCGTCGATCAACCGGGGTCCATAGTTTCGCGGCCCGAGGAAACGGACGCACGATTCGAGATCAAGCTGTCGCGCGAGTTGATCGAGTTGGGGTTGCTGCTGGCCGCTGCCGATGACGTCGAGTTGCAGGTCGGCGCCGCGTTGCCGGGCGTGATGGACGGCGCGTATGGAGTGGTCGACTCCTTTGCGGGTGATGAGACGTCCGACGGAGAGGCAGCGGAGGGGGCGGCGAGTGGTGCCGTCGGCCAGGCGATTGGCGAGGCGGTCGGCCGGGACGATCCAATCGTGTCGTATAGAGACGTTCATGATTTCACGGACGTTTCGGCCGAAGCAGGCGTATCGCTGCATCAGGGCCTGCCCTTTGAGCAGCGTCAGATCGGCGGCTGCGACGGCGCGGGCAGTTTGACGATGCAGGGAGGCGTTACGGACGTGCATTTCGAGGCGGGATCGCAGCCCGCCGCCACCGAGCAGCTGGCGGTTCTGGAGGATGATGTCGGTGTCCTCGACCCAGACGGTGGGTATGGCGTGGCGAAGGGCGGCCTGAAAGCCCCTGAGTCCGAACGGACGGAGAATATCGTTGACACTGGCGTGGACGATGTCGGCGTCCCGGACCGCTCGGTCATACGCTGCGCGGACGCGATGGTCGTTGAGCCAGTATCGACGTAGACGCCAGTCGAAACGGCCGACGGCGACAAACCGGATATCCTCGTTGGCATGGAGCGTTTCGGGGGACTGGTCGGCGAAGGTGTCAGTCGGCGCGTACTGCGGCGCAGCAACGACGATTGTACCGAACCGTCCATCGAAGGAATCTCGCAGGAGACGGAGCGACTGCGCCCAGTCGGTTTTGACAAGTGCGCGGTTCGGACCGTCAGGCAGGAATGGAACGCCGATGCTGATGACGTACATGGCTATGAGGCGTCCGGAAGCAAGCAGGATTCTGAGAGGCGATCACTGCGTGCGCCGGGGTTCGGCGGATGACTGTTGAGTGTGTGATTTGAAGACGAGGGTTCGGAGCCTGGCAAGCTGCCAACGGCGAAGGTGTTTGCGGAATTCGAGGTCGGCGTAGCGCGGGCTGCGGCGGAGCCAAGCGAGGAAGTAGCCGAGCCCCAGGCAGAATCCGCCGAGCAGGTAAGGGGGATCGGCCATACGATAGACACTGCTGGCCAGGATGTAGAGCGGGTGTGAGCCCATGAACCATTGGCCGCGTCCCCAGCGGAGCCGGCCATGGAAGATGCTTCGATGTGACGAGCCCATCTGCCGGAGGTGGTAGAGGGTAAGTTCGGGGTCGTCGATGCTGCGGGCCTGCCAGCCGAGCATTCGGCAGCGGTGGCAGTCGATGCCGTCCCACATGACCTCGGGCACGAAGCCGCCGATAGCTTCGAAGCATTCGCGGCGGTAGAGCTTGGCGCCGCCGAATGAGAATTCGTCGCCGAAGCGTTCGGGTATCCATCGGCCCTTGTGCTCGATGTATGTTTTTCCGCTGGCTGTGCCGAGGTCGGGCTGGGCAGCAAATCGGTCGAAGAGATTCTCAAAGTAATGTGGGCCGAAGGCGAGGTCGCCGTCGAGCTTGCAGAGGTATTCGTAGTCCTGTGTGCGGAGGTAACCGAGGCCGTCGTAGAAGGCCTCGACCACGCCGCCACCGAGCTTTCGCTCGCCGCGGTCGCCCCGGCGGTGCAGGTGGATCCAGGGATGCATCCGGGTAGCGCGGGTGACGATCTCGGGGGTGGCGTCGCGGCTGCCGTCGTCGACGATCAGCCACTCGGCGGGGCGGACGGTCTGGGCGGCCACCGAATCGATGGTGCGCTGGAGACGTGCGGCCTCGTCGCGGACAGGCGTGACGACGACATAGCGAGGAGGGCTGGAGCGAGCAGCTTGTAGGTTTGTCTCGTTCATGGCACCTGGGAAGTGGCCTGTATGGTAGCCGAGGCCGGCGGCCGATTGAAGGTGCGGTCTGCTTGAGGCGCGTCGGGGCTGGTGGTGCGTCGCCGGAAGACGGCAAGGTTGCGGGCGGTGTCGTGCTCAATGAGTTCGAAGTGTGCGTGGATCGCGGGGATGTCCTGCCATCGGACGAGTCCCGCCCAATCGACGATGTAGCGGGCGGGACTGTCGGCCACGTACTGGGGGATGGTGTTGGCGCGTCGGGCGGCGAGGGCTTGGGCATTGACCTTGCCATCGAGATTGATGGTTCGGTCGTGGTAGTAGCCGAGTGTACCGCTCTGGACGGCAGCGACCCAGGTGTTGTCGGGCACGTTGCGTTCGACCCAATTGACGACCTGGAAGTGCTCATGGGACGTGCCGTGCAGGTAGAGGCGCGTATCGATTGCAATGAGCCATAGGGCCGCCAGCAGGCCGATCGATAGCAACTCAGGACGAGGCAGGGCGCGGGGCTGCACGTGCCAAAGGCGAACGACCAGGGCCCCCAGGACGACGGCGAAGAAGATCGTGGGCGGGAACAGATAGCGGCCCAGGAAATGCGGCGCCCCGAACCACAAACCATAGAATGCGAGTAAGGCCACGGCGTAGAGTCCGACCGAGAGGAGTCCGACGGAGAGGTTCTCAGCCAGCCAGCGTCGGTGCCAAGCGGCCAGCAGCGAAAGGGCCAGGACACACCCAGCACAGATGATTTGGAAGATGGGATTCATCTGCAGCGCTGCGGGGACACGGGCGATGACCAGCAAGGTCTCAAGCTGAACGGCCATGGCTTCGGGAAGGTTGGCGGCCAGGCCGGCGCGGATCGACTCGGCCTGTCCGCTGATGGGCAGGACCGATCCGAAGCGTGAGTAGTTGAACACCAGCCACGGTAGAGCGACCAGCACGCTGACCGAGCCGGTGATGAGACCCTGCGCCAGGCGGCGTGGGATGTGCCGGTGGCGGAGGCCCAGTGCCACGTGGATCGCGAGCATCGCGGCGATGAGGAAGGCGGCATCGTTGCGGGCCAGGAACGTCAATCCGAGCAGAACGCCGAGTAGAGCGCAGCGGATGGGGGCGAGCGTCGCGGCGAGAGTGGGGGCGAACCGATCGTAGAGGGCGACCGAGGCGAGGATCAGCAGAACGTAGAGAGCGGTCTCAAGACTGTTCTGAGTGTGCTGGACGGAGGTGGGACTGGCATACCAGAGCAGAGCGGCGAGGCAGGCGACGGCTTGGGGGGCGGGGCCGTTGTAGAGTCGCGTACGGACGGTCGACAGCAGCAGGACGGCGGTGGCTGCGGCGATGAGGAACTGGAAGCCCACCACGATGTAGAGGGTGTCGAGCTTGTGGCCGCCGGTCATCCAGTAGAACGCGGCGTAGATCCACGTGGCGAGGGGCTGGACGCCGTTGGTGGGGATGTGGCCGTTGGCGACGGTGAGGCCTTTACCCATGGCGAGGTTGCGTGCGACGGTGAGCATAAGGTAGCCGTCTTCGCTGACGCACTGGCGCTCGAGGCGGTCGCCACCGACGGCAAGCGGGGCTATGCGTACGCACGTAGCAACGACGATCACGATGACCGCAGCGGCTACAGCGCCGATGACCGAGGATCTTGGCGAAGAGATCATGGCAGAGTGGTCAGGATGTTTGCCCGGCGGCATTGGCTTCGGGTTTGCTTTCGGCGGGCGAGTGTGAGCGGCTGACGGCGGCGAAGAGTCGGGCCATGCGGTCGGCCGAGATACGGATATCGTGTCGATCCAGTACGGCCTGTCGGGCGGCGTGGCCTAGGCATTGGCGCAGGTGCGGATCGCACACGAGGCGTTCGATGGCGTGGGCGAGCTGGTCGTTACGAGCAGGCGCGACGAGCAGTCCGTTGACGCCGTCCTGCACGAGTTCGGGGATACCGGCGATGCGAGAGGCGACGACGGGCCGCTGAAGCGCCATCGCTTCGAGCAGCACGACGGGCAGTCCTTCAGCAAGGCTGGGCAGGACGAAGACGTCGGCACGTCGGTAGAGGTCTTGAATGCGGTCCTGCCCGACCGAGCCAGCGAAATGCAGGTGGGAGGTTACACCAAGCTCAGCAGCGCGGTCGCGGAGGAACTGCTGCCGGGGTCCGTCGCCGATAAGCGTGCAGGTGACAGGCAGGTTTTTGCGGCGCAGCGTCGCGAGGGCTTCGAGCAGAAATTCGTGGCCTTTTTCGGGGCTGAGCCGGCCCACGGTGAGTAACTCGATCGGCCGTTGGTCGGTGGGTGGTTCTTTGCGATCGCCGGCGGTTGTAGCTGGGAAGGCATCGAGGTCGAGACCGCAGGGCACGAGGTGGATTCTGTCGGCTACCTGTGGTCCTGCGGCCCGGATAGCCTGCTGGCGGCCATAGTCGCAGACGCAGCAGACAAAGCGAGCGCTGCGGATCTTTGGGGCCAGTCGAGTGTCGGACGGACGGCCGAAGTCGGCCTGGCCGTGCAGGGTCATGCTCCAACTGGCGCCGGTGAGCCTTGCGGCAATCATGGCCAGACTGGCGGCGACATTGGCGAAGTGGGCGTGCAGATGTTCGATGCGGCGGGTGGCGACCCGGCTGGCGAGCAGCGCAGCCTCGGCGAAGTAGAAGGCCCCCCAGAGCAGACCGCGAACGCCCGGCGGTCTGACGTGGAAGGCGAGTATCAAGGCCGACAGATAGCGAAACGGGTGCTGAACGAACCACCGCGTGTGGGCGGTGAGAAGCTTGAGCGGACGGGCGGGCAGGATGTACGAGGTTTTTGCTCTTTCGCGCTTTTCGAGCTCGGTTAACACTTCGCGATCATCGGGCCGGCGTACGCTGAAGGTGCAGATATCCATCCCCAAGGCGCGCAGGGCCTGTATCTCTCGCAGGATAAACGTGTGCGAAACGTAGGGGTATCGGCTAATGATGTAGGCGATTGTCATGAGGAGGCGGTGGCGGCCTTGGGCCTGATGATTCTGTCCTTCAGCCCGGTCAACTGCACGGCCATGATGGCGGGAGCGAATGTGCCATCGGGGCGGGTGAGTCGATCCTGCTGAATGAAGTAGCGGCCGATGGTGTGGGGGTCGCAGCCAGGACGATTGGGTGTGGGATCGGATGTTACGGCGCAGAGGTAGTCGGCCTGCTTGACGGTCTGGACGGTTTGCTGGTTGAAGTCGCCGTTTGGGTAGCAGAAAGACTCGACCGGGGCGTTGAGCCGTCGCTGGAGTTCAGTGCGAGCGGTGACGATTTCGCGTTGCAGGTTCTCGCCGTCGAGTTGGGAGAGCAGCTCGTGGCTGTAGCCGTGGGCACCGATCTCGTGGCCGGCGTTCATGAGGCCCTTGAGTTGTGATGTGTTCATGATTCGATCGTGACCACTGGCTTGGGCCAGATCGTCGCCCAGCAGTGAGGTGAGACGTTCGAGAAGCTGCCGGCGTGCGGTCGGGTCAAGGGTTTTTGCCACAGCGACGGCCGTTCGAGCGGCCTGAAGGGGATTGGATTGCCGGAGGGAGAGTCGCTGACCGCCTGGTCCAGTGAGTGGGCCATCGGCCCGTGTCAGCAAGTGAGCACGGTTTTGCTCGTACAGTCGGATGACGCCTTTGGCGAGGGCGTCATACCAGGGGAGTCTGAAGGTATCCACCAATCCAACGATCGGGAAAAAAGTAGCGATCAGATCGGCCTGTTGAAGGACGGGTACAGCGAGGGCCGCGTTGTCGCGGTAGCCGTCGTCAAATGTGATCGAGGCGATGGGGCGCCGTGCAACGGTGCCGTCCTGCCAAACGCGCAGGGCGCTTGCGAGCGGCAGGACGTCATAGTGTCGGGCGAGGAATCGACAGTGATCGGCCAGGGCCTCGGGGGTGACAACGAGATCGGGAGCGAAGTAGCGCCGACGCAGGGTCTCAGGTAAGACGCGATGGTAGCAGAGGACCAATAGGTGACGTCGGGCCCAGAATCGATAGAGCGCAACCAGTCCCGAGAGTTCCCCAAAGCGTGCGAACCCATAGCGTATGAAGGCTTTCATCAGGAAGGAGGGATCTGCTGACGTTGGCCAATGGACTGTGCGGGCGCGCCGGCCCAGATCTGTTTGGGCGGCACGTCCTTGGTGACGACGCTGTTGGCGCCGATCACGGCGCCGGCGCCGATGGCGACGCCTTTGAGGATACAGCAGCCGCGTCCAATCCACGCGTCGCGGCCAATCGTCACGGTTGCGGTGGTAAAGCCCGACTCGCGGATGGGTTGGGGAGTCCGGAGTTCGTGGTCCTGGTCGCGGATGCTGGTGTACTCGCCGACCATGACGTAGGGCTCGATCATCACGTCCTGGTGAGCCACGATGACGACGCCCGGTGAAAGCACGACGTTGTCGCCTATGGTGATTTGGCCGTGGTCGCGGGTTTCGAGGCGGACGCGTTTGTAGATGCGGCAGTTGCGGCCGAGCCGGATTCGGCGCGTGCCTTCGAAGTCGATGAGGCCGAGGATCTGGTTGTCGGCGGGCACCGATGCGGCGCCGAGATGGGCGCGGGCCCAGGCGAGGCAGAAGCATCGCCACAGCCCTCCGGCGCATGCACGGGCCAGCATGGCCGAGGGCCAGCAGAGCACGACAACGATATTCCTGGCGAGCGATCTCATCGTTCCACGACAGCCGACCGGGCGGCTGGACGCTGTAGGGAATTGTGCTCGGGCGCGGCAGGCTCGTCCAGGAAGAAACGGTGCCACAGTTCGAGGCTTATCAGGCGGCCGAGCAGGGACAGTTGGTCGGTCCGGCCGGCGATTTGGCCTTCGACGAGGGTATGCACCTGGGCGGGCTCGAAGTAGCCGCGCTGGGCGTGACGGGGGCCAAGCAGCAGATCGCGGACGAAGTCTTGGATGGCGGGGTCGGTGATAAGCCACCGCCGGTAATCGATGGCCACGCCGCGTCTGGGTGTGTGAGACGGGCGCCGGCGGGATAGTCGGGTGCGAGCTTTGCGTTCGGCGTAGCGGGCGAGGATTCGCAGCATGCCGGCGTGTGGGGGCAGATCGGTGCGTTCCCAGGGCACGTCGTCGAGCTGGGGAGCGAGCCGGTGGAGGAGTCTGCGTAGGAGGGGCTTTTCTTTGACGCGCCATTGAGGGGGGCATTGGGTTACGAGGCCGAAGACGTCGGGGTGGAAGAAGGGCTGTAGAGCCGGGCAATACGCCCGCAGGAGCACGGAACCGACAAGGTTGAAGCGGCGGATGCGCTGGGTGAGGTCTGTGTGGTCGAATTGGTCGAAGACGGATGGGTCAGCTTCATGCGTGTCGTCGCGGATCTGGCTGAGCGATGCGGCAAGATGCTCGGCTACGGCGGGCCGATGGTGCTGGGCGAACAGGGGCGGCGGGGCCGGCGCGGCGTATGCGGGGTCGACGATGGGGCCGATGAAAAGATGGCGAGGTAGTCGGCGGGCGATGGAACGCGGCGCGAGACAGTTTGCTGCCACTTCGAATCGACTGTAGAGGCCGTCGCAACTGGCCACACCGTCGAGGACGGCTTGGGTGTCGGCGGGCAGCCGCCGAGCGACGAAGAGGATGTGGGTGTCGAAAGCGCCGAGTGTGCCGTCGGTAAGGCGGATGCCCTCCTCGACCCAGGCGAGAAAGTCACGAGGCGAGACAATCCACCTGTCGTGAGCGAAGTTGAGCCTTTTGGCGACGACCTCGGCCAGTGTCAGATCGGCCGAGCCATCGCTGCCTATGGTAAGGGTGTGGACTCGACGTCCACAACGGTGTAGGGCAGCCGCAATACAGCGAGAGTCGAGTCCGCCGCTTAGCGGGAGGGCGTAGCAGCCGGGTTGAGCCGTTTGCTCGCGGACGGCGGCGAGGAAGCGGTCGCTCATCTGCTCGGCGCAGCGATCGAGGTTGGGCGTTTGCGAGGTCTTTGCGCCGTATTGGATGCGCCGGTATCGATGGATCGCGGCGCGGCCACGCTCAATGCTGACGATCGAGCCGGGCGGGACGAGATGCACGTCGGCGAGCAGCGTTCTGTCGTAGAGCGGGAAGCCGAGGGCGACGTACTCGCACAAGGTCTGCATGTTGACGCGACGGGGCACGTCCGGGTCGGCCAAGAGTGCGGCCGCGCTTGAGGCGAAGAAGGCGTGATGTTGGGTGAGGGTGTAGTAGAGCGGTCGGGTACCGACAGGGTCGGTGGCCAGCAGCAGGCGCTGCCGGGGACTATCCCAGAGGGCGAGGGCAAAACATCCCACGAGATGTTCAACGAACACGGGGCCGCGATCGCGGTAAAGCTGGAGTACCGATTGTGCGAGGGGGTCGGCGTGGTGGTGGGTCTGTGCGCTTTTGGGTTGGGTAAGGTATCCGTCGGCGACGATGAGCAGATCTCCGTCGGGGCCGGCGGCGGTATTGCACGCGACAGAGGCGAGACAGCCACTGCCTGCCACGGCCAGGGCGCACCCAGGCGACTGGGGATCGAGAGTCAGGCAGCGTGCGATGCCTTCGACCCGGCTGGTGAGAGCGGGATCAGTCTGAAACGCAATGGCTCCTGCGATTGGCGGCATGAGGGTGCTAAGCCTTGTTTGACGATTGAATCTGGCCGACCGTGCATCTTTCGGCCACTGGCTGACGAGCAGCCAGTGGCACCCGAAGGCAACTCACTCGAATGCTCAGACAGAACCTAGGAAGTCTTATACTCGACAAGTTGTGGTTGCGTTCGGGCCCACGTGTGTTTGAGTGCGAGCAGGTGGCCGATCGACAGAGGTATTCGCGTAAACAGGCAATGGGCAGCGTAGGCGAGGCAGTGCACCAGGGGCGCGCGGCGTCCGAGACGGGCCCGCGTGGCGATCCATAGCAGCCGAGCGACAACGAAACCGGGCAGGACCAGAGCGACGACCGGCGAACGCAGCGCGATGGCGCACGCGATAATGATGAGCCACAGGCCCACTTCCGTCAGGTTGAGCAATGTTTCGCGGAGCCACATCTTCTCCGGTCGACGACGGAAACGCAGGGCGATCATCCCGTAGCTGAGTCCGGTGCGTACGATGCGGCGCCAGTATTGGCGGAATCGCCGCATGGCCAGGTCGTGGCGGACCATGGGCTGGCCGGTCTGAAGAATCTGCCAACCATCCTGGCGGAGTCGGTAGCAGAGGTCGGCCTCCTCGCCGGCGACCAGGCTCTCGTCGTAGCCGCCGTGGCGGCGGATGACGTCGGCACGGACGAGTACGTTGCCGCCGGCCATTCGCCAGAAGCCAGGGGGAATGTGCCAGTCGAATGACGAGACAAGCATGTAGATGTTGGCGTGTGGGTCGATTTCCTCGACGATGCCGGTCACGCAGGCAACGGAGGGATGGGCACCTATCTGGTCGACCGCGTGCCGGAGCCAACGGGGGTCGACGACGGTGTCGGCATCGAAGAAATGCAGCAGTTGGTGACGGGCGGTCTGCAGGCCGACGTTTCGGGCGCGGGCGGCGCTGAAAGGGCCGGTGGCGATCGGTTCGGTACGGGCACCGAGTTGATCGGCGACGGCGAGGCTGTCGTCGGTGGAGCCGGAATCGACGTAGATCAATTCGATGCGGTTCGCGGGGTAGTCGGCTGAGCGAATCGCTTCGAGGCAGCGACGGAGGCGCGATCCCTCGTTGCGGCCGATGACAACGATGGACAGGTTGGGCGTGGTTTCTTGCGCGGAGTCGGTCATTTCTGAACTTGAGAGCGGCGAGGGTTCCGTAAGCAGGTGAGGGCCTGACGTGCGGCAGTCGCTCGCCGACGCGAGGCGGCGTCGGATCGGCAGCGGAAGCGCAGCCAATCGAAGGCGTTGCCGGCCATATCCACAGCCTCGGTAAACCACATACCCGTCAGGCCGTGATGCCGTCGCATATATCGCCGTCGGCTTTCAAGCCAATATCGCGGGTGGTTGCCATCGAAGGGTTGGGCAGCGTTTCTGTCGGGGTTGACGCTGGCGCCCAATAGATGCGTGGCATGTGCCGCCGGCACGAGCCAACCTCCCCAGCCGGCCGCCCGCATCCGCCGGCACCAGTCGGTCTCTTCGAAGTAGAGGAAGAAACCTTCGTCCATCGGGCCGACCTGCTCAATAGTGCTGCTGCGTACGAGCAGGCAGGCGCCGCTGATCCAGTCAGCGGGGATGGGCGTCGCGGGCGGCTGTTGGCCATGCATGTCGAAACCATGGTGTGCGCCCGTCAAGCGTGCGAGCGGCCGCACTCGGGTCGCGAGGAATCGAGCGGGCGTGGGGAATCGCCGGGCCGAGGGCTGAATCGTTCCATCCTCGTTCAGGAGCAAGGCGCCGCAGAATCCGGCTTTAGGCCGAGATCGCATGAACCGCAGGAGCGTCGGGACGGCACCAGGGTAGACGAACGCATCGGGGTTGAGCAGGAGAACGAATTGGCCGGACGCCTGTCGTATGGCCTGATTGTTGGCGGCGGCAAAGCCGACGTTTCGCTCGTTGGCGATGAGGTTCACGTGGGGATAGCGTTGGGCGACGATCTGGGGCGAAGCGTCCGTGCTGGCGTTATCGACGACGAAGATCTCAGCCGTCAACGACCGGGTGTCGGCGCACACGGCGTCGAGGCAGCGCCGAAGCAGCGGCTCGGTATTGAAGCTGACGATGATGACTGACAGATCCACGTTTGTATTGCGTTCAGCGGGCGTATGGGGTCGGCGTCACGGCGTTCTGGCCTGCGGCGAGCCGACGGGGGGATGGACGGCGGCTTTGGTGAAGGCAGCACGGCGTTTGCGAACGCGGCTCGCGCGGATGCGGCGGGCATCAGCGGTGGCGGCCGAGACCGCGCATACGCCACCGGCCCCGATAATGACGGGCGGGCTTGGGAAGCCGTTCACCAGGAAGTCGACGGCGAGCAGGCCCGATAGCGTGGCCCAGAGTGCAGCGACCTGGCGAACGTCGGGCGCCCAGTGGGGCGCATGGCGCCAGGCATCAACGATATTACCCATCCACCAAGTCATAAAGGAGATCAGTCCGAGCAGGCCGTAGGTGGAGGCCAGGATCATCCAGAGCGCATCGGCGGCGAGTCCCTCGACGTTGGCGCGACCCCAGGCGCCCAGACCCAACAGCCGGTTCTGTCTGGCTTTGGTGAGGTAGGCCTGCTCTGCAACGAGGCGGTATTCGATGGATTCGGCACGTTCGGCGGAGACCCATCGGACCTTGTCGACGACGAACTCGTCGTCGATCCAGCCCAGATAGCGAGAGGCCATCCAGAACGTAGCCAGCACGAGGGGTATGAGCAGGGCCGAACGAAGCTGCAGGCGCTGCCAGAGGAACCACACGGCCAAGCCCAGGGCAAAGGCCAGGTAGCCGGAGAAAGTCATGGTGGCCACCAAGGCGATGATCGAGGCGGCTGCGACGAGCTTGGCGGGCACGCCCCAGAAGTTGGGCAGCAGTCGAGCGTGCAGCAGCCAGAGGGAGGCCAACGAGGTGGCGGCGAAGAAGAACGAGAGCGGCAGGGCATGGGGGAAGCACACGATCGGGCGCCAGAAACCCCAACGATAGTGCTGTCGCCAGGCATGCTGGAAGAACCCGTAGAACGTCTGATGGATATGGGGACTCATTCGCCATTCCCAGAGGGCGGGGATGGCGTAGACCGCACCGCACAGTGCGAAGGTTGTGGCGGCATCGAGCAGATCCTGGCGTGTCTGGAGATGGACGCGGGCCAACCAAAAGGGAAGAGCATAGCGGAGCACTTGGAGCAGGGACACGCTGGCGCCGTCGTAGATGCCAAGCCCGTTCACCACCGACGTAAGGGCGGAACCGATGATGAAAATGATGAGCGGGACGTCGGTCCAGTGGAAGCGCCAGCGGGTGAGGGCGTAAGGGCGAAACAGCACGGTACCCAGCACGGCGGCGATCCCGCAGACGGCCCACTTGTCGAGATCGGGCAGTCCGGAGATTTGAATGCTTGTCTCGGGCAGAATCATCTGTCCGAGCAGATAGGTAAGGATCAGGGCTCGGCCGGGACGCGCAACGGCAAAGATCACGAGCCCCACGATGGGCCAGGCAAGAAGAAAGGGCGCCGCGGACGAACTCATGGGAGACATCCAAAGCCTTCCTGGGTGAGCGGTTGGCGTGCCCGCCCGTCAGAAGTGGTATCCCCACCGGTCGGGTGCCTCGCCGAGCAGCTCGGCGCAGCGGGAGCGATCGATCGGCGGGTGGGCGAGCTGGACGCGCGTATCGAGGATCGTTTGATAGGCTCGGCGCACTCGCAGGGTAAACCGGAGCCCGGCAAGCGTGCACATATCGCGCAGCGCC
>CBFCZG010000097.1:0-12574 GCA_965602375.1 uncultured Phycisphaerae bacterium | reverse complement strand
CGAGTCGCGCGATATCGGCATCCCATCCCCACCGACAACCGTGTGAAGCGGTATTTCATGCTGGTGGTGTGCGGCGAGAGGAACGGGTTGATCTGCTCGGCCACCCGTTTGGTCCACTTCGGGCGCCCGCCGGACGAGTTGGCGGCCAAACACCAGGCCGTCTGCCGGGTCGACGGACGGATGATCGGGGCGACTCGACCGGGGGGCACGCTGGGCGCGGTCTTTGCCGAGGCACAGGCGGCGTATGCCGAGGCCGGTTGGCCGGCCGAATGGAAGCTGCATCACCAGGGAGGCCCTACCGGGTATCTAAGCCGCGACGCCAAAGCGACTCCGGGCAACGACGCGGAGATTCTTGAAGGCCAGGCGTTTGCGTGGAATCCCTCGGTCGCCGGCACGAAGAGTGAGGACACCGTGCTGGTTACCTCCGCAGGCAACGAGGTGTTGACGGCCACGGGGGAGTGGCCGTCGCTGCACATCGACGTGGGGTCAGCGACCTACTCGCGCCCCGACATTCTCGTTCTGTGAGCGCTTAGGGTAATCGGTTGGGCTCAACTGGTCGTCGATCGGCCGATTCGTGCGAAAAACTGGGGTTTGTCTTTGCTTTCCGCCGATAATTTGATTACATAGTCACAGCATACGTGTCCCGAGGTGCGCGGCCGGGAACCCGGAACCGATGAAGCAAGCCAGGATGGCGAAAGTACTGGGGTGCCTCGTAGCGGCCATGACGTTTGGCGCTGCGGGGCTGATGTGGATCGAGCCCCACACGACTCATCTCTACCCCGACACGGCGGGCGATGGGGGCGGGTCGTATATGCTGCGTGCGCAGTCGGCCGCCGACTTGCCTCACTGGCGCGGTGTGCTGATTGAGCACTGCGCGTCGGACGGCGGGGCGACATCGGGCCGGCAGGGGCATCATTTCGTCGTCAACGCCGATGGCCACCGGGAGGTATCAAAGCTCTGGAGTGCCCAACAGGACGTTCCCGGACGCGAGCGGCTGATCTGCATCGGCGTCGAGGCGCATCCGCGTTCGCCGGACGTGTCGATCCAGCAGTGGGAGTCGCTGCTGTCTCTGCTGCGGGGCATTCAGGATCGCTATCGGATTGACGCCTCGCACACTCAACTCCGCTGTCATGCCACGATGGCCACTCCTGCCCTCAGGCAACAGGCTGCACAACTGACAGCCATGTTGCAGGCTGCCGGAATCCGTTGAAGCTCTGCCAGACCGGGGGCCGACGGGGCCCATGGAAGGCATTCGCTCGGGTTCGAGCGGATGTGGCTGTGATTGTTGACGGGGCATTGCGCGACGCCGTAGAATCCCTAAATTGGGGTGTGAGCCGGGTTTACCAAAACGGCGCGCTCGGTGTCGCCCCAGGCGAATGGACGCGGCGGTGAACTACGTGGTCAATGCCATTCCGGGCTACAGCATCGGCCAGCAGGTCGGTACCGGGGCGAAGAGTGCGATCTACCTGGCGACCGAGTTGGGCACGGGCAAGAGCTACGCGCTCAAGCGCGTGGTTAAGCGTGAGCCGCGCGATCAACGTTACTTTGAGCAGGTGTACACGGAATTTGATGTGAGCAGCCGGACGGATCACCCGGCCCTTCGGCGGAGCTATCGGCTTCGTAAGGTGCGCCGGTGGTTCCGTGTTCGCGAGGTGCTGCTGTTGATGGAATACGTCCGCGGGCAGACGCTCGAGCAGTCGAGGCCGCAGGACATGAACAACATCGTGGAGATCTTCCTGAAGGCGGCCAAGGGGCTGGAGGCGCTGCATCAACTGGGGTACGTACACGCCGATATCAAGCCGAACAACATCATCGTCGGCCCCGACGGGGAGGTGAAGATCATCGACTTCGGGCAGAGTTGCCCGATGGGTTTCGTGAAGCCGCGCATCCAGGGCACGCCGGACTACATCGCCCCCGAGCAGGTGCGGCGTTTGCCGCTGGATCAGCGGACGGACGTTTTCAATTTCGGGGCGACGCTCTACTGGGTGTTGACCAACCGCCCGTTTCCGACGCTGCTGCCGAGCCGGCGGCCGAACGGGATCGAATTGGCGCACGAGCGGGCGGCCATCACGCCGCACGAGGCGGACCCGAACGTTCCTGCGCCTTTGTCGAGGCTGGTGATGGACTGCTGCCAGTCGAACCCGCAGGAGCGCCCGGGCGACATCCGGCAGGTGATCGCGAGGCTGGTGGTGGTTCAGCACGTGCTGAAGGACCGCTCGACCCCGCAGGACGACGATGACAGTTCCGACGGATGTGCCGATCGGGCCGAGTCGGCCGATCCGCCCAATCGATCCTCATGAGTGCCGACGCCGCCAGTGCAGCCGAATGCTTCCGGGAAGCGGCTGAGCTGAACCGGCAGGATCCCTATCTGAAGGGTTCACAATTGATGCTGCCCGACTATGGGCAGCTTGTGATGACCGGCGATATGCACGGCCATCAGCGGAATTTCGATAAACTAAAACGTTATTGTCAGCTCGAGCGTACGGCCCTTCGGCACGTGATCCTCCACGAGCTGATCCACGAGGATCTGGCGGGTCTCAACGACACCGATATGTCGCATCGGTTGCTGCTGGCGGCGGCGGCGTGGAAGGTGGAATACCCCGAACAGGTTCACTTCCTGCAGTCCAATCATGAGTTGGCCCAGTTGAACGGGCACGAGATCACTAAGGCAGGCCGCTCGGTGCTTCGGGATTTCGACGGCGGTTTGAGCCAGACGTACGGCGGGGGTGCGCAGATCGTCTCGGACGCCATCGACGAGTTCATCAGGTCTCTGCCTGCCGCGGCCAGAACGGTCAACCGCGTTTTTCTGGCTCATTCGCTTCCGGATCCGGAGACGTTTGATGCGTCCATGCTGGACATCCCCCTCGATCGGCAGGACCTGAGCGATGGCGGGCCGATCGGCTCTTTGGTGTGGAGCCGGATCAACGCGGCTGAGAAGTTCGAGCAGCTTGCCGAGATGCTCGACGTGGATACGTTCATCATCGGCCACGAACCGCAGGAAGACGGTTTCTGCCTGCTGCATGACCGGGTGATCGTCCTGGCGAGCGATCACAACCACGGTGTGTTCCTGCCCTTCGATCTGAAGAAGGCCTGCACCGCCCCCGAACTGGTCCAGCACATCCGCAAGTTCGTCGCCGTTCCGTGACGAATTCCGCCCCCCTGGATTGCGGCTAAAGGCGACTTTCGCCCGCTGCCGATACCAACCAACAGTCCATGGGAGGTCGCGGTGCGCTCTGTGGGCCCAACCTCGCCCGGATGTCGTCCGCCGGAACGTCTGTCCTGACTGGTTCAGAAATGGCGAATGCCCCTCATCCCTCTTCCGCCGCCACTTCGGTTAATCCGTACGACTACATTGCAGGCGCGAGCAGGCACTTGGCTTCGCAGCCGCGAGACATCGGGGTACGCGGCAAGCTGGCGGAGGCCTTCCTTCTGTTGGGCTGCCCCGAGCTTGCCTTGGAGCAGTTGCTGGCGTTGGCGGAGGATGTTCCGAACCTTCAGGGCCTCGAGGAGGCCATCGCACGGGTCCGGTCGGCACCTCCCTCTCGGGTGCCTCGCGAAGTCCTTCAGCAGCAGCTGGATGCCAACGTCAAGATATGTCGTGACCGCTGGCCTGAGCGGGAATCGCTGTGGTCGAACCTACACCTGCCGCAGGACTTGGTGGTTTTCCGCTTCGCCGACGGCAATCTACAGGCCAGGTTCGCGCCGGCCAACGGCGGCGCGGTCGTGCAGTTTCCCATCGTCGATCACCGCGCGGTAGCGGCGGCTACGAAGCTGCCCGCCCAGGTGTCGCACACCGTTCACGACGGCTTTCTGGTCTGCTCCCTGGGTCTGGGCGAGCAGGTATTGTGGTTGTTTGGCGCCACGCGCGACGGGCTCAACGGTTTGCAGCAGACCTTGATCCTGGTCGAGCCCGAGCTGGACAATTTGGCGATCAACCTGGCGCTTCGCCCGTGGGACGAATTGCTGCAAGCGCCGCGCGTACGGCTGTTTGCCGGGCCTGACTTCCTGCCGCATCTGACCGAGGCCATCCGCACCGACCATTCGCTGCCTGTACCGGCGTACGTGGTGTCGCTTCCGACGTGGCCGAACACGCAACCTACCGATACGCAGGTGGTGCTGAGGTCGATGATGGAGGCGCGACACGAGGTGGTACAACAGCTTCGCCGCCGGGTCGACGAGCTCTACGAAGGGCGTGATCAGGCCTATTGGGCCGACCGCTTCGCCCGGGCGGGCCACAATGGGCAGCCCCCACTTCGCGTGCTGGGCCCGACGAGCCTGATGACCGCCGTGCTCCAGTATTCGATGCGGGATTGGGTAGCGGCCTTCGAGCAGTTGGGCTGTCAGACGAGGTTGCTGACCGAGCCGGCGCGGCACTGCACCTTGACACCGGCCTCCTATCTTCAGTCCATACTGGATTTTGAGCCTGACCTTTTTGTATTACACGACCACGCACGACACGAATTCGAGCGATGGTTCCCACCCAACTTGCCGATACTTTCATGGATACAGGATCGAATGCCCAAGCTGTTCAGCGCCGGGGTGGGCGCGAAGATGGGCCCGCTCGACTTCGTTACCGGCATCGGCAAGAAAGAGTGCGTCGTGCTCTACGGCTATCCGTTCGAGCGGTTCCTGTCGATGCCTTCCCTGACCAGCGAGGGGACGTACTATCCCCTGCCGGCGGGGCAGGGCACAGACCCGCAGTACGAGTGCGACGTGTGTTACGTGTCGCATGCGGGCATGCCCGTCGAGCAATTGGTCGACCGGGCTGTTTATACGGTCGAGGACCCGCGGGTGCGCAAGGTCGTTGAGGCGGTGGTGCGTGATCTGGTGCAGCGTTGTGGTGACGGGCGGTTCATCTTCAATCGGGACGAGCTGGCCGCAGTGCTCCAGCAATACGAAGAGGCTGCCGGCATCCGCCTTGACACCGACCACGGGCGTGAGGGCGTGCTGCAATACCTGCTGTTGCAGTTCAACAGCCCGCTGGTTCGTCAGAGCGTGGCCGGCTGGCTTGTCGAGAGCGATCTTCGTCTGCATCTCTACGGACAGGGCTGGGACAAGAACCCGCGGTTCGCCCGCTTCGCGCGGGGCGTAGCCGCCAACGGCGATCAGCTCCGGCAGATATTCCAGGGCGCCAAGATCAACCTCCAAATTCAGCCCTTTGGCGCGGTTCATTCCAGATTGCTCGACGGCGTGGCAAGCGGCGGTTTCTTCCTGATCCACGCCTGTCCGGTCGATCAGGTCGGTCAGACGTTGCAGAAACTCCATCGCTATGTTGAGCAGGCGGGCATCGACGATTGCGACGCACTGCTGAATCACCCGGATCGGCAGGTGCAGGAGTGGATCGAGCATGTGAAGCGATGCACCGGCTGGGACCTGCGTCACCCGCATTTCGACTTGCTGGTGACGTCGCGATATGCAGCCAATGCCGACTTCGTCGGCTTTGCCGATGCGGTGATTCCGCATTATCACGACGTAGTCTTTCACTCGAAGCAGGAACTGCTGGAGAAGGTGGAGTACTTCCTGGCCCACGAGCAGGAGCGGATGGAACTGGCTCACGAGATGCGCGAGGGTGTGGTGCGCCGGTTTTCCTATCGCGACGGTACGCAGCGGATGTTCGAGTTCGTCAGAGATACGCTCGTCGCGTCCAGCGCACCGTCGTCGGTCAGCGCAGACATATGACGCAGGCATTCAGCCATCTGCTGATTGTTGACGACTCGTGGCAACAGGCCGACCCGTTGCAGGGTCGGCTGGCGACGTGTCTGGTCAATCCGGACGGCATTTTTGACCGGGCGTACGTTTGCAGCGACTTTCGGCTGCCTGCCGCTACGATAGCGCCCGACGTGCTGACCACGGTTGGCGGCCCTGATGTGCTTGGGGTCGGGTGCGAGTTCAAACAGCAATGGGGCTGTCGGTGGCTGGCGGTCGTGACCGATGTCGCCCAGATCGACCCCGACCTGATCGTCAAGGCCGACCGAATCGCCACCGTATCGCCCGGAGTCGACGACGCGTTGATGGCGGCCGGGGTGGGTTCAGCTCGCATCCTCTCGCTGCCGCTGCCGGTGGACGCACCCTCTCAAACGGATCAGGCCCGCGAGCGACTGATCGTACTGGATCTGGCCGACGCCGACCCGCTCGCCGCGCTGCCGGACGAACTGCGTCGTCCCGCGCAGCGCGTCACACCGCAGCGCTGGGGCGAGGCGTGCCTGTCGGCCCGCGCTGCCTGGATACCAGCGGGGGCAGGCGACGCGCCGCTACAAATTGCCCAGGCGTTGGCAGCCGGTGTGCCGGTGGTGGCTGACCGATCGCGGACGAGCCTCGACCTGATCGAGCCCGGCCAGACGGGCTACGCCGTAGCGCCGGGCCACCTCGCCGAAGCCCTAGCCTCGGTGACGGCGATCCTCCACAGCGACCGCGCTTGCCAGCGACTGGCGGAGCAGGCGAGGCAGTGGTCGTGGCCGCACCGTCTCGACCGGTTGGAGAACGTTGCCGCCTGCATCTATCGATCGATCCTTCAGCCGTCGCGTCCGCTGGTGTCGATCGTTTTGCCCACTTACAACCGAGCTGACCGACTGGATGCAGCCATCGGGTCGTGTCTGGCTCAGACGTATGAGAACCTGGAGTTGATCGTTGTCGACGACGGCTCGACGGATGGCACGTCCAACGTTGTGGATAGTTTTAGCGACCCGCGGCTGCGGTATGTCAGGCTCACACACGTGGGGCTTCCCAAAGCTCTCAATGCCGGGTTTGCGGCCGCACGCGGTGAGTATTTGACCTGGACCAGCGACGACAACACCTATATGCCCGGCGCGATTGAGACCATGGTCAACGTCCTCGATCACGAGCGCGACGTGGGCGTGGTCTGCTGCGGGTGCCGGCGTGTCGACGACGCCGGCAATGTGATCGGGCCACGCTACCTTAAGCCGCCCGAGATGCTGTACGAGGGTAACTGTGTCGGCGCGTGTTTCCTGTACCGCGCCGAGTTGGCCCGTCGAATAGGGGGGTATCGGCCCGAACTGGCGCTGGCCGAAGACTACGACTACTGGCTGCGGCTGGCGCGCGTGGGACGCATTCGTCGCCTGAACCGGCTGCTGTATCGATACTGCGAGCATTCCGGGGCGCTCTACGAGAGGCGTTACGGACGCGTGCTCAAGCAGACCGTCGCGGCGCTTCGGCGCAATGCGACTTGCGCGGGCGAGCGCCGGCTGTTCCAGCGGGGGCTGCGCGACCGGTTGGCCAAGGACGCGCAGATGTGGCTTCGTCGCGGCCGACTTCGACACGCCCTCGACGCCGGCCTGCGCTGGGCGGCGGCCACGGCGACGCTGTAGACGTTGCCTTCCTTCGTCCTGTTACTGATTGACTCACCGTGGAGGCGCAGAGGCTCGCGTGCTGCGTGGTATTCGCTCGGCGCTCAGACGACGCATCCGAGGTATACTAGGCGGCGTAGCGTTGTGTGACGGGGGGAACTGGAGGTGCCCGGATGTTCCGCCATCGTCTGTTGGTTGTGTTGGTGGGGGCTGTGCTGTGTGTGACGGCGGTGGCGCAGGGGAAGGACTTCGACGTCAAAGCGCTGTTCGAAAAGCCCGTCGCGCTGCTCGACGCCGATGGCAAGGTGTTGATCACCGGTAAGGCGCTAGCGACACCCTATGCGGCTGACTTCGACGCCGACGGGGTCAACGACCTGATCCTCGGCGCCAAGATGGGTATGGACACAGCCAAGGGGGGCATCTGGCTAGCCCGCAACGTGGGCACGAACGTCCGACCGCGGTTCGACTGGTCGAATGCCTGGCCGGTGCCGATCGCCGCGGGCGACCAGACTTGCGGGCTGGAGATGGACTGTGGCTGCAAGTCGGCGGGTTATGTGCCGGTGCAGGCGGCCGACTGGAACGCCGACGGGTGGCTGGACATTGTGTACACCGATACATATCGCGCGGCGTTCGTCCTGGTGAACAAGAAGGTGTCGCGTCGGCAGCCGGTCTTCGATCGGGTCAAGTGGTTCGATTTCGAGAAGACCAATCACGGCATGCTTGCCGGCGGTGGCGACTGGAACCACGACGGCCTGCGCGACTTTCTACACATGCCGTTTGGCGGCAAGTACTACCGCGCGTTTGCGGGCGAGCGGGTCGGCGGGGCGGGGCTGCGCTTTGGCGGCAGCGACGTGCGAAGCGGGACGCTGATCGACCTGACCGGTGACAAGGCCCGAGAGTGTGCGTGGGCGTGGGATTTCTCGGGCACGTGCGGGCCGGGGCAGGTGGAGTACGTGGGCGTGGCGGACAGGGACAAGGGTGAGATCGGGCTGTTCCGCGCGACCGGCAAAGCCAGTCGGAAGGTGGGCACCGTGGCGACGTTTGAGGGCGGGTATGTGAAGCTGACCGCCTGTGACCTCAACGCCGACGGCAGGATGGACGTGCTCTACTCGGGCGGGGTGTTCGGCCGTCCCGACAAGACGAAGGTGTTTGTGCTGTACGGCAAGGTGGGCAACATGGGGTCGCGACCCGCATCGCGATAGGGAATTTGTGGGGCGGGGTCAATTCTACTGTCGGGCGCGCGCCGATTAGGTACTAGTACGGACCCGAACGCAGCCGGTCGTGAAGCGGGCGGAATTTGCTATCAGTACGCGGTCAGCGTGCGAAGGTGAGCATTGAGCCATGCAGCCACGGTCAACCTGATCGGGTGGTTTGAGCACGGTAACGCGGGTGATGACCGCATCGCGTCGTCGATGCGCGGCTACTGGGCCACGCGCGGCATTGCTGTGAACCTGATCGATACCGACCCGCTTCGCCGGGCACAGGACCTGCCGCCGGCCGAGTGGGTTGTGCTGGCGGGGGGGGATCACTGGCATGAAGACTTCGCTGACAACTTTGCTAAGTTCCTTTCATATATGGACTTGCCGTTCGCCGTCGCGGGCATGGGCGTGGCTGCTATGACCAACGGCATGCGCGACGCCACCGAGTCGCTGCTGGCGAGGTCGCGGTTTACCTGGCTGCGGGATCAGACCAGCTTTGTCCTGGTCGGCAACGACGGGGGATGTCGGCTCCGGCCCGACGTTACGTGGGTTGATCCGGTGCCCATTTCCCACGATTCGGGGCCGCTGAGAATCGGTGTCAACCTGCGTCCGTGGCCGCTGGGGACGTGGCGAGCGCCGTTGTGGGATGCGTCGTCCTGGCTGAGGGTGTTGGCCGGCCTACGGGCCGAGCTGGTGCCGCTGCCACTATACGTGGGGCCGGGGCGTAACGACCGGCTGCTGCTGGCCGAGCTGGGTCGGCCGGTGCCGCAGCGGTTCGATCCGGCGCTGATGGACGGTCTGAGCGTGGTGGTGAGCATGAGGCTGCACGGTCTGATCTTCGCGGCTCAGGCGGGGATACCGGTGGTGGGCATCGCCTATCAGCCGAAGTGCCGCCGGTTTATGGCCGAGCTTGGTCTGGAGGAGTATTGCCTCGCGCTGGATGAGGCCGACCGGCTGGCGGAAACGGTGGCTTCGGCTCTGGAGCGTCGCGAAAGCATCCGTGAGAGGCTGCTCGTCGGCCGCGAGAAGGTTCACGGGCGAGCGACCGAATTGATGGCTGAGCTTACCCGATTGATCCTGGCGGAAGGGCAGTAGCTGGCTGCCGCGAGTGCCGATAACTAGTGCGGGAGGACCGCGCCCGGACTATGGACAGCCAGACAACAGAGCGGAAGCGAACGGGTGAGTTGTCATATTGGCGGAAGCTGTATGGCGAGTTGGTGGCCGGGTCGGCCGATCCGGTCGACGCCCTCATGCAAGTCAGTCGTCAGCGGACGTTCCCGCGGTATCTGCAGGATCTCGGACTGGGGGCGGACAGCTTTGCGGGCACGTGGGTTCTGGAGGTGGCTTGCGGTCCGAACGGGGGGCTGAACTGGTTCGAAGACTGCGTGGCGATCGGTGTGGACGAGCTGATCGAGCCGTACCAGCAGATTGGCTATCCCCTCTGGCGGCATCGGGTGCGATACGTGGCCGGCCGGGCCGAGGCGCTGCCTGTGGCCGACGCGTCGGTCGATGCGGTGGTGATGACCAACGCGCTGGATCATGTGGAGGACCCGGCGCTGACGGTTGCCGAAATCCGGCGGGTGCTGCGGGCCGGTGGCGTGTTCCACCTGGATGCGAACTATCAGTACAAGGCGACGGCGTGTGAGCCGCACCAGTTCAGTGACGAATCGTTGCGGAGCATGCTGGAGCCACACTTCGACGTTGTGAAGGTGCGCGAGTTGGATCGTCCGGATCAGCGCTTGCGGCAAGCTCTTTTCCGATGCCGCGCCATCTGAGGTGTAGGTCGTGCCGGAACCTGAGGTCAGTCTGATTATCCCGACGCGCAACCGCTGGTCGGCCCTGGCCCGCACGCTTAGGGCGCTGGCAGATCAGACGGTGCTGGGGCGTTTCGAGGTGATCGTGGCCGACGACGGCAGCGATCAGCCGCAGCCGGCCGATCTGTCGGGCGCCGACTGGCCGATGCCTGTGCGTCTGCTGAGTCTGGAGCACGTGGGGATCGGGCCGGCCAAGAACCGGGCGATCGCCGAGGCGCGAGGGCGCCTGATGATATTCATCAATGACGATACATGTCCCGAGCCCGACTTTGTCGAGCAGCACCTTGCCGCCCGCGCCGACGCGAGGGGACACGACTGGATGCATTTGGGGCTGACGCGGTGGCGCGACTGGCCCGACGCGAACCTTTTTGATCGATTGATCGCCGAAAGCGGGATGATCTTTTTCTATCACAACCTTCAGCCGCAAGGGCTGTACAACTTCCGCCATGCGTGGAACTGCAACCTTTCAGTCGATGCCGAAGCGGTCCGCGATGCGGGGGCGTTCAACGAGCAGCTAGGCCCGTTCTTCTTTGAGGATCTGGAATTGGCCTTTCGGCTCGAGCAGCGCGGTTGGCAGGTGCGCTATTGGCCCGAGGCTGTTACGACACACGATCATCGTTACACGCCCGACGCCTATTTGCGGCGGGAACATTTGCTCGGGCGGATGGCTGTGTGGCTGTGGCGGGCCAATCCGCAGTGCTTCGAGGCTGTGTATAGCGCACCGCTGGACCGCGAGTACGTGGCCTATTGCCGGAGGTTTGTCTCCGATCAGCAGCACGAGGCCGAGCGCATGGCTGAGCGGTTCCGCTCGTGGGATCGGTTGCCGGCGGATGTGCTGACGTCGTGGCCGACCGGCGGGTCGGCGCTGGTCGAGCTGCTGGTGGCGGCCCATCGTCTGTTAAAGCGTTGGACGTTCCGGTGCGGACTGGTGGAGGAGGCTGATCGAAGCGGCGAACTTGACCGCCGAGACCGGCCGCAGCCAGTGCGCCGACTCAAACTCGATGCTGTCAACGCGTAGGACCCCGCGAACACAGCCACGGTTGCTCAAGGCGATCCCCGATACATCGTGAGGGCCGCCAAACTCCTGTGTGGTGCACCCGCGCTGGACTGCACCTGTGACGTGTCGGTGGACGAACTCAGGCAGCAACCGCGGGACTCGGCAGGCGAGCGTCACAACGTGTCCCTTCGTCAGGGCTGCGGAGGGCTCGTCCAGACGGATACGGCTATCCATGTCGGTCGGGTGCGGTGACGCATGAACCGGCCATCGAAGAGCGTTCGCAGCGCGGCGCTACGTGTGGCGCCATACGCGACGGTGACAGGGTTGTTGCGTGGGTGTTCGTCCAAGCTTCGTATGGTCCAAGCGTCACTGATGGAGTCCCCTTTGTTGTAATGGCCATAGAAGCGCCAGCCAGCACTGGTCCAGCCGGTACGATCGCCGTCGGAACCGGAGATAGTGCGAATACCGCCAGCCAGGCCTTGTTCAAGCCACGTATCGAGTATCACGCGCTTGTGAGGTGCCTCGACATAGTTCATGCTGTTACAGCCCTCGAGCAGTAAGTGTCGCAGATTCCCCGAGCCAAGAGGGCGGACGGGCCTGAACTCAACCCATACGTGGGGATTGCGACGGAATCGATACCGTGTGCCTGCATGGCCACCGTGCACACTGAAATGCACGACATGACACTGCTCAAGGTCATGGTAGAAACTGGGCTCAAGGTGTGCAGCACCGGCGCAAGATACTTGATAGGTCTTGCCGTCGGGTGCCAAAAAATCGCCCTTCTTCTGTGGTTCGCCGCCAACGACCGGGTAGTCTGCAAGACTCCGGTGGTGACGGATCTCTACGGCCGGGTGCTCAAAGTGGCCCTGTTCGGGTAGCCAATTGCCGCGCACAGCCCCCACGCGTCCGTATTGTGCCCACAGGTCCCAGCACCCGTGACGATACTCGTTTGAATGTCGATACGCCTGCGTGTTGACTGGGTAGGCTTTCCACTCGTCGGAGGGATCCGTCCCGAACGGATTCTCGCGCTGGGAAAGATTCAGGAACGACTCGCTCTCGAAAGAGTATGCCCGCACCTCGAAACGCAGCTCGCCGGGATCGAAGAACGTGCTTACGCTGAGGTTGCCGCGGTCTTCTTGGCAGAGGCGAATGCTCGCATCAGGCTTGTCATTGGCCAGCGCCTCAGCCAGAGCCGCACAGGGAGCATTACGCTCGTTCGTATCGATCCGGATCGGTCGCAGGTCCGGCGAGTATGCGACC
>CBFCZG010000096.1:0-12592 GCA_965602375.1 uncultured Phycisphaerae bacterium | reverse complement strand
GGCGGCGACCTGCCACGACTCGCCCGCATCGACGCGTCACAGGCGCTTGCTCGCCTTGAGGCTGTTGAGATTCTCGTCGCCAGTGACGTGAACAACCCCCTGTGTGGGCCCGACGGGGCGGCAGCCGTGTTCGGGCCGCAGAAAGGGGCAACTGTCCAGATGGTCGAGCAGCTCGATGCAGGATTGCGCCAGCTGGCCGAGCTGATCCAACGCGATCTGGAGCTTTCGATTGCCGACCTGCCCGGCGCCGGGGCGGCGGGCGGACTCGGTGCCGGGCTGGTCGCCTTCTGCGGCGCCCAACTCAAGCCGGGCGCCGATATCGTCATGGAGCAACTTCGGCTTGCCAAGCGGATGGCGGGCTGCGATCTGGCGATCACCGGCGAGGGCCGACTTGACGCCCAGAGCGTGATGGGCAAGACCGTCAGCGGCGTTGGGCAGCTCGCACGGACACTCGGCGTGCCCTGCGTGGCCTTGGTCGGATCGATCGGGCCGGGTGCCTCGCGCACCTTGGAAGCCGTCGACGCCTACCTGTGCATACTCGACGGGCCGATGAGCCTTCCGCACGCCATGGACGGCACGGCTTCGATGCTGCGGGCGACGGCGGCGAACCTCGCTCGCATTTGGTCGGTTGCCCGGCCATAATGTCCCATCGCAAGAGTTGGCCGGGAACGTACGGATGGATCACTTTCGGTTTCGCCAGGGCAGACTCCACTGCGAGCGGGTGCCGGTCGAGCAGCTCGTCGACCGGTTCGGCACGCCGCTATACGTCTATTCGCAGACGACGCTGGTTGAGCACTACGACCGGATCGCCACGGCCTTTCGCAACCTGGATCCGACGATCTGCTTCTCGATCAAGAGCTGCCAGAACGTCCACATTTGCCGTGTGCTGGCCGAGCGTGGGGCGGGCTTCGACGTGGTAAGCGGCGGCGAGCTGGCGCGAGCCCTGCAAGCCGGAGCCGATCCGGCCCGAATCGTCTTCGCCGGTGTGGGCAAGACCGACGTGGAGATCATCCAGGCCATCGACGCGGGCATCGGATGGTTCAATGTCGAGTCGGAAGCCGAGTTGGCGAACCTGGCGGAAATTGCCGCCCGGCGCGGTGCACAGGTTCGCGCCGCCCTTCGCGTGAATCCCGATGTCGACCCGGACACGCACGCGTACACCACGACGGGCAAGAAAGAGACGAAGTTCGGCATCGATCTGGACCGCGCCGGCGAGGTGTTTGGGCGCTTCGGGCGCAGCACGTCGGTCCTGTTGCGGGGGCTGCACCTGCATATCGGCTCGCCGGTCAACACCGTGGCGCCCTACAGGCAGTCGGTCGAAAAAGCCCTTACGCTGGTCGATCAACTGCGCGGCGACGGGTTCAACATCGAAGCCATCAACATCGGCGGCGGCTTCGGCGCGTACTATCTGGGCGAAGAGGCGCCAAGCGCCACCGAATATGCATCGGCTATCGTACCGCTGCTCGAGGGCAGGCCTTTGCGTGTGCTGATGGAGCCCGGGCGATCCATCGCCGCCAACGCGGGCATCCTGGTCACGCGCGTGCTCTATCTGAAGCGTTCCGGCTCGCGGCGGTTCGTGATTGTCGATGCGGGCATGAACGACCTGATTCGCCCGGCCCTGTATGGGGCGTTTCATTTCATATGGCCGGTGAATCCGTCGGAGGACTTTACCGTCGAAAGCCGCCAGTCCGATCTGCGCATGCCCGGCACGCACGAGGTCGATGTGGTCGGTCCGGTGTGCGAGACGGGCGACTTTCTGGGCAAGGGGCGACACCTACCGCCCGTCCAGCGCGGCGATCTGCTGGCCGTCTTCAGTGCCGGCGCCTATGGGATGGTCATGTCCAGTCAGTACAACTCGCGGCTCCGCGCCGCAGAGGTTCTCGTTCACGACGATGGCGTCAGGCTGATCCGCCGCCGCGAGACCTACGACGACCTGCTCGCAACTGAGCAGGTTTGACGCTGCGATCGGTCTGTAACACGGCTCTGGGCACGCAGAATGGGTCGGTGACCCTTCGGAGAGGGTTCACTCACCGGGGGCCTAGGGTGCGGCGGCGGCACAGGTTGCACCCTTGCCGAAGCCGGCGCACACAACCACCGGCCGGCCCGCCCTTTGGCAGAATAAGCCGGTCCGCGCCCTCTACTGGGCGTTCAATGGGTCAAAGCAGGGAGTAACTCAGCCGTCGAGCCGAGCTTACCAGCGCCGCCCGCGCCCGCCGCCGCCGCCGCCGGGCCCGCCACGTCCGCGCCCACCGCCGCCGCCACCGCCGCGGCTGGTCTTGGGTCGCGCTTCGTTCACTGTCAGAGCCCGTCCACCGATCTCTTTGCCGTTGAGCCCGTCTATGGCAGCCTTGGCTGCCGCGGCGTCGGCCATCTCGACGAACCCAAAGCCGCGGAGCCGGCCGGTTTCGCGATCGGTGATCAGGTTGACACTGTCCACGTCACCAAACTCGGCGAACAGTTGCCTTACTTCCTCCTCGGTTGCCTCATACGAGAGGTTACCCACATAGATGTTGGCCATGGCACGATCTCCTGCCGTGTTGACTGATTCGAGGGCTAACCGAGGTGTGGCGACGTCGCCATCAGAACGGACCCCAGCGAGAACCGTCGGACAGTCCAACTCACATAGCCTAGGCCGACCATACGCCGCTGTCAAACGGGCATACCCGCCACGGCCCGCTCTGGCGAAGGAACGCGGGCTGCGCGGGGAAGTACCCCGAAGTCCTGCCGGCCCCTACCGTGCGGTCTGTTGTAACCCGCACGAGTTGCTGTAAGGTCATGATCCCGCGCTGGTTGTGGACGTGTCGACCGGCATGCAACCGTGGAGTCAGTCCCCGGTTTGGTCCGTGGGTAGTGAGCCAAAGCACATGCCCACATCGTACCGCCCTGGCGCGACCGACTGGCACCGGACGATCTGTCCGTCGACCAACTCGCGCCGCCACCCACGGCCTCCCTGGATGTACAGTCGCACCCATTGGCCCAGCCTGATCCGCTTCGAGCTGAAGAAGCCCAGACCCGATCGCGAAACATCGCGCGCCAATATTTGAAGTTCCTGTTCCGCTTCCCAGCCGCTTTCGCCCCACGTAAACAGCTTGAGGCGGGCTACTCGGCCAAGCGGGCGTCTAAGATGTCTGGGTGTGCCACCCTTTGCGGCTCTTTCGTTCGGTGTGCTCAGATCGGAGGGTCGGAGGCTTCCCGCCAGCAGCTTGGTCCACCCGATGACGACCTGCGGATCATACCGCTGCTCAGTTGCCCCTTGGCTGAGCAGGTTCAAGGCCCTTGAGACCGACAGCCGGTCTTGCATGTAAGGGCGCACGGCGGTCATGGCATCGAACGAGTCGACGGCCGAGCAGAGACTGCTGACAGGGTTGATCTGATCGCCGTCAAGTCCAAGCGGGTACCCGCTTCCGTCGAGCCGCTCATGATGCTGGCTGGTGACCTCCAGGACCCATTCGTCGGTTTCGCCGGACTCTTGCAGGTCGCGCCGTCCGTCGGCCGGATGGAGCCGGATGAGCGCCCATTCGCCTTCGCTGAACTCTTCCTGCTTGTTGAGGAGTGTATCCGGGATGTGGCCCTTGCCGATGTCGTGCACCAGTTTCAACGGGAAGATAGATGGGGATCTCGGTGAGCGCAGCCGCCGGCGCTTGCAGCAGGCTGATCGGCGCATACTCGGCCCGCTGCGGATTCCTCACCGCTACAAGCTGCGTGGCGAGATCAACGTCGCCCCCCAAGAGACTGCTCCCCCGACGACGCGGACTACTCTATGACCGATATCGTCCCCCGACTCGATGAGGTACAGGAAAAAACGAGCGGGCCAACCGGTCATGCCCATTCCGACAACAGCTATCGTCGTCGCGTGTCTCGGCGTGGCCGGACTCTCGGTAGCACAAGTGTCTCGTTGCGTCGTGTGAGCGTGCGAGCTCCTTCTGAATTTTTGTTATCGCTACACTCGCCAAGAAGCTGCCCCTACGCTCCGCACGTCACAGAGTCAGTACCCCACTACTACCTGTGCTGCTTGAGATACTCGCGCGCTTCGGCAACGCCTTCGGCGTTGGCGCGGAATTTTTTGCCGACGACGATACCGAGGGTGTACGCAGCGCGACGCGACAGGTGCGAGTCGGTGTGCAGCACACGCCCGATGACCCGAACTCCACTCGTATCGCCCAGCCGCCCCAAGGCGGCGGCGGCACGCAAAGCCACCTCGTCGTCCCTATGCTGAAGCAGGACCCGCAGCGGTTGGATGGCCTCGGTGACGTGCAGCTGCGCCAAGGCCTCCGCGGCCTCGGCCTGGACCGATGCGTTGCTGTCCTCCAGCAGTCGGATCAGCGCGGCGATGCCGTCCTTGCCTATGACCTGCATCAGGACCGGTATCGTGGCGCGACGCACCATGTGGTTCCGCCACATGGACATGGATACCACCTTGGCCGCAACCTCGGGCGATCGCAGGGGCTGCTTGCCGAGCGCGGCAAGCATCTTGAGAGCCTGCTCATGTCGCGACGTCGTCGGGAATGAGGCATCCGCCGTGGTTTCGGCGCTCTCCTGTGACGAAGCGCATTCGTTCCGTTTCGCCAGCGCCTCCTCGTAGGCCTGATGGGTCAACAGAGCTTGCTCAATGCGGCAGAACCGCAGACCGGTAAGGTACCAGCCATCCTCGATCCGGCGGCAATACGCGACCTTGCCTGTCAGCTCCTTGTTCTTGCCGTCGGGCAGTCCGATCGCCACCAAGAGAGGCTGGCCGCGAATGAGATGCTCGCTCGAGACAAACCCAAGCCCCCCAACCGAGATGTCGCGCGTGTGGCCGAAGGCGAGGCGGGCGGCCTCGTCACCGGCTACTACGTACAGCAGTCCGCAATCGGTTGAAAACTTCCGGCGCAGAGTGCGCCTTTTCTCTGTCCAGCGCTCATCTGGCGAAGCTGCGAGAGAATCGATCTGCTCAAGAATCGCCAAGACTGCCTGGACGTGGTCTGCGGTCCCCCGTTCCACCGTCCCCCATGTCATACCCAACGTATCGGGCCGAGATGAAGAACTCTTAAGGATTCGTCGATCGACCAGTCCATGCATCCTCGCGCCAAGGCCTGATCCCCGCGGCAGGCCGTGAGTGGCCTGCGCGAAAGCACTACACAGCTGGGCACCTCGCGGGCCAGAACCGCCCGATAATGCTGTGACCGAGGCCCCGGCGGCGGAGCGACCGCGCGCCGCCAGGCGCCCGCGCGTCATGGCTAGGCCTGCGTGGCGTGCATGTTCGGCGGCCCACCGGCCAGGAGCTTGTACAGCCCGCAATAGTCCAGCAGAGCCTTGATCCGAGCCGGTGGATTGATGATCTTGATCCAACCGCCGTCCCTGCGGAGTTGGAGGCCCGCATCGATGATCACGCCCAGTCCTTCGCTGCAGATGACTTCCAGCTTCTGAAAGTCGAGAATTATGTAGCGGTAGCCCAGGCGCATAAGCAGCGCAAGTTCCTTGCGCAACTCCTTTACGGCCGTCGGATTGGCTTGGCCGACGAGCGTAACCAACGCTTGGTCGCCCTGTAGGTCTGTGAAGATCTGGAACATGGCCCGCCTCCTTTCAACCGGCGGTCGCCGCGTTGCGACCCGCGTTCGCGTCCATCCGGTGGGCACTTGATGCAACAGGCATACCAAGCGGTACCCGGTGCGGGGAGAAAACCACGTGCCACGCAAGTACTTCAAAACAAGTGGCTTAGCAGCGACCTGAGAGTAGCTCGGCAAACCGCGGCCGAGTTGTGGCGGTGGCCGTGGGCAATAGTGCCCGAGCGAACGGCTCATCCCGCGCCCATTTCCCCAACTCTCGATGTTGTGCTGCATCGCGAGCGCGGAGGGAGGGTACATCGAGCGCGCCATGCGTCCGTCGGGTCGAGCACCCAGCATCGTCGCAGCGCAAGAGTTGCCCCGCCCGATGTGGACGACTCGCGTGCCCCGTCGCGGCTGGGCGGCACCCTCAAGCAGACCGGCCCGACTCCGGCGGAGCTTGTGGGTGCGTGCAGAGGTAGGGCGGGTTCTACCAGCCTTTCTCTGTCCGGTTTGATTGCTCAACTACGGTCCGGGCGGGCGGCCCGGCCCTTCTGCGGGCGGCGAACTCAAAGGTCTTGGGTGCCCCAGCCCGCTGCCGGGCTGAGGGACGAGCAATCTTGACCCACCGTAGAGACAAGGAGTATCATTACGATGTGCTGGGTACGACGCTGATGGTTAGCCGTGCTGACGACGCCAAGAGAATCATCCTGACACCTTATCTGGGCGACGCCTGCGCAGCCGTTGGCGAACGTCGTGGCGACATTCATGGTGTGTTTCTCACAATACGCCGTGCTCTGATCTGTCATCAGCACTTGGAACGGGCATGTGCTAGGAGCTCTTAGCAGATGAGGTGGCTGATGAAGTGGCCCATTACCAGAAAGTTCCGACGGCGTAGGCGGATCTTGGAGGTCAATAGCAAGGACTTCAGATGCCGCAACTTGCATCGGCCACTCAGTGCCTGGGACGCTCACCAGCTCGTGGAGGGCCTGCTCGCCCAGACCGTGCGCGATGGCATGCTGATCTGGGCACAGGGCGTCGACGCCAAGACCAAAGAACCGTTCATGCGGTACTTTGGTCTGGCTGAGTGGGAGGAGGACAAGCGCAAGTGGTGGGACATGGTCAGCATGGATGCTGAGGAGGTGCCGGCCATTTTCGCTTACCTTGTCTCACTGGCGTCCTTTCGTGATGAGGTCCCTTTTGAGGGAACGATCCCTGTCAAGAGGGACGGGGTTGATACAGAAGTGGTTTTCCGGGTCGTAGATGCCTGCTCGTTCGAACTGTCATGGCCTGCGAGCGTAGTGCTCTAGTTAGGGCTGGATACGGCGGTGATGATTGTTCCTGTGCCACTGCGTCCAAGAGGATTTGGCGCGAGGCGGCGAGTGTGCCATCCTTTGCACCAGCAAGGGGTGAGGAATGCCAGCAGGCCGACTGACGTCTACGGCGAATAACTGATCCGGTAGATCGCCCCGGCGTGGTCGTCCGACACAAGCAGCGCGCCGTCGGGCATCACCAGCACAGCCACCGGGCGCCCCCATGGCTTGCCCTTCTGCAACCACCCTTCGGCGAACGTCTCGTACGCCACCACCCGACTGCCCTCGAGCCTGACCACGCTCACTCGATAACCGATCGGCGTGCTGCGGTTCCACGACCCGTGCTCGGCGATAAAGATCTGCCCCCGATAGGGCGGCGGAAACATCTCGCCCGTATAAAACACCATGCCCAGCGCGGCTACGTGCGGGCCGAGCTCGGCGGCCGGCTTTACGAACTCGTAACAGCTGCGGTCGCGCCCGAACTCGGGGTCCGCTATGTTCTTGCCGTGGCAGTAGGGAAAGCCGAAGTGCAGGCCCTTTCGCTCGGCCCGATTCAGCTCGTCCGGCGGCTGGTCGTCGCCGAGCCAGTCTCGGCCGTTGTCGGTGAACCACAGCTCCTTAGTCCGCGGGTGCCAGTCGAACCCCACGGTGTTGCGGACGCCGCTGGCAAAGAGTTCCAGCCCCGTGCCGTCGGGCTTCATGCGCATGATCGAGGCATACCGGCGGTCGCGCTGCTCGCACACGTTGCACGGCGCGCCAACCGGCACATAGAGCAGCCCGTCCGGCCCGAAGCCGATGTACTTCCAGCCGTGATCCTTGTCGGTGGGGAAGGTGTCGTTGACCACCGCAGGCGCGGGCACATTGTCGAGATGCTGTTCGATGTCGTCGTACCGCAGCACGCGGTGAATCTCGGCCACGTAGAGCGCGCCGTCGCGGACAGCCACGCCGTTGGGCATGGTTAGCCCCTCGGCGATGATCTTGACCTGGTCGGCGCGATGGTCGCCGTCGCGGTCGAGCACGGCGTACACCTTGCCGGCCGATCGGCTGCCGACGAATAGCGTGCCGCCCGGCGCCCGCACCATGGAACGGGCGTCGGGGATGCGATCGGCATAGAGCTTAATCGTAAACCCTTTCGGCAGCTTGATTTGCTCCAGGGGCAGCGTGCGCTCTGCCGCGAGCCCCCTCGACTGCGCCACCGCCATGCAACAGATAAGAAGCCATCCAATCCGCCCGGCCATCGGTTCGTCTCCCACGCTAGAACGTGCTTACAGACCCCACATGCCCGGCGGCCGCGTCGCACATCCGCCGGGCGATATCAGCGGCTCGCTCGCTTTTTCGTGAGTTGTAACCCCGCGTGCCAGCCGGGGCAAACCTCTTGATCCGGGACCGCTACGGGGGGCCCGCCTGGCCGCTACGAGCGCCTGTGAGTTCTGAAAATCGCCTTCCGCATTTGCGGCCGCAACAAGGGGTTACAAGCGTTCGTCAAATTCTTGAGAAATTTGTTTGACCGGCCCAAGATGTTGGGGTATGAAGAAGGTTGGCCGCCATATTTGGTGGGCGGCGCCCGCTGGTTGAACCGGTGGGCGGTCTGTGGTAACGCCTGATCCAATATCTGGTGACGAGCCGGGGGGTGGGCCGTCGGCTCCTGGGGTGGGATGTAGATTGTGCGCCGTCAGCGTGCAAGGATATATACGTAAGGAACTGTTTTAGCGGGAGTTAGGGTTATCATGCTGACATGGACGGAAGCTGACAGCTCGGCGGCCACTAAGGCGGGTCTTCGCGGCCTGACCGCAAACGCGCTCCGCGTGCTGGAGGCACGATACCTCAAAAAAGACGAGCAGGGACGCTTCGTTGAGACGGCGCAGCAGCTTTTCCAACGAGTCGCCCACACCGTTGCGGACATTGAGCTGCTCTACGGCAACGATCGCGCGCAGAGAGACCACTGGCAGGAGGTGTTCTACGATCTGATGACCAGTGGGGCGTTCATGCCCAACAGCCCGACGCTGATGAACGCCGGGCGCGAGATGGGCATGCTCAGCGCGTGCTTCGTGCTGCCGGTCAAGGACAGCATCGAAGAGATCTTCGATTCCATCAAGCACACCGCGATGATCCAGAAGGCCGGCGGTGGCACGGGGTTCGCTTTCGACGAGTTGAGGCCCACCGGTGATTACATCCGCAGTTCGGGCGGGACGACCAGCGGGCCGATCAGCTTCTGGCGGGCCTTCAGCGAGGCCACCAACGCGATCCAGCAGGGGGCGTTTCGCCGTGGGGCCAACATGGGGATGATGTACATTCATCACCCCGACGTCCTCAAGTTCCTGCATGCCAAGCAGGACTTGTCGGCCTTCACCAACTACAACATTTCCGTCAAGGTCACCGACGCCTGGATGCAGGAGTTCGGCGAGCGCCCGGACTCGCCGCACATCGTCGTCAACCCGCGTACAGGGAAACAGTACTACCTGCCCAAGGATTTGGATATATGGGGTTATACGATTCGGTCGCTGGTACCGGTGGCGAAAGCCGGCGACGCGCCACCGGTCGACGTCTACAGCAAAGCCGACATCTGGGCGATCATCGTGGGCAACGCGTGGCAGACGGGCGAGCCGGGTCTGGCCTTCATCGACCGTATCAACGGGGACAATCCCACGCCCCACGTCGGTCGGATCGAGGCCACCAACCCCTGTGGCGAGCAGCCACTGCTGCCCTACGAAGCCTGCAACCTCGGCAGCGTGAACCTGGGCATGTTCGTGACCGATCCTGCCACCGAGCGGGCGGGCGTCGACTGGGACCGACTGCGGAGCACAGTGCACTACGCGGTGCGCTTCCTGGACAACATCATCGACGCCAATCGCTACCCGCTGCCGCAGATCGAGCAGATGTGCAAAGCCAACCGCAAGATCGGCCTGGGGCTGATGGGCTTTGCAGACGCGCTGTACAAACTGGACGTGCCCTACAACAGCGAAGAGGGCCTCGAGTGGGCCGGTCGGTTCATGAAGTTTGTGAACGATGAGGCCCACAGCTGTTCCGAGAAGCTGGCGGACGAGCGGGGATGTTTCCCCAACTGGCACGGCAGCCGATGGGAGACCGAACACGGTCGCCCGATGCGCAACGCCGCCACCACCACCGTCGCCCCCACCGGGACGATCAGTATCATCGCCAATTGCTCGGGCGGCATCGAGCCGCTGTTCAGCCTGGTGTTCTATCGCAACGTGCTGAAGGGTCAGGACCACGGCAGCAAGCCCATGGTCGAAGTGAATGAGACCTTCCTGCACGTGGCGAAGCGAGAGGGTTTCTGTAGCGAGGGTCTGATGGATCAGATTGCCAGGGATGGCACCCTCGCTCATATTGAGGACATCCCCGAGCACGTACGCCGCGTCTTCGTCTGCGCCCACGACATCGAGCCGGAGTGGCACGTCCGCATGCAGGCGGCCTTCCAGCGCCATTGCGACGCGTCGATCTCCAAGACGATCAATTTCCCCAACAGCGCCACGGTCGAGGAGGTCGACGCCATCTACTGCCGCGCGTTTGAGTTGCGGTGCAAGGGCATCACGGTGTATCGCGATGGCTGCCGAGAAGCGCAGCCCATGGCCTTGAAGGGCAAAGAGCCGCAAGCGTCCGATGCTGAGCAGGAAGCGCCGCCAGCCGAGGACGCGGTCTTGGAGCCCCGCGAGTTGCCGGAGATCGTTTCGGGCCTGCGCATCCGGCAGATGACGCCCTTCGGCAACATGCACGTAAAGATCACCGTTGACCCTCGTAGCGAACGCGAGCTGGAGGTGTTTGCCCAGTTGGGTAAAGGCGGCGACGTGGCCACGAGTGACCTGGAGGCTATCTGCCGTATGGTCAGCTTGTGGCTACGGGCCGGCGGGACCCTCAAGCACGTCGTGCAGCAACTGAAGGACATCGGCTCGAGCCTTCAAGTGCCGACCCGGGAAGGCAAGATCATGAGCCTGGGTGACGGGTTGGCCCGGGCCCTGATGAAATATCAGCGAGCCAAGGAGCACTTCGGTCTGAAGGATCTGTTGCTTGGCGATGTCGATCTGGCCGAGTTGGACGAGACGCTGCACAACGGCAATGGGAACGGCCACGGAAACGGTGGCGGCGGCAACGGGCACGGACAAGACCGGGCCGTCGATGCCCCGGCCATCGAGCCGGACCATACCGCCTGGCGACTGGGCTTTAAACTCAAATGTCCGGAGTGCAACGGCGCCCTGGTGTTCGAGGAGGGCTGTGCCAAGTGCTATGGGTGCGGCTACGCCCAGTGCTAGCAGCAGGAAGCGTCAAGGTTTCGGCAGTGAGTGCCGATAAATCTTTAGGAAAACGTGTAGACAGAAGGGCGGTTTGTGGGTATAAACTAGGGTGCTTGGGGAAAGGAAAGGCAACAGGGGCCGCGTGTTACGGTTTGGGTCGGCCGTGTGTGCAGCCAGCGCGGAGGCGGGAGAGCAGGGTAGATTGGGGAGGCCTCATAACAGCTTATAAGATCTAGACTTACATTGGCTTCTTTCCCCTCCGGAAAGCACCGGGCACGCCTTCGGGCACTCGGTGCTTTCTTTTTTGCCCCCTGGCGTCTGGCCTGCGCCGCTGCTCCGCTGGCACCCACGGCGGGGAAGCCCTTGTTACCCGGCCCGGCCGCCCCTAAGATGCCGCCCCGTTGGAGCAGGACGTTCAAAACCGTAAAGTCGGTCAGTAAGGTACTTTATGTCAAGGACTTACGGCCCTGGCAAACGAGTTGGCGTCATCGGGGGGATGGGGCCGGCCGCCACCATCAGACTGTACGAGGAGATCACGCGGCGAACGCCGATCCGTCGCGAACAGGACCATTTGCGGCTGGTCATCGACAGCGACCCGACCGTCCCGGACCGCACTGAGGCCCTGATGGCGGCAGCAGACAGCGACGGGAAGCCGTCTCTGCCGGCAGCCGACGTCGATGGCTCGCCGGAACGACATCTGATCGCTGCCGCCCGGCGCCTCCAGGCCGCGGGGGTAGACTTGATCGCCATTGCATGCAACAGCGCACACGCCTGGCATAAGAGGATCGCCGCGGCGGTGGACGTGCCGGTGCTGCATCTGATCGACGTGACCACCGAGGCCGCCGCCCGCTGCGTCGGCCCCGCTGGACAGGTGGGCCTGCTGGCAACGCTCGGTACGCAGTCGGCCGGCCTGTATCAGCAGGCCACGGCAAGGATCGGGCTGAACCTGGTACTGCCCGAGCCCCCAACTCAGCAGCAGGTGATGGAGGCCATCATGCAGGTGAAAACCGGCCAAACCGAACCGTCTCGGGCCACCATTCGCCGAGCGGCCGGGCAACTGGTCGCCTGCGGTGCGGCGGCCGTCATCGTGGGCTGCACGGACATCTCCGTGGTGCTGGCTGACGGCGATCTGGACGTTCCGGTAGTGGATTCGACGGTCGCCTTGGCCGAGCGAATCATAGAACTTGCTCGCACGAGCTAGGACCGGTCGGGCCCGAGGTAACACATCGACGCGGACCCATGGTTACGCAGAAACTCGCTCGACATCGGCGGATGGTAGTTATGACGGAGGGGCAGTTGGGCCTGTTCGAGGCCAAGACGGCTGCGTCCGTCATTCGGTACCGCCGTCAGGATGTGGTGGCCGTGCTCGACTCCGAGCGGCGGGAGCTCAAGCGGTTCGACGAGACGGCCCGGGGAAGCAGGCGCCGGGAGGGATCGAGGACCCATCCGGGGGAGTCGTGAGCGAAAAGGCTTTCGGGCCGAGACGAGCGCTTGCGGAGACCTGCGAGGA
>CBFCZG010000095.1:0-12779 GCA_965602375.1 uncultured Phycisphaerae bacterium | reverse complement strand
GTCTCGCAGCGAGCTGCGGGATTTCCGTACGGGTTTCAACTTGAGCTTGATGCCGTCCCAACTGATGCTCTCGCCTTCGGAGGTTTCGGTTCCGCCGCAGAAGAAGTGACGCAACGGCCAGATGCCCCGGGGCGTCTGCATGTACTTGCCAGCCACAGCCCGGCTGACCGTGCCGACATGAATGCCGAGTTCGTCAGCCACCTGCACCATCGGCAGCGGCTTGAGGTGTTTGGGGCCGCGCTCCAGGAACTCGCGCTGGTGGCGCAGCACCGCCTCGACCACCCGCAGCAGCGTACTTCGCCGCTGTTGGATCGACTCCATCAGCCAGCGTGCGCTGCGCATGTTGTTCTGGATGAACTGCCGTGTATTGGCGTCCATGGCGCCGTCCCGCAGCATCCGACGATACATCCCGGATATCTGTAGCCGAGGCAGCTGCTCATCGGTAAGTCGCAACTGGTATTCCCCGTCCTGGCCGTACTCGATAATAACGTCGGGAATCACATACGGGACCGAGCGATCGCCCACCAGGTATCCCGGCCGACGGCTGAGCCGTCCCAGAAACGCCAGGGCCTCCTTGAGGCGATCGAGGCTCTGTCCGGTTTTGCGGACGACCTCGGGCAACCGGTTCAACTCAATGTCCCGCAGGTATTCGGTCACCAGGCGCTTCTCGAGGTCATGATTGCCCGGGAGTTGCTCCAACTGGATCAGCAGACACTCCTGGATGTTGCGGGCACCCACTCCTGCGGGATCAAGCTGCTGGATGAGGTCCAGGGCGGCCTCGAGATACTCCATGCGCGCCCAGGGCAGTTGGGCCTCAACCAACGCCTCCAGGGGCGTTCGCAGGTAGCCGTCCTCCTCGATGTGGTCGATGATCAACTCGCCCGCACGTATGACGTTTTCGTCGGCCTCCATGAACGACCACTGCCAATGCAGGTAATCGTTGAGGCACTCCTCACGGGCAGCCGTATTAAGCATGGCGTCCAGCTTGCGGTCGCGCTCGCCCATGTGCCGCCGCACGCCCACGCGCCAGGCCCGACCCATGTACTCGCCGTACCCGTCGTCGTCGCCCATCTTGCCGAGCCGCTCGAAATCAGCGGCCCGATCTTTATCGCTGCTGACAACCAGGTCGCGCTCGTTGTCGGACGATGTGTCCTGGTCAGACGATTCGGCCTGCGTGTCCGACTCCGACGCGCTCGGCTCCTGGATCTCCAGGACCGGGTTACTCTCCAGCTCCTGGTCGATGCGCTCCTGCAAGGCCAAGAGGGGCAGCTGTAGGATCTCCATCGACTGGATCATGCGCGGCGCGAGCTTCATCTTCTGCTCGAGCCGCATGGTTTGTGACGTATCCAGGCGCATGGACTATCCTGTGTAATTCGACCCGGGTCGCGTGGCCAACACACGTCGTCTCCGCGATCGGCCTGACCCTCTTACGTAAACTACATCGTCTCCCATCGACATCAACTTTGCCACTTACATCGGCTGCCGGCCTGACAAGGCGTCCTGAAGCACCGCTTTCGGCACATACTCCAGCTGTGATCCGCTGGGCAATCCGCGCGCGGGTCTGGTAACCCTGACTCCGAGAGGACCGAGAACACTGTGGATATACAGTGCCGTCCCGTCGCCTTCCATGGTTGGGTTCATGGCCAGAACCACTTCTTTGACGTCGCCTTTGCTGACGCGCTGCCTCAGCGCCTCGATGGTCAGGTCGCCGGGCTCCACCCCATCCAACGGGGCGATGTGGCCCAGCAGAACATGGTATACACCTCGAACCAGTCCGGTCTGCTCCAGCGCAGCCAAATCCTTGGGCTGCTCGACAACAATGACTTGCGACCGATCGCGCCGCGGATCTGCACAGATCCGACAGGGATCGACTTCCGTGAGATTATAGCATGCCGAGCAATAAGCAAGACGCTCCTTGATGTCCCGCAGCGCCTTGGCCAACTCGAAGACCTCCTGCTTATCGGCCCTGAGCAGATGAAACGCCAGGCGCTCGGCACTGCGCGGGCCTATACCCGGCAGCCTGGTCAGCCGCTCGATCAACTCCGACAAGGGGTCGGAGCCCGGACCCGCCGTCACGGCGTGCCCTCCGATTCAGGTGACCCACCCAGGCCAAGCATCTCGCTCAGACCAGGTAGATTCAGCCCACCGGTCATCTTCCCGATCTCCTCCCGATAACACTGCTGGGCTTTGGCTGACGCCGCACAGACCGCAGACTTTATCAGCTCTTCCAGCATCTCAGCCTCATCCGGCTGAAGGGTCTCGGGCTTGAGCTTGATGGCCACGAGGTTGCCACGACCGTCAACGGTCGCCTTTACCAGACCGGCACCGGCCTCCGCATCAAAACGCTGTTCCGCCAGCGACTCCTGCAACTGCTGCACCTTCTGCTGCATCTGCTGCGCCTGTTTCAGCAGCCCACCGAGCTGGCCTAGGTTACCCAGTAACCCCATACACTCACCTCACTGAGATCTTAGCGCTCTACAAGCAGCTAGCGTCCTCTCGAAACCCGTTTGACGTCGATCGGCCTGCCCTGGAAGACCTCTATGGCCCTCTGCACAAGCGGATCTCTCAGGGCCGCCTGGATCTGGCTGCTGCTGGGCGCGGGCCGGTCGGTGCGTCCGGACGGACCGTTAGGCCGCGTCACCTGCTTGCCGGCAGGCTTTGCGGGAGCACGTTGACGGTTCGCGGCGGGTGCGCCGCCCCTCGCCGATCCCGACGGCTTGGCGCCGCTCTTCGCAGCCTTATCCACCGTCACTCGACGCGATCGGTCGTTGGCCGCAGCCCCTGACTCGACACCGCCCAATTCGGCCAGCAGAGACTCGATCGAACTGAAATTGTCCGCGGCGGCAAGCCGCACGACAGCAGCATCCACCAGCGCCCGTCCACATGTGCTGAAACGTACGTTCCGTCTTAGCTGTTCTAGCAGACCGATCATGTAGACGTATGCTGCCGCGTCGAACTGCTGGCACTGGCTGACCATCTCCTGCCGCAGCCCCGCCGGCACCTCGATCAGTTCGGTGTCCGCCCCACAAACGCGCAGCAGCATCAGGCAGCGCAGGTGGTCAATCAGCGAGACCGCAAACCGCTCGAAACCCAGCCCGGCCGCCAGACACTGCTCCGTACAGGAGAGGGCTGCGGCCGCGTCGCTGCCGGCCAGCGCGCTGGTTAGCTCCGCCATCAGCTCGTCGCCGGCACGGGGCAGGATCTCGTCGACCAACTCAGCCGCCAGATGGTCCTGCCCCAGCGACAGAAGCTGATCCAGAAGCGACAGGGCGTCGCGCATCGAACCGTCTGCGAGCCTGGCGACGCGTCGGATCAGTGCCTCGTCGGCGTCGATCGATTCGGCCTGGAGGATGGATGTCAACTGTCGGGCAATCTGATCCGTTGGGATGCTTCGGAAATCGAACCGCTGGCAGCGGCTCTGGATGGTGGCCGGCACACGGTGAGGTTCCGTTGTGCAGAAGATGAACTTCACGTGCGAGGGTGGCTCCTCCAGAGTCTTGAGCAGCGCGTTGAACGCGCCGGTGCTGAGCATGTGCACTTCATCAACGATGTAAACTTTGAACCGACACCGCGAAGGACGGTACTGAGCGTGGCTCCTCAACTCGCGGATGTTATCGACTCCCGTATTGCTGGCCGCGTCGATCTCGATGACATCCAGGTCCTGCCCGACGGCGATGGACTGACAGGCTTCGCAGGCGCCGCACGGATCGGTCGTGGGTGCGTCGGCGGCCAGGCAGTTGAGGGCCTTGGCCAGGATCCGGGCCATCGACGTCTTGCCCACGCCGCGCGTCCCGCAAAACAGGTAGCCGTGGTGCACCCGCCCGTTGGCCACGGCGTTCTTGAGAGTGCGTGCGATGGCCTCCTGACCGATCACCTCGTCGAACGTGCGGCTGCGATACTTCCTGGCCAGCACCGTGTACGACATCTTTCACTCCGTGGTGGATCGCTGTGCTGCCAAGCACAGACGTGCACGAACGAGAAAATAAAAAAGCCGTGCGGCTCTCCTCGATTCGGTTCGCCGCAGCATCCGCCGATCGGTCGGCTCAGGCCAGGTTGCCCCACGGCACCTGAGACCTCGGTGGGTGGGCTGCTCCCGTCAAGGCCTGACCCGTTGTCCACAGGCCCCATTGCATGGGACCCGGCCGTCAACGCCTCCGAGCGGCGCAGCGGCCACAGCCAACCGGACCTCAAAGAGTGTTCGGCCCCGCATAGCCGGGTTTCGGGCAGCCCGCCGAAACGGGCCGAAGGCACCGGCAGCACCCCACCTAGCACGGCCTATTATCCCTTTCATTCGCAGCACTAGTTCTCCTGCCGCACGGACATCGGGCGGACGGTCACCGACTGGATCGTCACAGGCTGAGTCGGTCTGTCCGCCTGGTCGGTCTCCACCGACCCGATGCGAGCGAGCGTCTCAAGCGAGCGATCGCCCACGACCTGTGCGAAGGCCGTAAACTGCCCGTCGAATACCGGCATCCGACGCAAACAGATGAAAAACTGGCAACTCCCAGAATCAGGATCATTCGGCGTCAGCGCCATGCCGATGGTGCCGGTCTCAAACGGCGTGTCGGTGAACTCCGGCTCGAGCGTCCTGCCGTCCGGGCGCAGGCCCGTCCCGTCGCCCTTGGGGTCGCCGCCCTGGATGAGCGCCCCGCGCACCACGCGCCAGAACGTCGTTCCGTTGTAGAAGCCCTGCCCTGCGAGGTCCAGGAAATTGGCCACATGTTGGGGAGCTTCGTCGTATAACAACTGGACCGTCATCTGGCCGAAGTCGGTCTCCATAATGACTTGCTTGAGCGTCTCGATCCTGATGACCAGCGGGTCACTCTTGATGAGTCCGCCGTAGGGTCTCCACGTCAGCGCGTAGCGCCCCGGCTGGCGAAGGGTCGAATACCATTGTGCCGCATCCAGCGTGATCCCCACACTACAGTGCGCGGCCAGACGAATGACGGGCACCGCCGAGTCCGGAGGTCGCCTCACGTTGTCGCCCAGTCGACGTCTGACTCCGTCAGTAATAGACAGAGCCTGCCACGACGCGCCGCTGAAGATGTGCTCGACGGGCAGTCCCATGGCCGAAGCAGACACCGCAGACGGCACGGCGCCCGGTACGCTGATCTCGACCGGCTGGTCGGACGTGTTGCGCAGGACGAACTCGATCCAGACCGGTTGCCCGGCGTTTACCGTCGTTCGGCTCGTTCGCAGTTCGGGCTTGACGTGCTCGAAGGGCACGCTTGGCAGAGGCGCCGGTCGACTGGTTTGACTGACCAGTACCGCAATGACCGATAGCAGATATGAGCAGGACACGCTGTCGTTCCTCCGGGCGTCACCCGCCGAGCCCGGTAGCCACCGCCAAGAGGCCTACTGCACCTTTGACCCCAAGCCCAGTCGGGAGGCCTTGACCCACATTTGTACCCGCCCGATGACGGAGCGATGCGGCCACCGGTCGTGGCGCAATGCGTCCGGGACGGGCCACGCCCGCCCCGTCCGGGGAACCTCAGGCCGAGCCACCCCGGAGAGGGCGGGATTCGAACCCGCGGTACCCCGATAGGGGTACACACGCTTTCCAAGCGTGCTCCTTAGGCCACTCGGACACCTCTCCGAATGCCACGCTGACGGCCTCCGGGCTACCGAAGGTCCCCCTCTCCGGGAGGGCTCGCACCATCAAGCCGTCCCGGAGAGGGGGGGATTCGAACCCCCGAGACCCAGAAGGGCCTAACGGTTTTCGAAACCGTCTCCTTCAGCCGCTCGGACACCTCTCCAAACCACGATACGACAAGTCTCTGCCGCCGTCCGACTGGGCTGCCACCCTTCGAGCAGCAAGGCAGCACCCGCCGCAAGCTCTGACGGTATCAGGCCGCCCACCATCGGTCAAGGTCGTGTGCAGACCGGGGCACACGTCAGGCCACAAACCTTGGCTGTTTTGACCATACCGCAACGGCGGGTTAGAGTGATCGGCCGGTCGACTAGCCATGCGTGACAAGTGGACGTAGCAGGAGATGGCGATGAGTTCGCGGATACTGTCGATAGGTCTGGTCTGTGCGATAGTGACGATGGGCCCGAGGGCTGTAGCCGAGCCTGCGACCGGTCAGGCCAGGCTGGTATTGACCAGCCCGGCGTATGAACAGGGCGAACCCATCGAGGCAGAACTGCAACTGCCCATACCGGTCACTCGCAAAGGGGCCACGCTCGCCACGCAAGTCACCGATTCGTTCGGGCGAGTGCTGGTCCGTCGCAGCGAGCCGCTGCCGGGGGAGGAAGCGGCGTGCACCAACGTGAACGTCCGGGTCGACGTACCCGGCGTGCTGGTGATGCGACACTGGCTGGGCGTGGCGGTCACCAACGCCAACGGGCAGACCCACTATGCGCAGGAGCCGGTCATCTTCCGGCCGCAGCCCGGGTGGCACGACTATCGCGTGATCATGTGGCAGCGCCACAACGCCAAACGTCTGGGCTACCTGAAAAAGGCCAACATCCACGGCAGCATCTGGCCGGGCGCGAGCGACTACACTCCGGACCACTTTGTCGATGCCAACTATCGCTGGTACGTGGAGGGCACGGCCACCTCGATCTATGCACCCTACCACCGATGGTTCCCCGACAAGAAGGTGGAGCACTACTTCACACTGCACAAGGAGCAGGTCAAGGCCGACCGAGGCAACCTGAACCGTTTGCAGCGATCGCCATGCCTGTCGGACCACGTGACGCACTGGATCATCGAAAGGTTCATGCTGAACCCCACGCGGCAGTGGCGCGACTATCGGCCGTTCTGGTACAGCCTGGCGGACGAGCCGGGCATTGGTGGGCAGGCGGCCGCGTCGGATTTCTGTTTTTCCCCGGCGTGTCGCGACGCGTTCCGCGAATGGCTCAAGGAGCGTTACGCCGACCTGGCTGCGTTGAACGCCGAGTGGGACACCGAGTTCGGCCGCTGGGAGGATGTGATCGCCTTGACGACCGATCAGACCTTCGCGCGTCCGGGCGACAACTTCAGCCCCTGGTGCGATCACAAGGACTTCATGGACGACGTTCTGATGAAGGCGTACCAGATGGGCGCCGACACGATCAAGCGCTTCGATCCCGGTACGTTCGTGGCCATCGGCGGTGCGCAAGGCCCGATGGCCGTAGGTGGGTGGGACTTCTGGAAGCTCTGTCAGGTGTTGGACTGCATGGAGCCGTACTACATCGCGAACAACTATGAGATGCTTCGCAGCTTCAACCCGAAGATGCATCTGATCTCGATCAACGGACGGGCCGACGTCGAGGCACGCTACAAGCGGTGGTATCTGTTCGTCCACGGCGATCACGGAGCCATGCTGTGGGATGACGATTCGACGTTCGTGGACGACGAGGGCAATTATGACGATCGGGCCAAAACGTGCACGAAATGGCTGGCCGAGCTGACCAGCGGACTGGGCAGACAGTACATGTTCACGCCGCGGATTGACGATCCGGTGGCCATCTACCACTCACAGCCGTCGCTGCGCGTACACTGGGTGCTGCACGTGCGGCCCATCGGCGAGGCGTGGATCGATCGCTATAGCTATCACGAGCGAGTCGACAACCCTTATTCGCGTGTGCGCGAGTCGTGGATAAAATTGGTGGAAGACAGCGGCCTGCAATACAAGATGCTCGCTGCGGCGCAGGTTCGTCAAGGCGAGTTGAAGCCGTACGACCCGACCACCAAAGAGGGCTTCAAGCTGCTGGTCATGCCGCGAATCATCGCGCTGTCGCGACAAGAGGCTGAAGCCATCCGGGATTTCGTCGAGGCCGGCGGTACGGTGATCGCCGACGGTCAGGTCGGTCTGTTCGACGACCACGGCAAGCGACTCGAGAGCGGACAGCTTGACGATCTATTCGGGGTCGAGCGGCCCGGCGATTACGCGATCGCCGAGACCGGCACGGCCGAGTCGGGGATCGACGCGCTCAAACTGCTGGAGGAACAAGTAAAGCCCACCTCGGCCACGGCCGCCGGCGCCCAGGCGCCCATGGCGATGCTGCAAAGGAAGGTGAGCGAGGGGCAGTGCGTGTACGTCAATCTCGACCTGATCGACTACCATCGCTGGCGTCTGCATCCGGGTGAGGAAGCGACGGCCAGGCAACTGCTGATGCCGGTCATCCTGGAAGCGGTCAGCCCGCAGCGCCGCACGCCCAAAGTCGTGGCCGCCGACGGACAAGTGCCAATGGCCGTCGAGACGACCGTAAAGGATGTTGGTCAGGTGCGGATCGTCTCCCTCCAACGCAACCTGCAATTGCGTATCAGCGAGCTGGGTCCGCAGGAATATCAGTCGATCGAGGGGCTGGCGACGCCGATCGACGTCACGGTGCACGCGAATCTGCCCGGCGAGGATCGCAGCTTTGTGTACTACGACATGCGCGAAGGGCGACGCGTGGGCGACGGGCCGACCGTTCAGATTCGTGTGGGTCCACACGAACCGACCATCCTTTCGGTGTGGCCGGCCGAACCCGGGCCCTTCACGGCCACGGCACCCGGGCAGGTGCGCGCCGGCCGGCCGTGCGAGATTGCAATCAAGCCCGGTTCGGATCAGGCTGACGAGTTTGTATATCATGTGGAGGTCGTCCAGCCTGACGGACACGTACACGAACTGTACACCACCAACTGGGCATGCGAGGCGGAAGGCGGCCAACTGTCGATCCCGCTGGCGCTGAGCGATCCGCAGGGCGAGTGGAAGGTGCGGCTGACCGAGATCCTCACCGGCGCCGACAAGACCGTTTCGTTCAAGTTGCAGCCCTAAGCTCTGTCTCAAAGAAGATCCTCCGGATGGTGATCGGTACGGGGCACTGGCGGATCCCGGCGCGCCGGGACCAGTGGCACCCCAGGAGACCGGATCGGAATTGTCAGACGCAACTTGGTGTGCGCGCACATCGCCCGTCCAGACGACCACGTGGTGCGGCTAACATGGCGCGCCTTCCGCCGGGGACCGAGGCGGTGGATTCTCTCCTGTAGGTGGCTACACTGGCGATCGGACGTGCCCCTTCGTTGCGGGCCGGTATTAGAGGCAGAATGGATCAACGCCCCAACATCCTGTTGGTCATGTCGGACCAGCACAACCCCCACATCGTCGGCTGCGAAGGTGACTCCGTCGTGCGCACTCCGCGCATCGACGCTCTGGCGGAGCGCGGTGTTCGCTTTGCGAGCAACTACTGCCCATCGCCTCTTTGTGTGCCTTCCCGAATGAGTTTCCTGACGTCGCGCTATCCGTCCGACCAGCGTGTGTGGTCGAATTCATGTGTGCTCGACTCAAGCATACCCACCTTCGCCCACGGGCTGTCGGTGGCCGGCTACGAGACGGTCCTTTGCGGTCGCATGCACTTCATCGGCCCCGACCAACGTCACGGCTTCGAGAAGCGCCTGGTTGGCGACCTGTCGCCGCAACACCCGGGCACGCCGGGGCCACGGATGCTGCCGAGCCTCCACGGTTCCACCAGCCAGACACGCCCGGCGGCCATCATCTCAGGCCCGGGGCAGACCGAGTATCAGGTCTTCGACGAGACCGTGACCGACGCGGCCTGCGAATTCCTGAAGGCCCGATCCGACGGCCGTCCCCTCTGCATGGTTGTGGGATTCGTGCTGCCACATTGTCCGTTCGTATGTCCCAGGCATCTCTATCAGGAATACTATGACAAGGTCCAGCTACCCTCTCTGCCTGACGGACATTTCGACGCTGTCCACCCGTTTGTGCACGACTATCGTCGTTTGCGTCAGATCGAGGACTTGACCGACGAGCAGGTCCAAAGTGCCCGTGCAGCGTACTACGGACTGATTACGATCGTCGACGGGCTGGTCGGCCAAATTGTTGACGTACTTGCCGAGACCGCACTTCGCGACAACACCGTTGTGATCTACACGTCCGATCACGGCGATATGGCCGGCGAACACGGTATGTGGTGGAAGAGCAACTTCTACGAGGGCGCCGGGCGGGTGCCGCTGATCGTCTCATGGCCCGGACACTTTGCAGAGGGTCGGACGGTACGTCAGGTCAGCAGCCTGCTCGACGTCGGTCCGACACTGCTCGACCTGGCGGGAGCCGAATCGCTGCCGTCGGTACGGGGGCGAAGCCTGTTGCGGTTCCTCCTTCCCGGCAAGGTCGATACGGCGGATTGGCCGGACGAGACATTCGCCGAACACTACAGCGGCAAGAGCGAGCCGCCGTCGCGGATGATTCGCTCGGGACCATGGAAGCTGATTCACTATCACGGCTACGAAGCGCCGCAGCTATTCAACCTCGATGACGACCCGGATGAGCTGAACGACCTGGGAAGCGATCCACAGTTCGCAGACATCCGCAACCGACTCCGAGTGAAGGTTGTGGACTCGTGGGACCCCGAGTTGGTCGAGCGTGAAGTAACGCGGCGGTTTGAGGATGTAGGAATCCTCCGTCAGTGGGGGCGGGTGGTTCAACCGGCGTGTCCGGATCGTTGGCAGGCACCGCCCGGCGCGAACGTGTTTCCCGATAAGTAGTCATGCTACGGTCTGAGACGCGCAAGCGATCATGCGAGAGGGGACTGCGGCGCAATCGGGCTCAATCGCCCGAAGCCGCGTGGTCGAGGCTGACCTTCACTCGATCAAGCCTTGCTGCATCCAGTGCGAGGCGGACGGAACGACCCGCCGGCAGGGGCGGCTTTGGCTTGAACGTGGCGGTGCACCGTGGTGGAGCAACCGTTTCGAACTGCGTCACACCAATCGGTTGAGGCTCGGGTAGCGCGCAGGCGATGACCTGCGAGGCCGCCCGGGTGGGGACGACCTGCACGCGTGCCGGACCGCCGAGCTTCGTGACGTCGGCGAGAACGACGATCGTCTCGCCCACCTGGCAGGCAGCATAATCCGGGCCACGGCCCACCAGCTCGACCCCGGCCGCAATAGGGCCGCCTTCTCGGCCAAGACACATCGCCACGAGGAAATCGTGCGATTCGGCCGGCTCGGTGGGTTCGAGTTCGGCCCGCCAGCTACCCAGATCGAAGTAGGATCGCCTCGAACGTCTTTCCATCCCACCCACGGCATTTCGGCCGTCAAAACCGTCCGACTGGTCACCGTCATCTTCTATGTAGAACCGGTGATTGGGCCCGCCGATCAGCAGCCAGCGCGACGGCTTGGGCAGCAAGGCGCGAACGGTCATGGCGCCGTTGCCGTTCGTTACGCGGAGATCTCTTGCTGCCGTCGCAAGAATTCCGTCGTCCTGCTCGCCTTTCAGAACGGTCGTGTCAGAGCAGGCAGGCTTGTTGATCGTGTGCAGCAGCCACTTCTTCTGATAGTCGGGCGAGGTAGCGGTGATCCGATCGTACACGAGGAGGGTCTGGCAGCCAGGCAGATAGAGCAGCCCGCGTACCGCCCGGCGAATTTTGGGCTTCTGCTCAGGCCAGGAGAACAGCGCGCTGTTGTAGGCAGCGGTCAGATCGGCTGCTACATAGCCAAGAACACCGGGCTGGTGGTCGAAGCCGACGAGCCGGCCGCCAGCATACGCTTGTCCGGGCTGTGACAGTCGGCGCCACTCCGCCGTCGACGCGATATCGCTGCCGCCTGGAATGGTCATCCTCTGACCGCCGGTGCTGGCCGTTGGATGATCGTAATGGCGCCGCGTCGCGAGCCGCTCACCGGGCATGAGGACCAGCGGACAGTTGGCGGCCACGGATCGAACGTAATAGTTCTCGCGATGTTCGGACCCGAAGCCGAAGTACCCGCCGGAGAGAATCGCCAGCGGAGCGTCTTTGTAGACCGTGAAGGTACCCGCGTTGTAGTGGGCGTGATGCACCTGCGACACCCCCGCTCGAAAGGAGATCATGGTGCTGTCGGCCTGCCATCCGGTGCGAAACACGGCCAGGTTGTAGGCACCCGGGCCGAACAGCTCGGCAGTGGTAAGAGCATTGAGCCCCGCAAAAGGATTCTTCGGCGTCGAGCCGTTCGGCAGAGGCACGTCCGGATCGAAAGCCAAGGCCGCGGCCCAGCGAGTATGCCTGAAGTAAGGCCTGCCGGAGTTGGCGTGGCCGTACAGGGCGAAGGCTTGCAAACATGGGTCGCGCGTGATGCGGGCGTAATAGTCCATCGTCTGGGCCCGGTAGCCGTAGTCGACGAGCACGCCCTGAAACACATCGCCATAGAGGAGGAACTTGTTGTCGGGCCTCATGCCGTAGACGTGCCACATACCGGTTCGGCGGAGCATCTGGACCAGGTCGATACCGGCGACCGCACTTGTGCCGGTAGCCGTCCGCCAACAATCGACCGCCAACGCGAATGGGAACGATCGGTTGCCCAGCCAGTAGGCGTACCCCTCGGGCCAGCCCTCACTGATCCGCAGCGCGCGGCATGCGTCGCCGAAGAAGCGGACGAGTTGCGCACGCAGCGCGTCGGCCTCGGGCGCCGTCTCAAGCGTCAGGGCCACCACCATCGCCAGGTTGGCGATCTTGGTTCGCCCGTGCCATAGCGACGGTTCGAGGTCCCACGACTCATCGTTGAGCAGGTCGAGAGCGCGGCGAGCGTTGGCCACCAGGAAGCCTTCGATCGTTCGGCGCTTTTCATCCGTGATATCGGGATGATCGTACAGCCAGTCGTAGGCCAGGGCGTATTCCCAGCCGTCGCTGTAGTACTCGTGGCCGATCTTCTCCATGGTGCGGGTCTGCAACTTCTCTATGGCTTGCCGAGCGGCGGCCTCGTCGCCGGTGAGTCGATATCGCAGCGCGCTGGCGGCCGGCGACGGATCTTTCGAGACAGGCCCATCCAGCCAAGGCTTCAGGATCGCGCGGAACTGATCGTGGGTCTGGTATCGCTGCCG
>CBFCZG010000094.1:0-12819 GCA_965602375.1 uncultured Phycisphaerae bacterium | reverse complement strand
CCCAGCACGACACGGTTGCGCCACGCCCAGGGCACGAGCGATGCGATGACGAGTAAAGGAATCAGAGCAATCTGAACGCAGGCGCGGGCGGGCGAGCGGCGCCGAGCCAGCGCGAAGATGGACCACAGCGTGACAAAGCCGAACGCCTCGGGCCGCAGGTAGACGCAGGCGATCGCCAGCGCGGCGGCGATAACCAGGCGCGGCGTCGACAGTGATCGGGGCTCTTCTATCAGCGGCCAGCTACACAATATGAAACCGACCAGGGCAGCGGCGAACGGTATCTCGGTGAGCAGCAGCGACGAGAAGAACACGGCAAACGGATCGACGGCGACCAACGCGCCGGCCAGCAGACCTGCGCCGACACCCGCCAGGCGCATGGCCAGCGTGGCTACGCCGACGGCAGCGAGGGCGCCCAGGATGGACTGGGCCAGGCGGGCCGTCAGCACAGGATGGGGCAGGTGGACGAACCTTGCCAGCAGGGCGGGATAGAGAGGCATTCGCTTGGCCCGGTCGCCGTTGGGCAGCGTCAGCTCACCCGCGTCGCGCAGTGAGACAGCCAGCGACCAGTACTCTCGCTCGTCGGGGAATTGAAGTTGTGCGGCTGCACTTGGCTGATCGCCGGTGCGGTGGGTCGCCCAGCCGGCGCGAAGCAGCAGCGCGAGCGCAAAAACGCCCACCAGCGTCAGCAGGCGAGAGCGGGGCGGGGCGACAACTGCGGTGGCGGCTGTGCTCATAAGGTCACACATCAGCGGGGTGATTATACCGCAGGATGCCCGCGCCCGCCGAGACGGTTAACCGTCTGATAGGCGAGGCCGACCGCGTCGATCGGCGCAGGGTAAAGTGCGTGGGTGCAGGCAGTTCTGTGGTTGGGCAGGCCGCAAGGGTTCACTGGCGGGATTGCCGATCAGGGCGGTTGACTGCGCCCGGTTGCGCGGCGCGGGTTTGGGCGGTGTGAGGTGGCCGGAAGAATCTTTTGCCTCGATGATTTGCCGTAACGATACGGCGGTTCGATGGTTAGACCTGTTGTGAGAATGCTCGATATGTCCGTCGGTGATATTTTGTCCGATTTTCGATTGCCCCGATGCAAATTATCGGGTATACTTGCTTACGCAACGGATGTAACCGCTGGGGAAGGACGGCTGCGGGAACTTTGCAGGACAGATCAAGGGGCCAGTTGTTTTGAAAGTCGCGTTGCGACGGCGCGGCGCGAGGTGATGTTGGTGCGCCTTGAGGGGTAACGCAGGGCGCGGGCCATTCGGGACATTCACACCAGTTGGGGAAAGACGAGGGAGGCTTGCCATGACCGGGTTTGCTTGCAGAGTTGGTGTGCGCCGATGGTTGATCGCCTGCGCGGTGTTGATCGGGGTGCCCGTAGGGGTCTCGGCCGACACGATTACGCTCAAGGCGGACGGAACAGGCGACTTTGCCACCATACAGGCGGCGATCGATGACGCCGGGACCCAAGACGGCGACGTCATCGAGCTGCAACAGGGCACGTACACGGGCAGTGGGAACCGCGACGTGGACTTCGGGGGCAAGGGCATCACAGTCTGCAGCACGGACCCCGACGACCCTGATGTGGTGAGCGCTACCATAATCGACTGTGGGGGGACAGCGTCCTCACCCCACCGGGCCTTTTATCTTGACGATTGGCAGGAGGATGACTGTGTGATCTCCGGCCTGACTATCATCAACGGCTATGCGCCTAGCGAGCAAGCTTACAGCAGCAAATCGGCAGGAGGTGCGATCTTCGTCGACAGTGCCGACTCAACGATCACCCAATGCATTCTTAGGAACAATTTCGCTGGTGACGACGGCGGAGCGATCTTCTGCAATACGGGCAACCCAACGATTCAAGATTGCCGTCTCCTGAATAACCTGGGTGTAGATTACGGCGGTGGGATCTGCTGCTATTTCGGCGAGCCATCGGTGACCCATTGCGTGCTTCTGGGAAACCGGGCACAGAACGGAGGCGGGATCTTCTCTTACAGCCACATGGCTCCTGCAATCAGCAAGTGCGTTCTCGCCGGGAATGTGGCCAGTATTCTCGGTGGGGGTTTTGCTTGCGGCGGTAACAGTTCCATCACCAACTGCATCATCAGCGGCAACCTAGCCGCATACGGCGGCGGACTGTGCTGCTATTATGGCAACGCTACGATTACAAATGTCACCATTGTCGGAAACACCGCCAAAGGTTTCGGGGGAGGAATATATGTAGTAGGCGATTGCAGCACAACCCTGACCAACAGCGTTTTGTGGGACAATGAAGCATGCTACGGGGCGCAGATTGGGCTCCAATTCGACGGGATGTCGACATCGACCCTTACTGTCGCATACTGCGATATTGAGGGCGGCCAGAGCAATGTTTACAAACACCAATACTCAACACTTAATTGGGGCAATGGCAACATTGACAGCGCCCCGGACTTCGCCTTCCAGGATGACTACCACCTCAGCTCGGGTTCGCCGTGCATTGACACCGGAACGAACAGCCCAAGTGGCGGCTTGCCGGGCACCGACATTGACGGAAACACCCGTCCGTTGGATGGTGACGGCACCTCGGGCGCCGTCGCCGATATGGGCGCTTATGAATACAACAACTCAGTGTCGTCAATCGCCCTCTCGGCTTTCACTCTTGAGTTCTTCGCGTCAGAAGGTGGGGACGATCCGAATGATCAAACGCTGAGCATCGCCAACTGCGGTTCGGGGACTCTGTCATGGCAGATCAGCGAAGAGTGTTCGTGGCTTTCTGTTTCGCCGTCGTCCGGTAGTTCCACTGGTGAGGCAGACGACGTCACGGTCAGCGTAACTGTCAACGGACTGCAACACGGACGTCATTTCAGTGTACTAGAGGTGTCGGCATCGGGCGCCGCTAACACCTCTCGCCTGGTCTTTGTGACCGTTCATATCAGTGGCACACTCAACGTGCCCTCCGCGTATAGTGCCGGCGTTGCGGAGGGTGCGCGTGAGGGTGAAGCCGCTCTCGACGCGGCCGTCGATGGTGATGACATCGTCTTGGCGCAGCAGACCTATTCAGGCGATGGAAACCGCGACCTCGATTTCCTCGGCAAGGCTGTCACTTTGCGGAGCGCTGACCCGAACGATCCACAAGTCGTCGCAGGTACTGTAATCGATTGCGATGGCACGTCGGCCAATAGGCACCGGGCGGCAAGCGTTCAGTTCGGCGAAGACAGCAATACCGTGCTCGACGGTCTGACTATTACCGACGGCTATGCGCCCGCAGCAAATCTCGAAGCCAACGGTGGCGCGGTGTTCATCTTTACGGCCTCGCCGACGATCCGTAATTGCGTGTTCACGTCTTGCACTGCAGAGGGCTACAGTGCCGGGCGCGGCGGTGCGATTTACTCGGCATTTGGGGATCCTACGATTTCACACTGCACCATCGGAGGGCAGACTAGCGGCAACAGTGCAGTCAGCAGCGCGGGCTTTGCTCACGGGGGCGGCGTTTGCATTCATGGTCTCGGAGACCAGGTCACCATCGAGTATTGTGACATCACGTACAACACGGCCAACGGCGGGGGCGGCATAGCCGTCCACGGACACGCTACGGTAGATCACTGCACTATCGACCACAATGAGGCCATCAACAACGGCGGGGGCATATGGGTAGAGGCCGACCCCGACGGTTACAGTGCCGGTGCAGGAGTTACAGTCAGCGACAGCGATGTGACTAATAATACTTCCGGGAGTGATGGCGGCGGGATGAAGATCGAACAATCAGAATATGACCCCAGCCCACAAGATTCGAGCATCACTAGTTGCCACATCTCCGGAAATACAGCTAACATCGAAGGCGGGGGGCTATACGTCGACGCTGCGAATTGTACCGTATCGAACTGCCAGATCACGGATAATTCGGCATGGAGATACGGCGGTCTGTACTTAGGATATGTCGAGGGTTGTGCGATTTCCCACAGTGAGATAAGCGACAATGAAGCGACCCATGAGGCCGGTGGAGTCGGCGCCCTGCAAACGTCCACCTTTACCGATTGCCACATCGAGAGCAACTCCGCTGGCAGTTATGGAGGAGGTCTGTATCTGTGGGGCGATGTTGACGTGACCTTCGTACTTGAGAAATGCGCCGTAGTGGGCAACATCGCTGATGGCTGTGGCGCCGGCGCATATTGCGAGGACTGCGTCGCTGAATTCTCCGAGTGTGAATTCGTCAGCAATGGCGACGAAACCACAACAGTGGGAGGGGGCATCTACCTTTTTAATGTATATGGTGCCTCAATAAGCGACTCCGTCATCGCAGGAAACCAGGCCGACGATGGCGGCGGGCTGTACCACGGCGGGCTGTATGCTGAAGATCTTACCATCACTCGCTGTCGGTTCGTTGGGAACAAAGCCGTGGACGGTCACGGCGGAGGATTGCGCTCGGTGGGGCCAACCGACATCTTCTCAAGCCTTTTCGTCGCAAACAATGCTAATAATGGCGCGGGCGGGGGCCTACACTGCAACTTCGCCGGTGACTTGACCGTGTGGAGCACACTGGTAGCCGGCAACCAGGCCCAATACGGCGGCGGAGGGATAATCGCATGTACGACAAACGCCGAATTGGTCGGATGCACTATCGTGGACAACGAAGCAGACAGCTATGGCGGCGGATTCGATTCGACGGTTTCCAGCACTGCTTATTTGAGAAACTCTGTCATTTGGGGCAACGATAGTGGCGACCAGGGGGCCGACCAGATATACGACGGCGGGGGCGCCCTCTACGTCCAATACTGCGACGTACAGGGTGCCTGGACGGGATCTGGCAATATCAATCAATATCCTAAGTTCGCCATCGACAAGTTTGGAGATGACGAGGCGTGGAGCTCAGCTGGCAGCTACAGCTCGACCACCTTCCAGACAACGCTGACAGATGACGATGCAGACTGGGTCGATCACGCCTTGATCGGCCTGGTAATTAACCCGGACGTCACCCAGAATCTGCAATTCGTCGTCGTGGATAACACGGCAACCGAGATCAGGGTGTGGGGAGACGCGTCGAGCATCGCGGGAACCGGCGACGAATACGCACTGGCGAACTACAACCTGACGACCCTTCAAGACGGGACCGGCCAGTCTCCGTGCATCGATGCAGGATATGACAGCTATGCAGAAGGAGACTACGATATCGAAGGCGACGCCCGGATCGTAGGCGACCATGTGGACATGGGCGCCGACGAGTATACACCCTACGATGCTCGCCTGGCCGATCCGTGGTTCGACGGCACCATACCAAAGACCCAGAACAACATCGTTTGGTTGCCCTTCAACATCTACGGTGAGGTGTCGTTGCCCGCACAAGGACCGGCGCTGACCATAACTCGACTCGACACAAGCGGCGACGTCAGCACCGACTTCGACTATTCAGTCGTCAGCTCTAAGTCACCCAACGACACGCTCAAGGTCAAAGAGGACGGACAGAAGCTGACCGACCAGACATGGTACCGCTGTGAACCCGATCCCGATCTGGACGTCCCCGAGGACTTTGACCTGGACGTCTGTACGCTTCGTGGGGACGCCTTAGACAGTGACCGTGTGACGACCGCTGATTACAGCCCCGTGAAAGCGCACTTGGGGGAGCGTACCGATAAACGTTATGACCTCGACGGCACCGGCCGCGTGACCACCGCGGACTACAGCGTAGTGAAGGCCAATCTGGGGAATCGGAAGCCCGCGAAGCCGTAAACGCTGGTAGCGTCGCCGACGGACCATGGGGCGTCCGGGCGCTTACGCATCGCCCGGACGCCCTGTGTCTTTGCCGGCGCGGACGATCGCCCTGCATCCGGAGTATATGATCCGGAAATACCGGGCCGCGCTCGGCCGTTGACGAGAGGCCGACCCAAGTGTGCACTGGCGGATCCCGGCGCGCCGGGACCAGTGGCACCCGGACGACGCACTGCTCAAGAGCAGTGGCACACGGCCGCCGGTTGCCTCCGCACGCCGGCGTATGGCCCGCGGACGACTCGGTTTGCAGAGCCAAAAAAACGCCCTCGTCGCGCGGATTCTGTGCAGTTCGAACGTGGCGGCCTTGACGCTCACGGTTTGCATGTCAGGATGGCCGGGGGATGGGGTGGCTGGATATGCGAGGAGGATATCGGCATGGCGAGGCAGGCGGCGGCGGTTCTGGAAAACGGCGATCTGAAAGTCGAGGTCAACGAGCGCGATCTGGCCGTGCGAGTCATGGTCAAGAGCACGGGCGAGACGCTGCGGATGGCCGGCGCCCAGCGCGACGACGTGCTGCTGAACACGCCGGGCGGGGGCGAGTGGCGAAGCTTTGCCCGACACGTCGAATCGGTCCGCAAGGTCAGCGCCCTGGCGGTCAAAGCGCTGCTGCCGGAGTTGGGGCTGGGCGTGACGATTCGGCTGGAGGACGCCGACGTGGTGTTCGAGGTGTCGCCGGAGGGCATTGGAGGGCGCAAACGTCCGCGCGACGTGCTCTATCCGCGCCACTTCCTGCTGCCGCGAAAGAAGGAGGCGTATGCGACGTTTCCGTTCGGGGCGGGCAGCATCATCCCCGCCGATTTCGACTCGATCTTCCATCACCGCGAGGGCTATGCCGAAGCCGTCGCCCACTGGCTGGGCGGCTACACGGGCAAGACGGGCTACTGCGGCATCGCCGAGACGCCGCACGATCTGTACCAGGCGGTCGACCACCGGACCAATCAGCCGGCCAGCGTGTTCTTCCACTGGCTGGGCAGCCTGGGCGAGCTGCGCTACACGCGGGTGGCGCGCTATCGGTTCGCCGAGGGGTTCGACTACGTGAGGCAGGCCAAGCACTACCGTCAACACTGCAAGGACGTCGGGTGGTTCCGCAGTCTGGCTGACAAGGCGGCTGAGAACCCCAACGTCAAGAAGCTGATCGGCGCACCGATCGTGTGCGTGCCGATCTGCCATCGGCGCGAGGCGAGCCTGGAGTATCGTGCGAACAAGTTCACCGACGTGGCGGGCTGGGTCGAGCGGTTTCGCAAGAGCACCGACATCAAGAACGCGGTGGTACACGTCGACGGCTGGGGCATTTGGGGCTACGACGCGATGCACCCGGACACGCTTCCGCCCAACCGCGAGTGCGGCGGCGTGGCGGGGCTGTCGGAGCTGGCGCGGCGGGTGAAGGCGGCGGGGTATCTGTTCGGGCTGCACGATCAGTACATCGACTATTTCTTCCACGCGCCGAGCTACGACCAGAGCAAGAGCATTCAGTTGGAGAGCGGCGAGCCGGTGCGGATCAACCGCTGGTGCGGCGGGCCTTGCGGGCATTTGTGCTACACGCAGATTCCGCAGTACGTGCGACGCAACATCTTCGAGGGCGTGCGGCGGAGCTATCCGATCAACCACAACTCGCCGTCGGTGTGGGAGATGGCGGCGCCGACGGCGTACTACCTCGACTGCTTCTGTCGGGGCGCGGTGGAGTGCTGGTCAAGCGAGCATCCGATGACGCGAACGGAGGGTCGGCAGATCCACAACGAGATCTTCCAGCTCGTGCGCAACGGGTCGGACGGGCAGATGGTGGTGCTGTCGGTGGAACACCCGCGGGACTACTCGATTCCGTACCTCGACTTCGCGTGGAGCAACGGGCACTTCTCGGCCGACGTGCCGAACACCAAGGGCGAGATGCAGACGCAGGCGATCGGCACGCCCGTGCCGCTGTGGCATCTGGTGTTTCACGATGCGTTGTGCCTGCCCGCGCCGCGCACCGACTTGCTCGAGGCGCTGCTGTATGCCCAGGCGCCGTATTTCTGGCCGACGACCAAGCCGATCGCGGCGAAGGAATTGAAGCAGAAGAAGGTGCTGCTGTCGCTGCACCAGGACGCCGCGTTTGCCGAGATGACCGACCACCAGCTGCTCAGCGACGACGGCAGCGTACAGAAGTGCGTGTACGGTCGCGGTCTGGAAGTCGAGGTGGACAAGGCCAAGGGCACGTATCGCATCAGCCGCGGCAAGGCCAGGACCAAGGGCACGCAGAAGCTGTCGGCCGTCAAATAGGCTTTGCTCGGAGGACATGACCGATCGGCAGGTTGGCCGTACCGGCTCGATAGAAAGGCCCTGCTGCCGCGGCGGTTCTCGGGTCGTCCAGTAAGGCAGCGACAACATCCGGTGCAGTTAGCTGGAGGGTGGCGCTTCGGGAGAGGCTACGAGCGGGGCGGACTGTTCGACGAGCGTGGTGAACCCGCTACGGACAAGAGCCCGGGATCGTTGGGGGAACGACCCAGTCTGCAGCCCCGGCGAATGCTCGTCGAACGGCGCGAGTCTTCTCGCCGAACACGAAGGCATGAGCAGGTTCGTGGGGTTCTGGGGCCGGAGTTATGCCCTGGTTCCACTTGCGCGCGAATCCAGCGGTGATGGACGCCAGGGCGTAGTCCTCGTAGCCCACAAGTGCATCGCGCGATGTTCGGTTGGATGCACTCACGATCTCGGCGAGGAGGGCGGACATGGGGGTGCCGTCGCTGCTATCGGTGAAGGCCTGTGATGTGGGTCTAAGGACACCGCCCCGATTGTGATCGATGATCCATTGCTTGGGATGAATTCGGCGCCACAGAGCAGCATCGTCAGAGATTGCCAGGTCGTCCGTATAGGCGCCACCTGCCATCCAGTAGACCAATCAGCCCGTTGGGGAGCGTGTAGCTCGCGAAAGCTTGCTCAGTTCACCAACGAGGGGAGCAAGATCCGTCGTAAGGTCGCGCTCCCACGAGATCCCCGAGTCGACGTGTTCGCAAAAAGCATGCAAGCGCCTTGGAGACGTAACTTCGACCTCCAGATCAACTCCCTGTAGGTGCCACTCAAGTTGAACTCCCCCCGCCGGCGTGGGAACCACAGAGGGAGCAGGAGTGTCGTCCTGCATGATCCTGATAAGGAGTTCGAGGGCAGCGCCAATATTGCGTTGATCAACCGGCTTCGCCCCATACGAGTCCCAATTCGGAAATAGGTGTAGCAGACCGGCCAGCTCTGCCACGGTTGCTTTGAACCAAGTGGACCGTGTCTCCGCACGGGAGAAAGCTGCTTCGTCACCCTCGACGCGAATGACTGGGCGACGACTTTCAGGCGCCGTGAAGGCGACTATGTCGGTAGACGTCGTGATCGCATCGACCTGATACCAATCTGCATCAGCGAGACCCATTGGTACCCCGCGCTCCAAGACCGGCATGGCGCCCATTGCCACTACTCCTTAGTTCCTCGGTCTCGACGTCCCCAGACAATGTGCATGGCAGGACTCGTAACCGACGCAAAGCCGCGCACCACCCACTCACGGCCGAGGTCCAGGAAGGTCATAACGCCCTCGCGTCCCTCGCCTATAGGCCTGCCCCTTGCAGTGAGCGTTAACACAAACATCGGCTTCCTGTCCGACTTTCGGTAGGCTGGTTGGCATTGGACGCGGAGTCGCCCCAGAGGCGAGTCGCCGGTTCGATGGATCACGTAGCTTGCGGCGAAACGCCCTTCTTCCGGCTCCGGGAGGAAGTCATCGCTACATGCAGCCCCACAGACGCTCAAGACATCCCCCATCTGGCCCAACCGATCCCATCCCTTGCCTGCAAGTATGTGGTTCACGTACCTGACTTCACATTGATTGGGCACGAGTTCGCCCAGATGCTCCTTCGCGAGGAGACCCTCAAAGTCAACCAACTCACTAGCGAAGGCATTCCGGATATGCTCATACCTTGGATAGTGCTCCGAACCTTTCACCTTGCGCCAGTTATGTATGAAGCGATCCCGCTGTACCTGAATAAGCTGGGTACCCTCGGGGTTGACGAACCAGCACCGTGGTGTCGGCGGGCGACCCATGATTTCGAAGTGGACAGTCTGAGGGCGCTCGCGTGCAACACCGAACTCCTCAATAGCAGGATCCAGCGGTGCGTGCTCTTCTGTATTGGGGAAACGATTTCGGAAATGCTGCCATATCAGGCCCATTTGGGGGCTGCCCAGCGAACTGAGAGGCTCAAACTGGGCCGACAGGGCCACCTCGACGACTGGAGGATCCTCGAACTCGGGTAACTGAGATCCCATACCACCATTACGCCGGACGACTTCGTCAGGTTCTGGACAGTTGAGCAGCAAGGTCGCAACCGTCGGGCCCAGCATCTGAGACAGGCGCTCGCCCGCTCAAGCCACCTCCATTCTTGGCCGGTCAGAGGTCCGCGTCAAGGAAATATGGATGATCCTTCGACGGCTGGGCAGGATCGCTGCGTTGCCCATCTAACGCCCAGGGCGAACACACAAGCGCAGGGCACGGCGGGAGTCGGGGCGGAGTCTGACGCGATCGTCGATGCGGTGGGGCACGACCCAGACGGGTCCGTCGGCGTCGCAGATGATGGGCACGCGGTTGCGATCGGCTGGCTCGACCTTGGCGTCGATGAGGAACTCAGCCAGGCGCTTCGAGCCGGGTGCGCCGAGCGGGCGAAAGCGGTCGCCCCGATGGCGCGAGCGCAGCACGAGGGGCAGCTTGACTCGGTCGAAGTCGAGCCATTCGACGTTGCGGCTCTTGCCGGCCAACATGCGGTCGAGCTCGGGGAAACGGAAGTCGACCAACTCGGCTTCGACGATCAGATCGACGGCCGACACGTGCGTTTGTCCGGGCACGGACAGCGAGACCGGATCGATGGGCGGAGCGGGGGTGTCGGTGTCGACCGAGAAGACGAGACGGTCGTACTGGCGGCGCGCGGTCAATCCGCCGGGCAGGTGTACGACCTTGCTGCCGGCCGACTGACGACACAGCTCGACGACGGCGACGAGGTGGGCAAAACCCACGTCCTGCTCGCCAATGTTGAAGCGAAGCATCGCCTGACGGATCAGCTCGGTCTGCACGATGGTGCTTTTGCGCAGGAGGCCGGGGACGTTGAGTACGAGGCGGTGCTGGTGCTGGCTGACGGTGAGGGTTTGCAGGGCGCGTTCGGCGGTTTCGCGGAGGTAGGCCTCGATCCATGCGCCCTGCTGTCCGAGTCGCAGTAGGGCATCGGTCAGGCCGACGTTGAACTGCCGGCGGATCAACGGCATGAGTTCGTTCCGCAGGCGATTTCGTGTGTGGTCGGGCAGGAGGTTGGTGGAGTCCTGTCGATGTTCGATGCCGGCGTCGGCGAGGAACTGCTCGATTTCTTCGCGCCGGAAGATCAGCAGTGGACGGATGAGTCGGATGTCGCTGCCTTGCCGCAGCGGGCGGTTGGGGGCGATGCCGGCCAGGCCCCGCATACCTGTGCCGCGGATGATGCGGTGGAGGATGGTTTCGGCGTTGTCGTCGGCGTGATGGCCGACCGCGACGACCGAGCTGTCGGTGGTCAGGGCCAGGCGTTCGTAGAAGCGGTAGCGGTACTGGCGGGCGGCCTCTTCGAGGCTCTGGCGGGGCTGGGCGGCGGCGCGGACGTCGACGCGTTCGACGGTAACCGGCAGGGAGAGGGCGCGGGCCTGGTCCGAGACGAACGTCGCATCGGTGTCGGCTTCGGCGCCGCGCAGTCCGTGGTTCAGATGGGCCACGTGCAGGTGCCAATCGCGTTCGTGCGCCCTGTTAACGCCGACCAGGCCGTGCAGCAGCGCCATCGAATCGGGCCCGCCGGAGACGCCGACCACAACGCGCTGGCCCTTTTCGAGCATGGCTGTTTCATCAATGTAGGCACGCAGCTTGCGAAAGAATCGAGCGGGCTTCACGGCCGGTGACTCCAAACTACGGACCCGAAACCGAGCGACGGCGGACAGCCCACAGCGCACGGAAGGCAGCAGAGCGTGGCGCCCGATTATTCTAGTACCAACCTGGCGGAGTGGAAACCGCCGGCGAGCCGGGAGTCGGCGTGGTTGATGCCGCAAGTAGGTGGAAGTAGGATGCGGTTGGATTACGCCCGTCGTGTCGTAAAGGAGCGTCGATGGATGTGTTGGTGACCGGCAGCAGCGGACTGATCGGCTCGGAGGCGGTGGTGTTCTACGATGCCCGCGGCGCACGGGTGTGGGGAGTCGACAACAACATGCGTGCCGACTTTTTCGGCCCGGGGGGCGATACGACGTGGAACCTGCAATGGCTGAAGGAAAACGCCAGCCGCTTCGAGCACGTCGCAATCGACATTCGTGATCGCGGGTCGGTAATGGGCCTGTTCGAGCGGCAGGGGTTTGACCTGGTGGTTCACTGCGCGGCCCAGCCGTCACACGATCTGGCGGCCAAGCGGCCTTTCGACGACTTCGAGGTCAACGCGCTGGGTACGCTGAACTTGCTGGAGGCAACCCGTCAGCACTGTCCGGACGCTGTGTTCGCGCACATGAGCACGAACAAGGTGTACGGCGACGCGCCGAACGAGCGGGAGCTAATCGAGCTGCCGACGCGATACGACTATGCCAGGCCGGAGGATCACAACGGGATCGACGAAACGTGCCGGATCGATCGATGTCTGCACAGCCTGTTCGGGGCCAGCAAGACGGCGGGCGATATCGTAGCGCAGGAATATGGTCGCTACTTCGGGATGAAGGTGGGGGTGTTTCGCGGCGGGTGCCTTACGGGCTGCCGCGTGGAGCTGCACGGCTTCTTGTCGTACATCGTCAAGGCCTGCGTGCGCGGGATGGACTACACGATCTTCGGCTACAAGGGCAAGCAGGTACGCGACCAGATCGACAGTCAGGACGTGCTGGCGGCGATTGACGCGTTCCGCGCCGATCCGAAACCGGGCGAGGTGTACAATATCGGCGGCGGGCGGGCGAACAGCCTTTCGATTCTGGAAACGGTGGAGCGGTTGGCCGACCTGACGGGCAAACGTTTGCAGTACACCTATCGCGACGAGCCGCGGCGGGGCGATCACATCTGCTACCTCAGCGATCTGAGGAAGCTGCGGAGCGATTTCC
>CBFCZG010000093.1:0-12827 GCA_965602375.1 uncultured Phycisphaerae bacterium | reverse complement strand
GATCGAGGTAATTCGGGTCGTTCGGATCGGTCGGAGTGCCCGGCTGGCCCGGATCTGTAATGACCGCGTCGCCGATGACCGGACCGCCGCCGGAGGTGTCGTCCGCATACAGACTGCCGCCGACGTACACCGGGAAGAAGAACTCCGGCGACGACGTGACGAACGTTCCGTCGCCCAGACGCGTGCCCGGCGCGGCCTGGCCGGCACGACGACGCCAACCCAGGTTCTTCACGCCCGTCATCTTGTAGATGCGACCCGCGTACTGCGTCATGTACAGCACGTTCTCCGTCTCGCCGTAGAACGCCACGAGTTCCAGAGCCGAGCTATTGCCGAAGTAGTCGCTTGACTGGTTGGAGACGGCCCGCGAGTCGACGTAGAGAGCGCCCACGCTGCCGTTCGGCTGAGGGTCGTCGTCCACCACTTTGTAGTTGTACCAGTTGGAGTACGTGATGTAGTCGTACGACGGATTGTTGTTCGGGTCGTTGTTCCAGGCATAGGTCGTGCCGATCGCGTACGTATCGGCGAACTGGAGCTTGCCGGTCGTACCGGCGCCCGTCCACGTCCAGTCGACCGGCTCGCCCCGGTTGTTGGGGTCATTCGGATCGATCGGCGTGAGGAACGTAGCCAGCGGACGCGGGCCCCATTGCGTGTCTACGCTGCCGGGCCGAGGGCCGACCCGCAACAGGTACATGCTGTCGAAATTGTAACTGTCGAGGTACTGATCGGCGGTGTACGGCGCGCTGCTGAACCAATCGTCGTAGTACTCGATCTGAAGCAAGGTCGGAGGACGCGATGCGTTGGCGTTCTCCGAAATGTACTGCCCGTTCAACAGCACGTAGGTGTCATTGTCGTAGCGCACCAAACCGCGCCCCCCGCGACCTATCTCGGTCCCGAAACCGCCGCGGCCCCAGGTGCCCAACCTCTCATAGTCGTCGACCGCATCGTCCCACTTGGCCAGACGAGCCTGCTCGCCTGCCGTGCAGACCCCCGCGTCCCAGTTGACTACGCCGTAACTGAGACCCAGCACGGCGTCGCCCGCACGCGTCGACGTGTTTGGAGATGGGTAGTCGGGGTCAAAGTACACGTTCCCTTCCACACTGCCCACCAGGTCGGCGCTGAAGAGCATGCCGCTGCCCGGTGTCGTCTGACCGGCACTGGCCGGCACGGCGACCGCCGCCGTCAGACCCAGCGCCATAAACCAACAAAACCTTCTCATACCCGTTCCTCCTTACTAGAAAGGACTATACCCACAGAACCGTTCCGCAGAGCGCCCAGCCCGAACTCCGGGACAACCTTCTGCCACTCCCAGGCGTCTCCAGAGCCCGCCGTAAGTGCTGGTCGCAAAGCCACTTACACTTCCTGCCCGACTTACCCCTCCTCCTGCCGGGCAACGTACGCCCGGCCATACTGCTACAGCCGCAAAACCCCTGCCAAGCAGCCACTCCCCCATCAAACCCGCGGCCGAAAAGCCTAAAGCCTTTTCTCGTATGCACTTAAATCCATTCTGGGGCCCCTATCATTCTACGCCGTCTGTAGCGATTATGCGGGCTCGTGCGTGGCTGCCAACACCCTGGTTCGTGGCGCCGACGCCTCTGGTCCGTCCGCCACATGCCGTCCAAGGCGGTCAGAGACGCGCAACCACTGGCACCGGCGGCTGCAGGCCAGGCACCTGCGGGGACTATGGCGGCCTCGCCCGGCGCAGACGGCATAGCCGCTCTAACCGACCCCGCCCACGGACCAGCCACAGCCGAACCGGTGCCGGCAGCGGGCAGCGAACACACTCAGAAGGGCCTGTTGCTCCCGCGCATCGGCGCACCCGTCACACAACTATGGACCGATAACATCGGTCGTTGGGCCTAGCAGCGCGAAGAGGCATCCGGTCTTGACGGCCGACCGCCGCGTGAATAGTCTCCCCCTTGTGGCGGGTACGCCGTGCCTCAGTGAAAGCAATGTTCCGGTGGTGAGCCAAGGTCACAGACCCCGTTGAGACTCGTTCAGAGCGACCGCCGCACCATCGAGGCAATCAAACGATTCGTCGCGCTCGTAGCTCAGCAGGATAGAGCGTCGGTTTCCTAAACCGAAGGTCGCAGGTTCGAATCCTGCCGGGCGCGTTTGCTCCTTCGACATGGTGTGCGGTCACGTCCTCCCGGGCGGGACCCCCGTCGAGCGTTCATCTGGAGCCTGACACGTCACCGGCATCGAGGGCGACCGTGCCGAACCGACACCAGATGCGTGCCTGATCGTCAGCGCAACTCGCCATCGGCTAATGCGTTACAGACCAAGTGCGTCGCATGGCAGTCATCGCACTGCTGGACCGAATGGTTTCTGGCGAAGCTTTTCCAGTGGCGGCGCTGCTGCGGCGTGAGAATGCCCGTTCCCTTGCACAACGGACAGGCACTATCGAGCGCGGCCAGGACCGCCGAACGTATGAACTCGGAACGATTCGAGATTCCTCGCATGGCTTTTATGAGTGCGGCATCCGCCTTGAACGTGATCGTTTCCTGCCTGGTTGATCGGGTCATCGACCGCCTCCAATTCGCGTTGCCACGCCCCATCGTATTATTTTGTGTTACCGCGTGTCAAGACGTTGCGGGCCCGCGTCGGTCCGGTGTCGACGCCGCGTGAGCTAAGGCGCTACGCTGAGACTAAGATGCTCCATTCGCGGGTACTTCGGGCCGGCCACGTCAACTTCGAACCGACCGTCGGCGGCGAAAGTCCGTGTGATGGATCGCTCCGTGAGCCAGTTGCGACCCTCGGCCCACCGATAGGTCACTGCCAGCGGCGAGCCATATTGCTCGGCGGTCACGAAGACGGTGTTCTTGCCCGGCACGAAGTGCGGCAGCGAGAAGCGGTTGAGTTGGAAATGGCTGATCAACTCCAGGCCGGCGATGGCCGCGCCACCTGACACGTCGAGCTTCAGCCAATAACCGTCGAAGCTGCCGTTGACCTCGTCGATGAAGACCGCCTGCAACTCGCCGTCGGCACACGCAAGCGCCACCGGCTGCCACGTCTTGCCGCGATCGATGCTGACCGCAGCCGATACGGTTCCGCCGCCCGACGGAGCAACCGTCAGCTCGCCGGCAGTGATCACATAGGGGCAGTTGACACGGAAGACCACCTCGGCTGGCTTACCCGAGTCAGCCTGCGTCAACACGCCAACCCCTTCGCGCTTCTGCGTTCCGACGTTGTGCTGACGAACGACGGCGTCGGTGTAGTGGCCACTCGCCAAGTCGGGCTTGTACTCGAGCCGACCGACACCCCAGCAGCGATAGTACCTGTTGTTCGGTCCCCGCCAGACGTGCGGCTCGTAGAGCGGTAAGTTGACCTCGTCCTTGCGGTCGGCCGTGCCGCACGTGTGCACCGGACCGGTCTCGCTCTTCAGCCAGGCGGCTTTGTACCAGTACTTGCCCGGACGCCACGTGCGGACGTAGGTTTCGCCGCGCCGCAGCATGATGCGGCCAAAGGGTTCGTCGATCTTCAGATCGGGCCAGTCACCGTCAAACTCCAGTGCCCAGTGTCCCTCCTTGCCGGCAAACCACTTGGGCGAATCACCGCAGAGCAGGAACCCCTTGCCCGCGCGACCCTCTTCGACGGCCTTGTATGCCAGCGTGGGATCATCCTGGAGCTGCTGGAGCGACGCGATCTTGGGCGGGTCGGACCGATCGTAGACGTAGAAGGTCATGTGCGGGTCGAGGCAGTGCCACGCCCCACCGTAGAACACCTGCATCATGTGGTGCCCGTCGTGGACCCAGCTCTGGCTCTTGTAGCCCAGTTGCCCCAGCAGCATGGCCAGCGGGGTGGTCTGCCGCAGGCACGAGCCGGTGCCCAGCACGTGCATGACCTTATGGAAGTCGAACGCCAGATGATCGGGGCACGGCCCGTGGACCATCATCCGCCGCACGAGATGGAAGACGGCCAGCACCTTCTGCTCGCCGGTCATGCCGTCCCTAACGACGCCGGCGAGGATGCTCTCGACGGTTCGGAAGTCCACCGAGGTGTCGGTGCGGATGTGCGGGTTGACGACGACGGCGTTTTCCGCCGCCGAGACACTGGAAGCGAACACAGAACCAATCGTACAAGCAAGCATCGTCCACGCTCTCACGCGTATCTCCTCTCACTACTCGGCGCGAACGACCGCGCAAGGGCATCGTCTATCCGTCCGAGACGCGCCTACCGCGAGCTCATTTTAGCCGCCCGCAAAGTGAGACGTCCATCGAGCCGGCGCGGTCAGAGATACCGCACCACACATGGAAACAGCGTCTCCAGCAAGTCGGTGGTCGAGGCATTGAGCATGGGTGAGATGGTCACCTGTGTTTGGAGTGACTCCTCGAACGGCGTGGCCAGGCCCATGGCGATCCGCTCGACGGCTGTCTGGTCGCCGCGGATCGCGAGCGTGGGGTGCGTGGGCCGGCGGCTGGTGACGGTCGCGCGGCCGTGGCGGAACCGCAGACACGCCCGCAACCGCTGCCCGTCGATCCAGACGCTGCCGGTCCAGCCGGCGAACGCGCCGTTGGCCGCCAGGCGCTTCTCCAACGCACCGGCGATTTCCGTGAAGTAGCGCGCAAGGTCATTCACCCGGCGCTGCTCGACGAGTCCCTCTCGCCTCAGGCCATAGCCGCAGTGGCGCAGAAGAGATCGGGTGAAGCTGTCGTCGATCGTCCCACGAGGCAGCCAGCGGTCTGTCTCGATCGACTCGAGACCGTGACGTCTCAGTGCCCTGTGCAGCGCCGACAGAAGCGCTTCGCCCGTTCGCTCGCGACGCTTGCGATCGTCCTTCTGTTCGTCCTTTGCCAGCTTGGCGACGGCAAGATGTTCCAGCACGGCGCTGTCGGCCTGCCGGCGAGCCCACGTGAGTCCGACCAGTCGGCGGCCGTCAAAGGCGCCGTAGGCTGTAGACGACTCGGGCAATTGAGAGAGCCTGATCCGCGCGTGCGGTCGGTCGGCCACATACTCGTTCAACAGCTCGCCGGCCGCGGTCAGACGGCTGCGACGCAGTGGTCGAATGGTGATGCCTCGCGGCGGGCGGCGGTTTGGCTCACCATGCAGTTTGCGGTGAAAGGTGTGGTGCACCGTATAGTCAATCAGGCCGCATCCGCGATACAGCGCATGGGCCACGTTGCGCGTGCCCGTGTGCAGGCTGGTGGCGGCACAGGTCTTGTGCCATCGATGGTCGAGCGCCGCAACGAAGCTGAGCCGGGCCAGTCCGCGTCGACGCCAGTGCGGATCGGTGTGGACCCAAGCCACGTAGTAATCCGAGTAGTAGGCCCCATGGCCTGCCGGGGCAAACTGCGGCAGGCAAAACGTGTTGGCCGTCTCGTATCCGTCCACGACCGAGAACGCTTTGACGAGCCCGTCCTGCACTACTTTTATACGGCAGCCGTCAAGATTCTCGAGCGCGAACCGATCCGCCCGCCGATCGCCAGCCAGGCGGAGGGCGTAGCCCGCACTGAGCCGAAAACGCACGTCCTGCTTGCCCGCGAGCCTGGCCAGCACGTCGGCGGCGCGCTTGTCGAACGCCTCGAACACCAGCGTCAAGGCCGAAACAGCCGCGAGGCCCGAATCGGTGTTATGCAGCCACCGGCGAAGCCTCGTGATCCCGCGCTGGTCCTTGGCCTGTGCCAGATGGGCAGCGGCGGGCACGGCGAGGGTCAATCGCTTTGACCTGGCCAGCCGGGCGCACGCATCGAGACTGCGCTTGTCGCGCTTCAGCCGGCCCGCCAGACAGCATAGTGCATCAAATCGAGCCGACGCGGTCTCGGTCGGATCGAGCAGCAGTTTGCGAATGGCTCGGGTCTGCGCCGCTTTGAGCTGCTCGGAGTTCGGCGGCGCCAACGGCATCCGACGCAACGTATGGCCCTGCGACTCCAGCCAGTCGTACGCCCGTGCGCCCACCCCCCGGGCCAGGTAGTACGCCCAAACGTCGAACCGGCTGTAGACGCGGTGCTCGATTCCCTTGCCGAAGTCCTTGCGCGGCACGGCTCGCGCATATTTGCGCAATGCATCGTCGCCGAACTGGGCTGTTACGTCGGTCCAGAGGCGCAGGCTTTGCTTGGGGATGTCGGCCTCGCTGTAAGCTCGTCCCAGGTCGACCCGCCTGCCGCCGGCACATGCCGCCTCGAGCTGTTGGGCATACTGCTCATACCCCAGCCTGTGCAGCACGTGCAGGGCTAAGGCGCGGGCCATTGGCGTGGTCAGGCCTGGCACGTCGCGCGGGAAAAAGATCCACCCCACAAGGCCGGCCAGCGAGGCCGCCATGGAAGCGTCGGAACCATCGACGCCAACGTGCCAGGAGGGCTCCTGCTCGGGTGCGCTGCGGTCGGGCCACTCGCCGATGCCCGGCTCGAGGTGGATATGCCACGTTTTCGGTGGCTTTGCCGGCCGGCGTATGCGAAACACCTCGGCCAATACATCCTCGACGAGACGATGGACGCGGTCGGTGTGTCGGCGCGTGGCGGCCGAGTGGTGCAGCACGACACTGCCGCGCTTCGATCGTTGCGACGCCGGCCAGATGCACTCGATGGGTCGCCCGGCCGTGGTTCGCCGCCTGGGCACGATGGGCATCAACCAATGGGCAGCCGACCACATCCAAGGCCTCCACCCACCCTCGACACCCCACATGCCCAGGTCGTTACATGCCATCACTCGGCCGCGGCCATAGCGGGCAGTGGCGACAACCGGTGGGCCCGAGCGCTTGGCCCGCATCAACACGCGCGCTCCGCGCGGGACGGTCAGCGGGCCGGGGCGTCCCAGTGCGGTCTCGCCCAACGTCAGGCCCACCGTCTTGCCCGCCTGCGTGAGCGTGAGTCTTTGGCGATCGAAGCCGCAACAGCCGTGCATGTCGGCCGGCAGGTCAGAAGCAGAAAGGAACCCGAAGCCGAACAAGCTGGCCAGGCCGTTCACCGCCAGCGCGTCGACAGGGCGATGGGTTTTCTGCTCGAACACGCCCGAACAGGCGGCCAGCAGCAGACTCCCGCCTTGTCGCACGAACGTCCGGACGGCCTTCCGCTCGGCGGCGCTATACGGCGTCGCACCGTTGCCACAGACGGCCAGGATGTCGTAGCCGGCCAGTCGCCCGGCGGTCAGGCGCACGCGGCTGTCGGTCGTGCGAAATACGTCTTCAGGCCTGAGGTACACCAGATTGGCGCCGGCGAAGGCGTCGCGCGAGCGGTCGACCAGCATCGCCACCGGTGTCGTACGGAGGATTCTGTCTATCGCACTGGTCCGCCGTGCAGCCATAGCCCATCACCTCAGAGCTCAGGGTTGTGAGAAGAGTCGTATGATCGTCTGCGCGCGCCATCGTTTCAAGAGAATACTTGTGAATCCCTTTTGCGCCTTTACGCAGAGTCTGACGACGTTGAGGGAAGGGATTCCTGTCGAATGGTGTGAGGCTGGGAGCTTATTGGCGGGTCTTCTCCTTGAGCAGTTGATTCGTTAGGCTTTGCTTTCGCGATCGCGGCCCGTCGGCCAGCCGGTTTCGATACCTGGTTGGAGCGCACGCAGCCATGGATGGATCGAGCAAGCACGAGGAGATACGTAACGATGGACAAGCCCGCCCCATTGAAGCCCTTTCCGTTCCGTGCCCTATCGCCGTGCCATGCGGTGGAGATGCAGTTGGACTATTTGTTACAGGTGGTTGAGGCCGCACGCCAATACGGCTTCAACGCCATTCAGATTTGCGGGGCCACGCACGACGACGTCGGCAACCTCGACGGATTGACCGAGTTCGTGCGTTTCGCCAAGGCCAACGACATCCGCGACATGAGCAAGGTGGCCGAGCAGCGGGAGATCCTCCGGAAGGTGTGTCGCGCCGCTCACGAACACGACATGGAAGTCTACTACTGGCATCATGAGCTGTGGTATCCGGCGCGGCTGGCTGAGGTGTATCCCGACTGGTTCGTACCCGCCCCGCAGAACCAATTCACTCGCGACCTTCGCGGCGACGGTCGCCTGGTGCCTCGTGTCGAGCCGGATGCACCGTTCTGGGCGTTTATGGACGCGAAGTTCGACGAGGCGTTCGAGCAATGCCCCGAACTCGACGGCACGATCATGACCATCCAGGAAGCACAAGTGCCGATCTACTGCCTGTTCGGGGACTTCGAGCAGCAGGTCGAGTCGCTGGTCGATCTGTACAAACGGCTGGAGGCCGCCCACCAACGCGTCGGCAAGAAGTGGATCATCCGCACGTTCGCGTGGCGTGAGCCGGAGTATCGCATCGTCACCGAGGCGCTCGAGCGCTGGCGCCCTTCGGTGCCCGTCGAAAGCAAGGGCGTGCCGATGGACTGGAGCTTCTACTACATTTACGATCCACTTTTGGGCCGCTTCGACTGGGCGCGGAACCACGTGGAGCTCGCGCCAAGCTGTGAGTTCCACGGCTGCACGTCCCATCCGGTTGGCCATCCCTGGTTCTACACGGAGAACCTTCGCTATGCGGCCGAGCGCGGGCACACGGGAACGGCTCTGCGGATGGACCGGGCGGGGGTGAGCATGCTCGGCGGGCCGGACGAGGGCGTGCTGGCCTGCATCGGCGCCTGGCTGAACGACCCGGAAGGCACCGACGTCGGTGAGGTGTACGTGCGATGGTTGCAGGAGCGTTACCAGGTCGATCGTGACACGGCCTTTGCACTGCTCTGGGAGGTGCTGGACAAGTGCTGGGACGCAACGCTGCACACCTACCACCACGACAAGATTTACATCGGTGACGCGTTCGGCCTGAAGTATGAGCGCAGCCTCTATTTGGCCGAGCGCGATTGCTGCGTGGAGCACGACGATCCGGAACCGCTGGCGGAGAAGGATGAGGCTGTCGAAGTCGCCGACGCCGCTGCGGGCGCATTGGCCAAGCTCCGATCGGCGCTGACGCAGCAAGACGCCGACGACCTGGCCCGCCGCGTCCGCCTGCTGCAACTGACCACCCGCGCCTATCGAGCGATGGTGGCCATGCTGGTGGCGCGACGGCGTCATATGTACGAGCCGTCCGAAGCCAACCGCCAAGCGATGGAGCGTGCGATCAGCGATCTCGAAGCGGCCGGCGCAAACGTTTCCAAGGAGTTCGCCGACCGCGAGAGCGTGCCGGGCAGAAGCTGGCAGGGGCACTGGCAACTCGGTCCGCTGGCGCGTGAGTTTGCCCAGGCCGCGCGGGCCGAACTGCCGAACCTGCCGACCCGCGCCATCGTGCGGATCCTCGGCCCGGAGGAGCTTGGGGCCAACGCCAGCCATCGCGAAAAACCCTGCTTCCAGCCTGGTGCCCAGCCGGTGGAAGTGCTGGTAAGAGGCCAGCCCGGCGCCAAGCACGTTCTGGTGCTGTTTGCCGGCACCGAGATGTGCGTTCGCCGGCCGCTCGTGGTACGCAGTGGCGCGTGGAGCCATCGCTTCGACATCGGCCAGTACGCCTGGTTCCTCTCGCACGATCGCTTCCGACGCTACGAGGTCGCCCTACCGGACGGCTGCGTGGATGAGTCGGGCAACTGTCGGATCGAACTCGTCGTGCCCGAGCCGGAACGCGCACCCTATCTGAGCCACATCCGTTTGGAGGTGGAGACACACGCCTGACGCCGAAGCTGTCGAGCGCGCGGGCAGCGTGGAGAAACTCATCCGTCGAACAGCGAGGGCATCGCCCCGGGCGGCGCGGCCGGATCGGCAATGAAAAGCTGGCGCCCGCCGGTCGGCGCGCCGAGAAACAGTAGGCGCTTGCCGGGCCGATCCCACGTTATATGGGCGTCGCGCCGAAGGGGCGCCTGCTCGCCGGTGGCCAGGGGGCTTTCGACCCAGCAGATGTCCTGCCAGGCTTTGTCCTTCAAGTTCACCAGTCGTACGCCGACGCGGCGCCGGCCGCTCTCTTCGTACGTGGCGTCGGTGACCAGGAACGTGCAGTCGCGGTTGACGATCGGATGGCCCGTGCCTCGCGGATCGTCGATGAGAATCTCGGGGTGACCGGTCACGCCGTCGACCAGGCAAAAGTGGTAGCCCGTATCGTCGATGACGGCGCACATGAGGATTCGCTTGCTGTCGGGGTACCACATAGGGTGGTGCCCGCCGCGGGCCCACTCGTGGTGCGTGACGACGGTGCGTATGTCCGAACCGTCCGGCTTGAAGGTGACCATCTGCGGGCGGTAGCGCCCGTCGGGTGTGCGGGCACGAACGACCAGCAGAATTCGCGTGCCCTGCGGGTTGAACTTGGCGTGAAAGGCGTAAAGGACCGATCCAGGCGGCAGATCGTCGCGGTCGGCAAGGTGCTCCCAGATTTGTGCGAGGGAGACGAGCAGCGTCTGCCTACCGCTGCCCAGGTCGACGCGGTAGAGCCCGTCGTCGTCGGCCGCGCGGTCGGTGTTGTACAGCTCATTCTCCGGCTTCACCGACACGCCGTAGCTTCGCTGCGTGAGGTTGGCGCGAATCAGGCAGGGGCAGATGGCATAGGTCTCGTCGGGGCTGACCTGCCAGATAGGACCATCGAGCAGACGCGGCTTGCCCGTCGTCAGGTCGAGCTGTACCCCGACGGGTCGATCGTCGCGCATGTCGTTCAAGTAGAGGAATTGATCGGTGCGACCCCACTGCTGATGCGCGCCTTTTTGGAAGCCCCAGGCCGCAGTGCGGTAGACCGGTTGGACGGTCTGCTCGGCCAAGTCGATGACGCATACCTCGGCACGGTCGCCGGGAGCCGGCTCATGATCCTCGTAAGGCAGTCGTAGCGAAGTGAGGTATCGCCCCGACGGACTCCACGGTGTCAGATCGTAGTAGGTGTGCATGTGGGCCTGCTCGGGCGGGGTAACGGCCACTACGGCACAGGCGGGGTCGTCGCGCATGTAGGGCTCGAATCGCAACGGCTGGTGGGGCATCGACTCTGTCCTCCATCTAAGGCATAGGGCAAGTATGGCCGTTGAGCGGTCGATGTCCAGCCCGCCGGCGCGGCCACGCCCAGCGCTCCACTTGTCCGAGCACGCCGTTGAGGTTAAAAACAGGCGGCCACTCGATCCTGAATTACAAGGAGCTGCCATGCCTGACGATTACAGCGACTATAGGCCCCTGCTGTTGGAGGAGGCGTCGGTCGAGACGCTCAAGTCGGATGCGTATCGTCAGTTTATCCTGGAAGCGGCAATTACCCCGGCAGTCAGGCTCGTGGTCCGCCGCAGCCGTCTGCGCGACGACTGGCCTTATGTCGACACCAAGTTCAATCCCAACACGGGCAAGGACCTGCGGGCGTCGAGCTACAACGTGATCCACACCTGGTTTCTGGGTCGTGGCGCCGACGCTCTGGACGGTCATCTGCCGTGGATCGACCGACTGGACGATCTGTCAGCCGCCGAGAAACGCGAGGCGCAGGAGCTGTTCGCACGGCTGACTGCCAGCATGGCCGAGGCCATCAATCGGGTGTTGGACGTCAACGGTGGGCGTTGTCCGTTTCGCGTCAATCGCGCCTTTGAGGCGATCGACGAGGCCGGCAAGCGGATCGAAGCCGACCCCGAGCGCACGGGCGCGGGCGATCTCTTCGTAGGCAAGGGGCTGATCGCCGAGGGGTCCCAGGCCAATGTGCATCGTGGCGTGCAGGTGCTGCTGCGAAGTGGCGAAATGATTCGCCAGAACCGCTACGACACCGACCAGTTCAAGGACCAGCCGGCGGACATCCCGCAAGGTCCGAAGATGCTGATGCAGGCCGCCCCGCCGCTTCTCTACCGCAAGTCGCAGGAGCCGCAGTTGCGGCAGCAGATTGTGACGATGACGGCCGAGTTCATGGCCAACGTGCTCGATCTGCATTACGACGAGAAGACCGCGATCTTCTCGGAGTACGTCGATCGCACCAGCCACCAGCGCAAGAGCTACCTCGACCCGGGCCACGCCAACGAGTTCGTCGGCCTGGGGCTGGGCACGGTGCAGTGCCTCAAGTCGGACGTGGCCGGCCTGACCGACGAGCGCCGGGCGCTGGTGGAGCGGGCCTGTCGCGAGCTGCCGCGGCTTCTGGTCAAGTCGACCGAGTTGGGATTCAACCACAAACATCCGGGGCTGTACAAGGCCGTCGACACCAAGACGGGCAAGGTGCTCAACGACGACATGCCCTGGTGGAACCTGCCCGAGACGATGCGGGCAGCCGTCCTGGCGTACGAGGTGGCGGAGGACGGCAAACTCGGCGAGCAGTGCCTGGAGATGCTGCGAATCTGCCACAATGCCTACTTCGACCACTACCTGAATCGCGACAATATGCTGTTTGCCTACCAGACAATCAGCGGTGCGACGGGCAAGGTGGCCGACAAGGTGCCGGCCGTGCCGGAGGGGGATCCCTTGTACCACACCAACCTGGCGCTGCTGGAGATGCTGGACGTGCTGGACCGTCTGTAAGCTGCGACGCGGGCTGAATCGCATTGACGCCACAAGTGAATGTGGCAAGACCAAGGGCCGAACTCGCCGACTCGGCGAGGCACGTGACGCGATACTGACATGTTAAGGCGGCTCTGCGCCGAGCCCCCATCCACGCGCGAACAGGACACACACATCCTCGTCGGATGGAGCGGCCATACAATCGATGTCGGATCGAGGCGGCGAGCTGGTCGGTGTCGTCGACTGCGGAAGCATCCGACGAACCGCTTTGCCAATGCCGGAATACACACTACCCATAAAGACAGGAGGCATTAGATCATGCAAAACGTCGCTCAGATAGTGGTTGAACTTGTAAGGGTCTACGGCCCGGACGTGCTGAAAGCACTCGCTGTACTGGTGATCGGGTGGCTGATTGCGCGGGCCCTTGCAGGAATCGCCCGCCGCGTGTTGGACCGATCCAAGGTTGAGGCCACGCTTGCCTCATTCGCCTCACGCCTGCTGTATGCGGCGATGATCACGCTCGT
>CBFCZG010000092.1:0-12935 GCA_965602375.1 uncultured Phycisphaerae bacterium | reverse complement strand
GGCCAAGTGACGGCACGCGCGCGGCGACTGCTGGACGGTTGCGGGTTCCGCCGCTGGCCGCAGATTTCGGCAGAGAAGGTGCAGAGCTTTCTGGCCGAGCAGCGGAAGGAAACCGAAGAGCGTAAGGGTTGGAGCGCGCAGACGGCCAACTTCTACCTACAGGCCGGCAAGCAGTTTTGCCGCTGGCTGGTGCGGGACGGTCGGGCACCCGATAACCGTCTGGCCCACCTGCAACGATACAACGTCAAGACAGACCGGAGGCACGATCGACGAGCCCTGTCGGTTGACGAGTTGCGGAAACTGCTGGAAGCGGCCGAGAACGGACCCGCCCTGGAGGACGTGACCGGGCCGGACCGGGCGTTGGCCTACCGGCTGTGCGTCGAGACCGGCCTGAGAGTGGGCGAGCTGCGCAGTCTGACCCCCGCCTCATTCGACCTGTACGGCGACCCGCCGACGCTGACTGTGCGGGCAGCCTACTCGAAGCGCCGGCGCGATGACGTGCTGCCGATGCGGCGGGAAATGGCCGAGCGTGTGGCCGCATTCATCGCGGGCCGACCTGTTGACGCCCCGCTGTTTGTGCTGCCCGACAAGCCCGTGGAACTGCTCAAGGCCGATCTGGAGAAGGCCGAAATCGAATACCGCGACGACGCGGGCAAGGTGGTTGACTGGCACGCCCTGCGGCACACCTTCATCAGCAACCTCGCGGCCGGCGGCGCCCACCCCAAGGTGGCGCAGGCGTTGGCACGCCACAGCAGCATCGTCCTGACGATGGACACGTACACCCACTCGGTCCTTGGTGACCAAGCCAGCGCCCTGGCGGGATTGCCCGATCTGTCGGCAAAGCCCGAGCAGCACCAAGAGCGGCAGAAGGCGACCGGGACCGACGACCAGTCCATCGACGATACCCCAACTACGGCCGATGACGAGCCCCAAAGCTTGGTGTCTGGCTTGGTGTTTTCGTTGCCTAGCGAGGCTGCGCGCAAACCGATGTCTGTTGCGCGGAATTCGACCGAAGCGGCCAAAACTCACAGCCCCGCCCATGCCGTAAGCGCAGCAAAGAAGGGCGCTTCCAGCACTTTGGATAACGCCCCTGCAACGAACAAGCAGCTATTTAAGACACCGCGCCGCGCAGGACTCGAACCTGCAACCTTCGGTTCCGTAGACCGATGCTCTATCCAATTGAGCTAGCGGCGCGAACCATGCTAACCCACTCAGCATAGCAGCCCGGGCGAATCCGTCAACGCGCGACGGCCGACCCGGTCGCCGCCAGGCAAGTGGGCCCGACCGCTGCCGCCGCACGGGCCAGCCAGCCCACTAGTCGGCATCGTCGCCGAGGACATCTCGCACCTCCGACAGCCACTCCTGAGACTGCTGGCGCTGCCGAGGGTCGCTCAGGCGCTCCAGCGCCTGGCGAAAGTGAGGCTCGGCGGCCGTATACTGCTCGAGGTAGCGCGCATAAACGATTCCCAGCAACAGGTGCACCTGCTCGGCGTCCGGCGTGTCGGCATAGTGGCGAAGGAACGCCTCATACGCCCCTGCCGCCAGCACGTAATGCTGGTCGGTCATCAGTTGGTTGGCGATATCAAGCTGCTGCTGGCGCGACAGGACCTGCCGCGGCGCCACCTCCACAAACTCCTGATAGAGCGCCACCGCGCCGGACCGGTCGCCGCGGCCCAGCGCCTGGCTGATGCGCACCTTCAGCGCATCGGCCTGATCGAGCTGCTCGGGTGGCGCGGGCGTGGTATGCGGCTCGGCGGGCGCGCCGGTGCGCGCCATGTCACCATAACGGAGGCGGGCCTGGGCGGCAGGGCTTCTCAGCGCCTGGGCCAGGCTGTGTCGCTGGTACGCGCGCCAGACCAGTGACAGGATATCAAACGGGCTGCGAGGCAGGGCACGCAACCACAGCATCAGCAGTGACACCCAGAACCCGAAGAGATATCCCGCCAGGTGGGCCGAATAGGCAACGTTGGTCGCCTCCCGATCGAGGGCCGGGCCGATGATATTGTCCCACAGCACGATCTTCAGCAGGATGATGATCATGCTTGGTATTTGCAGGTGGCCGATAAACAGGAACCAGTAAATGATCGAGACGTTGGTGCGAGGGAACAGCACCAGGTAGGCCATGGTCACCGCGGCAATCGAACCGCTCGCGCCCAGAAGGATGCCCACATTCAGCCAAGCGTATCCCAGGCCCGCAAACACGCCGCCCGCAAGGTAGAACAGGACATAGGCCACGTGCCCCATCCGTGCGTTGACGCTGTTGCCGAACACCCACAGGAACAGCATGTTGAAGAAAAGGTGGACCCCATCGCCGTGCAGGAACTGGTACGTGATGAACTCGAACAGACGGGGTTCGTCGGCGTGAAGCGTCAGACGCGCCTTGACCAGTGCCAGCCCCCCGCCACCCAACCAGTCGAGCACCAGAAATACCAGAAGGTTCGCCCCGATCAGCGTGTAATTCGCCACAGGCCGTCGATCCAGCGGACTGTCAGTACCGATCGGGATAATCAATGCGAGAGACTCCGTCCGCCTCGCCGCCCCGGCGACGATCCGGCGTCCCGGCAGCAGCAAAGGCCGATGCTGATTCTACCCGACTTTGCGTCCGAGACCCAAACCGTCGAGACGGTGGACGCCGTTGCCCCAAGCCCAGCCAACTGGTAGCCTACGGCCCGAGAACGTCGGGGAGAGCCCGAGGAGCTATGGATGAAGCTTGCGCTGTGTACAAAGGTGTTCCAGTATCTCCACTTCCGTGATTCACTGGAGGTTGCCCGACAGTACGGCTACGAGGGGGTCGAGCTGGATCGATTGCCGCACATGGCCCCCGGCATGTTCCGATCGATGACCGACTCGTACAAATTGGCGATCTGCTCCATACATAGTGAGGCCCACGTCGCACGCGGCACCAACATCGCCAGCGGTAACGCCGACAAGCGCCACGCCGGTCTCACGGAGACCGAACGTGCCATCAACTTCGCCGCCGGCTGCGCATGTCCCGTCGTTCAAATCAAAGGGATGTACTGCTGGCCCTACCGTTCGCCCTTCAAGGGCTTTTGGGAACGCGCTCGCACGTCGCTTCGCCGCCTGAGCAGGCTTGCCGAGAGTCAGAACGTCAAGTTGGCCCTGCACTTCAAGTGCAGCGTGGCCTACCTGATCAACACCCCCTGGGCCGGCATCCATATGATCGAGGAGGTCGGCTCCCCGGCATTGGGGTTGACCTTCGATACCGGCATCCTCAACCTCATGACACGCCATGCCACGTCGCTGGTAGGCTTCCTCGAGATCATGAGTCGGTATATCGTGCACGTGCACGTCAGCGACAACGACGGTATGTCCGATCAGCGGCTCCCGCCCGGCTTGGGAAGCATCCAGTGGCACGTGCTTCTCAGCAAGTTGATGGACATCGGGTACGATGGGTTCCTGTCCGTCGACTTGCACGGCGGCTTCCAGCAGCGCGACCCGGACGGTCAGGCGTACCAGAGCATCAAGTTCCTTCGCGAAGCACTCGACGAACTCCGTCTTTCGAAAAGCTGACGCCCGCCTTCAGCCCTCGATTCGCAACGGCCCAGCCCACTTCGGCGGAACGGGAGAGGTCAACACCGACGTCACCTGTCGGCGTAGCTCGGGCAGAGGCAGTCGACACAGCGCTGCCCCCAAAGCCGACGCATGGGGCGGTGTCACACAGTCGGCGCCGAGACGATCGAGGACGAACCGTTCGAGTCGGTGGCCCGCCGGCGCGGGACGACCCGATTCCTGCCATGTCTCGATCAGGCATTCGAGCAGCCCCGCCATGTCGGCGTCGCCGAGCTTCTGCAACGCAAAGACCAAGAGAGCGGCCGTCTCGAACGCGGGCTCGCGATGATAGCTCACCTGAAGGGCTTGGATTCCCCGTGCGCGTTGCCCCTCCGCCAGCAGCGACAAGCCCAGCAGATACCACACCACCCCCGCATCGGGGTTCGCTTCCGAAATCGCGTGAAGCCGACTTGTGCGCTGTGGCCCCGACAGACGCTGCCAGCAATCCAGCGCATCTCGGATCACGGGATCGTCGCCGATACGCTGTCGGGTGCGGCGCAGCCACCACGCAACACAAACCACGCTCACCAGCCCCATCAAACCTATGACCGCCGCAAGCCACATGGCGGCGTGGTAATGCTCGCACGTCAACGTGTCAACAGGTGTCGCGCCACCGTCGACATGGGCAGGGCTTGACATCCGGCCCCGGGCAAGCGACGCTCACCCACTTGCGATGGCCGGGTGCGGCCCGAGTAAGCGTGTCAATGGCAGTCCGTAGAGGAGAGAAGGATGTTCAGCGCTTCGTTGTGTCTGTTGTGGGCTATCATGTTGCCCGCCGCGCCGCACGATCTGCCTACGGCCGAGGCCATTCGTGCCGCGGCACGCAACGGTCTCGGGCAACTTCGCTCGCTTCAGGTTGAGTATAACTTTTACTGGCCGCAGCCCACCACACAGTCGACTATCCCACGCCCGCCCTCGCGCCGCGCGCTGTTGTACACCCCGGATCAGATGGTGGTCATTTCAGCGGACGCCTTGACGTGGGGCCCGCGCAGTGGTCTCTACACCACCGAGCAAATCTATGTCGGCCCGGACGAGTGCGCCGTGCTTCGCGACGTACCGTGGGCCGGTGGAGTCTACAGGCAGCATCTCATCTACCGACATGAGGTCGACCACGGCACGTTGACCCTGGGCGACCCGAGGATGTGGGGGCTCTATATCGCGTTCCAGCGGTTCGATCAATGGCTGGCGGAAGTGGACTTCATCGTCCTCAGCTACGAACAGGTCGATGGCGTCCGCTGTGTGAAAATCATCGCCACCCAGCCTATGCCGGTACCGAAGGGATGGCCGAGGGGCCGGCCAGAGCCGACGGTGCACTACCGGCTCTGGCTCGATCCCGATCGTGGGTTCTCCGTCAGGCAGATTGAGCACGGGACCGATCCTGCACAGCCCACCGTCCGGCTCGTGGTCGACCGGTTCGTCCAAGCCGGCAGCACGTGGATCCCGGCGGAAGGAAGATACATTGCCGACCCAGCCGGTGCCGCAATCGAGAAGGGCAAAATCGTGCTGATCCCCGAGTCGCTTGTGGTCGACAAGGAGCTTTCCCCGCAACAATTCAGCCACACCCCCGTGCCCGGTGCCATGGTTATAGACCATCGAGGGTACGGTATCGTGCGGTATGAGCAACCCTACCCCAAAGACGATCAGGAGTTCGCCAACGCGGTGGCCCAGATCGACGCAAAACTGTCCGACCTCGCCTCCGACGCCACCACTGAGCAAATCACCGAAGCCGTCTCAGGCTGGCTGAGCGACCCGAACTTCGCCGACATCACCCTACCCGCCGGCCGCATTCAAAGAGGCTATCTCATGTTCCGCAGCGGCCAGCGCCTCCTCGAAAAGGCCACGCAGGACGAGCAAGTCGTCGGCGCCGCCCTCCAGGTGGCCCAGGCGGCGGTCAACCTCCACTCGCTTTGGCCCGATGGCTCGCTGCTGGAACAGGCGCTTGACGTCGTGCGCAGTGCCCGGCAGCGCAGCAGCGCCAACCAGACCGTTGCTGCTCTGCTGAGCACAGAGTTGAATCTCAAGGCCGCGACGGTTCTAAGGGACAAACATTCGCGATGGCGCGCAGCGTGGTCGATTTTCACCGAAACCCGTGGCTTGATCGAGCTTTACCCGGACAGTGAGCCCCTGGCCATGACCGTATTGAACGTTGCGTCGGACCTCCGGCCCCTTAATCAACGTGAATCCGATTACCTGTTGAAGTTCCTGAAGGAAGAGTGTGCAGGCACACGCGCGGGCCGGATCGCCTCCGGCATGTTGCGCGTCGGTTCCGAGATCGGGAACCCCCTGAATATGCGCTTCACAGCCATCGACGGCCGCAAGGTCGACCTGGCCTCACTACGGGGCAATGTCGTGCTTCTCCACTGTATGAGTACGGCAACCCCCGAGACCGCAGCCGCCGTCCCGCTCCTTCTTCAGGCGTACCGGCAACTTCAGCCGTTGGGGCTGGAGGTGGTGCTCATCAGTCTGGACACCGACGTGAAACGACTGGGCGCGTATGTCGACGACTTGCAGATACCGTGGCCGGTCTACTGCGACGCTAAGGCCTGGGAGTCGCCGTTCGTGTACGGTCTTGGCGTGCGTGACGTCCCCACTACGTTCCTGATCGATCGCAACGGCAGACTGCGACATGCCTGGACGCAACCCGTGCCCGATCGTCTGCTTGCCGATCTGCTGGCCGAGCCGGCTGGGGTGCCGACCACCACGCGGGCTGCGCCGGCGTCGCAACCGGCCTCTTCCCGACCGGCTGGTCCATGAGCTCCCCTCACAGACCGGGAGTCCAGAGATAAAGGAATCGAGGGCCGCACCACGCCGGCCAGTCGGCTAGTTGCAGGCTGACCAGGTTGACCGTGGTCGGTGCATCGGACGGCGCGCCCGCATATATGTTCGGGCGCCACGCGTCAGGGCGATGGTAGCGCACCACCCGCGCCTCCGTGATACCGGCCCGTTCGCACGCCGCGCCGACGGCGTCGGAAAGTGTGCCGAGCTGATCGACCAGACCAAGCTCATGCGCCTGCTTGCCCGAGTAGACACGCCCATCGGCAAGCTTCCGAATCTGCTCCACGGACAAGGCCGGGCGCCCCGCGTCGACCACCTCGACGAAGCGCTCGTGGAATTCGTCAATCAGCTTCTGGAACACTTGTCGCTCCGTCTGCTCCAAATCGCGCAGCGGCGAACCCGCGTCCTTGTACGGACCCGACTTGATCGCGTCGGCCCGAATGCCCAGTTTCTGCATCGTGCCGGCCAGACTGAACGTCTGCATCACCACACCGATGCTGCCGGTGACCGTCGTGGGATGGGCGACGATGTGGTCGCAAGCGCACGCGATGTAGTATCCCCCGCTCGCGCTCACGCCCATCAGCACCGCGATCACCGGTTTGCTCGTGCGCTCTTTGAAAGCCCCGATCTGCCCGTGCATCAAATCGCTGGCGGTAACCGTCCCGCCCGGCGAGTTGATCCGCACCACCACGGCGCGAACGCGCCGGTCCGCCGCCGCCCGATCGAGGTTCTCCTGGAACAAGGCAACCGGGTTCTCACCCTCCACCAACAGGCCCCGGCGATAGTGATCGACAAGCAGGCCCGATACATCCACGACGGCAACCTTGTCGGCCGCACGCGGCCGGCCGCCAACCACCGTCTCCTCCAGGTCCTTATCCAACGGCACCGGAACGATCTTGTAGGCCACCGGCTGACAGCCGAACAGAACCACCAACGCAGCCGACAGCAAGAGGCTTGTAGCGCGACCAAACACGGGCCTATACTCCTTCTGAAATCGTCGCAGCCGGAACGGCTTCACCGGTAGGATTGTAATGCTGCCGCGGGCCGGTGCAAACGGTGGGGTGCAGCCCAATGCGTTTGAGTCATGAGGCGTTCGCCGATGCGGTCAGCGAGGCCCTCGACAGTCTGCCCGACGATTTCCGCCCGTACATGGAAGACCTGGTTGTCGACATCGAGGATTCACCCGACGCTCAGACGTTGGCCGACCTGAATATGAAAGACCGGCGCAGCCTGCTCGGCCTGTATCGCGGCGTGCCCCTGACCAACCGCAGCGTCGGACAGATGCTTCGAATCCCCGAGCGAATCGTCCTGTACCAGCGTAATATCGAGCGGATCTGCCGAACCCGCGACGAAGTGGTCAACCAGATCCGCAGAACCGTCCTGCACGAGGTGGGCCATCACTTTGGCATGGGCGAGGCCCAGTTGCGCCGGCTAGGCTACTGACCTACTGGAGCCTGACCAACCGACCGTACCAACGGCCCGGGTTACCCGGGTGCACCCACTCGACCGCCCGCTACTTGAAGTTGCCCATATCGTGCACGATCAGCACATTCTCGCACAGAAGGTAGTTGAGCCCCCGATACGCGGTCACCCGTCCGGTCACGATGAACTGCACACCCCGCGTGCCGCCGCCCGAGGCCGCCTCCATATGCTCCAGCCACCTGCATGGTAACAGCCGCATCGGCGGATCCCGCATGGCTTTACCATCCGATTCGAACGCGAAGACCCACCACGGCCCCTGGCGAACCAGGCGACCCGTTCGCTTCGAGATGATGTAACCGTCGGGCAGCAGGCGCCCGGCCGACATCCCGGTATCGGCCGGCTGTGTGGCAGCCACCTCGGCCGGTTCGTCAGCCTGCCCCGGCACCGTGGGCGAAATCGGTGCATTGGTCGGTCGGTCCTTGAGTAGTTCCTCAAGGATGGTCTCCTGGGTCGGCTGCTCGGGCGCTGCCTGGCTCGTGGCCGGCTGCTGCGCGGCAGCCGACAGCCAACCCACGAGGGTCAATATCAGCACCGACGCCACAGCCACACCCGTCAGTTCGCGTCTCATGGTCTGCTTGCGCGTCATCAGATCTCCTCTCGGTCGCCTCACCGCTCTCGACTCGACTACGATGGTAGCGCCCGCCCCGCCGCCCTGGCAAGCCCGTTGCCACCACTCCCGCCGGCACACGTACGCTCGTCGCGAAGGCGACATCCGACGGCTCACCTGCCGAGTATAACGCACAAGGCACGCTGCGACACCGGCCTGGCAACTGTGGGCTCACTCCCCCATGAATCAGCCGAGCAACGCATCCCATCCCCGACGGCGCCAACTGGACCGCCAACGATAAATCCGCTACAGAGTGCAAGCATGATTGCCGGCAGTGTTCCCGCCTCCGCCTTGGTAGACAAGCTCGCCTACGTCTTCTCGATCATCGCCTTGCCCATGATCGCCGGATACATCGTGCGCCAGCGGGCTCTGGCCAGTGATCCGTCCAACGAGCAGACATGTAGACGCTGGTCGCGCACCCTCAAACTGATCTGCATCGCCGCTTTCGTGCCCCCGATCGCCACCACCGCCATGCTCAAGAATCCGCTGGCGGGCACCAGCGTGCTGGTTCTGGCCTCGATCGGCGTGGGGTTCCTGCTGCTTGAGGCCTCACTAGGCCGGGCGTACATCGGCCTGCGCAAGCTGCCGCCCCGACAGGGAGGAGCGTTCCTCGGCTGTGCCGCCATGACCAACATGCTCTCGTTCGGCGGGCTGATCGTCTTCGCCGTATGGGGCAACGACGGCTTGCAGCAGGTCTATCTGCTCAAGCTGCTCGAGCACGTGCTCTACTTCGGCGTGTTTTATCCCTGGTGCAGCACGTTCAGCCCCGACCTCGAACCCCAACACACCGGCCTGATCGCTTCCTTTCGCAGGCACCCGGTCACCCTCGTGCCTCTCACGGCCGTCTTCGTCGGCGTGGCGTGGAACTTCCTGCACTATAGCGGCCCCGGCCATCCCACCGGCCCACCTGCGTGGACGCTGCCAATCAATAAACATCTCGTACCCGTACAGGTCGGCTTGCTCACGTTTGCGGTCGGCCTGACCCTGGCGCCCTCGAAGATCCGACGGTACTGGCCCGAGTGCCTCGCCGCTTCCTCGATCAAGTTTCTGATCGCGCCGGCTGCCACCGGCACGGCAGCCTATCTGTGCATGCGAAGCGGGCTCATCAGCGATCTGGGTTTCCGCGTGGTGGTCGTGATCTCCTCCATGCCGGTGGCCTTCAACTCGCTGATTCCGCCGGCTCTGTACAACCTCGACGAAGACCTGGCCAATAGCTGCTGGCTGTTCACCAGTGCGATGCTGGTTGTGACCGTGCCCGTTCTCTATGTGGTGTTTGCCTGAAGCGCCGGCGACGTCGTTCATGCCAAGCCGCCGTACGGCAAGACAATAGGAGGAGTTGTAGTCGATGAGTGAGTTGCGATGGCGCGCCAGACCCACCGAGTCGCACGAGTACTTCCGCAACCCGCACAAGGGCTGCGCGACCTTCCAGCACTTCGAGGGCGATCCGCTCTTTGAGGGCACGTCCTGGTCGGAAGAAGGGCCGACCACCTTCCCCCAGCGGGAGCACCCCGGTGTCACCCCAGGGTATCTGCCGTCACCGGTGGCCTACTGCCGCTGGTTCTGGACCGTCTTTCAACCCGAGAAGAGCCGCTTCGACTGGACGGTCCTCGATCGAGCCCTGGCGACGGCCCGGCAGCGCGGCCAGACGCTTCAGGTGAGGCTCATGCCCTACGGCTCGTCGCGCCAGCCGCAGGTCCCCCAATGGTACGGTGACGTCGCCCCATTGAAGACCGAGACCATCAAGGGCCGCTCCCAGGCCGTTCCCGACCACAGCGGAGACGACTTCTACCAATGGTGGGGCAACGTCGTCAGGGAATTTGCCGCACGCTACGACGGGCACCCCGACCTCGAATCATTCGATCTGGCCCACATCGGGCCCTGGGGCGAGGGAGCAGCCGAATGCTCCGACTGCGCCAAGAAGCGAATGGCCGAGCTGTATGTCTCGGCTTTCCAGAAGACACCCGTGCTGGCCATGGTCGCGCAGATCAAGTACGGCACCGACCTCGGCACGGGCTGGCGGTGTGACTGCTTCGGCGATTTCCGGGAACGGGGCAACGACATCACCCCCCATCGGCTGGCGTGGAATCATACGATGGACGCCTATCCGCGCCTGGTGTGCGAAGGCGAGGCGCAGGAGGCCTGGAGAAACGGGCCCGTCGTCTTCGAAACATGCGGCGTGCCCATGGGCTGGTACCTCCAGAAGCAATTGGTCTACGACCTCGACCTTAACCTCAGGCAGGGGCTGAAATACCACGGATCGGTATTCATGCCCAAATCGACCACGCTGCCCCAGCCATGGACCCAGCCGCTGCTCGATTTCTGCAAGCACCTCGGTTATCGCTTCGTGCTGCGTCAGTTGGAATACCCGCTTACCGTTCGGCGCGGGCAGCGCTTCGAGTACACCATGTGGATTGAGAACGTCGGCGTCGCCCCCCTCTACCACGACCACTACCGCGTCGCCCTGAGAATCACGCAGGGCCAGCACGAGCACGTCTTCCCAATCGACCGCGACATGACGTCGTGGCTGCCCGGCGACGTGTGGCTGCGCGAGGTGGTCGAGCTTCCGTCGTCGTTCAAGCCGGGAACGGCCATGCTGCACGCCGCCATCGTCAACACGTGCACCGACATGCCGGGCATCCGATTCGCCGTCGCCGAGCAGGATCAGACAGGATGGGTGTCACTCGACAAAATCCATATCGAATAACGAACTGTAAGACGGATCCGGCTGTCCCAGGAGTTCATCCCATGATCGGCTTCCACATCGACTTCAACGTACATCACTTCAGACGCGACTACCTCGAACGATGGCTGACCGACCTGGCCCGCCTCGGCTACGACACCATCCTCTGGGAGCTGGAGGACGCCGTCGCCTGGGACACGTGCCCCGAGTGCGCCCCGCCCGACGCCTACACGAAAGACGAGTTTCGCGAGCTGTTGGCTTTGTCACGCCGTCTCGGCCTCGAACCCATTCCGCTGCTGCAAACCATCGGCCACTGCGAATATGTGTTGCGGCATAGCCCCTACAGCCATCTGGCCGAAACGCCCGATCGCGTCGATCAGTATTGCCCCCGAAACCCACAACTTGTGCCGTTCCTGCGGAACTGGATCGATGAGTACCTCGACCTCTTCGGTGACGTCCGCTACTTCCACATCGGCGCCGACGAGGCCTGGCAACTCGGGGAATGCCCCGACTGCAAGGCCTACGCCGAACGGCATTCGCTTTCGCAACTCTATATCGACCATGTCAATGCCGTCTGCGCCGGGTTGATCGAACGCGGCGTCAGGCCGTGCGTCTGGGCCGACATGATCCTGCACCACCATGAAGCGCTCGACCGGCTGTCACGCAAGGTCGTCCTGTTCGACTGGATGTACGACATCTACCGCGGCAACGGCAAGGTGTGCGTATGGGGCCAGGGGCTGCAACGCACCGAAGAGCTTTCGCCCGAGACGCTGGCGACCTTCGGCGAGAGTCTCTTTCCCGACGGCGACGAGCCCGCTCGCGAGCCCGAAACCTTCTACACGGCCGACTACCTCGCCGCTCGGGGGTTCGACGTCGTGACGTGTCCGTCCTCGGCCAGCGGGGCCGACTCAGTCTTCGCACCGCGCCACTGGCTGCACATGATCAACACGTACGACTCGGTCCGCAAAGGGCAGGCCGACCACCTGCACGGCTCGCTACTCACCAGTTGGACCATCCGCATCCCCCCCTGGGAGCTTCAGCGGGCCGTCATCGAGCTGGCAGCCCATATCGCCAGTCATCCGCACCAGCCGATCGAACAGTTCGAGCGGGCTTACGTGAAGCGTCACCTCGGTGCCGACCGGCCCGAGTTCTGGCGAGCGTGCGGGCTGCTGGCCAAGCCCGGGCTGTTTAACGATGTGCGGACCCTCGGGTTCGGCAAGAACGCGATCCCCGTACCCAAAGACCACGTACAGCAGAGTCTCACCGGGCTCGCCGCGGAAGGTCGCATCGAACACGAATTGGCGACCGTCCAGGACCGACTGGCCGAGTATCGCCGGGGGCTGGACCTGTTTCGCGCCCTGGCCGAGCCATCCGATAAGGGCGGCCCCATTCTGGAAACCTGGTCATTGGCCGCGCGCAACCTGGTCAACAGGGCCGAAATCACGGCCTTCCTGCTCACCCATGCGGCCACGCCCGGCTCAGCCGCCCCACTCGCCCCCGCAGTCAGGCAGCGGGGAGCCGAACTGCTCGCGCAAATGCGAAAACTGCGGGCCGACACCCACGCGCTCTACAGCAGCATCCTCAAGCCGACACGACTGAAGCTGGTGATCGAGTGGCTGTACGGGTCCGTCGAGCACGCCCTTACCCACGCGTTGCAGGGCCACTAAGCAGCGACGCTGCTTCCACCGCTCGGCCGACCCGCTCGTGCGCACTTGGCCATACGAGCCGCACGACCACGTGAGCCAATAGAAAAGGGGTCGAGCCTCGGCGGCTCGACCCCTTTCTCTCACTTCTGAGATTGACTGCAACCGCCCACTACGG
>CBFCZG010000091.1:0-12966 GCA_965602375.1 uncultured Phycisphaerae bacterium | reverse complement strand
TCGACTATTCGACGGGGCAGGTCATCGAAGTGGGCGGCGGTTTTGGGCTGCGGAGGCTCTAAAACATGATACCACAAAGCCGGATCCAGGTGGGCAAGGTGTCGCTTCCGGTCTACTCGCTGAATACGCTGGTGGTTGGCAGCGGTGCGGCGGGCTTGAATTGTGCCGACCACCTGGCGCGATACATGGAGCAATCCGGCCTGCCCGATGCTTGCGATCGTGTAGCCGTCGTCACGGACCGGCTCGGCGCGGGCACCAGTCACAACAGCGGGTCGGACAAGCAGACGTACTATCGGTTGGGCGTGTGCGGCGACACGTCGGATACGCCCCTCGACCTGGCCCGCACACTCGCCGACGGGGGGTGCATGCACGGCGACATCGCCCTATGCGAAGCCGAGAACTCGGCCAGGGAGTTTTACCACCTCGTGGAGAACGGCGTCCCGTTTCCGCACGACGGTCGAGGCATGTTCGTCGGCTACAAGACGGATCACGATCCCCGCCAACGGGCGACTTCGGCCGGGCCGTGGACCAGTCGCTACATGGTGCGATGTGCGACCGAGCAGCTCAAGCGCTACGGCGTAACGATCTTCGAAAAGCACGAACTCGTGGCGCTGTTGACGGTGCCTTATGACGGATCGGGCATCGACGCTCAGGAGAACATTTCGTGCCGCTGTGTCGGCGCGCTGACGGTCGACCGATCGGCGGCGGGTGGACCCGGATACGGGCTAACGGTCTGGAACTGCCAAAACGTGGTGGTCGCCACGGGCGGCCCCGGCGCGATGTACAAGGTCAGCGTCTATCCGCAAGGACAGATGGGCTCACACGGGCTACTGTTCGAGACCGGTTGTGTGGCCCACAATCTCACCGAGTCGCAGTTCGGCCTGGCCAGCATCCGCCCACGGTGGAATGTCTCCGGGACGTACCAGCAGGTGATCCCCAACTACTTCAGTACGGATGCCTCGGGCGGCGACAAGCAGTTCTTTATGAATCGGTACTTCGCACGCGAACTCGGATCGCCCGAGGAGGCGATGCGGCAACTGGCGTCGAGTATTTTTCTGAAGGGATATCAGTGGCCCTTTGACCCCGACCGGTGCGTGAAGTTCGGCAGCAGTCTGGTCGACCTGGCGGTGCATAGCGAGGTCGCCGAAGGTCGACGTGTGTTCATGGATTTCCTGAACAACCCGGTTGCTGAAGAGGGGCTGGCGGAGTTCCGCCTCGACAACCTCGGCTCGGAGGCGGCGCAATACCTGGAACGCAGCCGCGCGTTGCAGGCGCGCCCTATCGATCGCCTGGCCCATATGAATCAGCCGAGCATCGACCTGTACGCCGAGTTGGGCCTGGACATCACCGCCGAGCCGCTGGAGGTTGCGGTCTGCAATCAACACTGCAACGGGGGATTCAAGGTCAACCGTTGGTGGGAGACCAACGTCCATCGGCTTTTCTGCGTTGGGGAACTGGCCGGCACCCACGGGGTGAAACGTCCGGGCGGCTCGGCCCTGAACGCCACGCAGGTGGGCGGATTGCGGGCGGCGCAGTACATCGCGCACCGCTTGGCAGATGACCCGGCGTCGGCCGACGCCTTTGTCGCGGGCGCCAAGCAGCAGATTCGTGCGACGATCGATCGAGCCAAGCGGCTACTGACTCTTGGCGAGTCGGCCGGAAAGACCCTCGAGCAGGTGGAGAACGAAATCGGCCAACGCATGAGCGAGAAGGGCGGATTCCTGCGGTCGGACCGGGGACTGGACGAGGGGATCAACCAGGCCGAGCAACTCTACCGCGAGTTGAGAGAGCACGGTGTGAAGCTGGGCAAGCAGGAGCAGTGGCCCAGCGCGCTGCGAGCCGAGCACATGTGCCTGACGCATTGGGGGTTTCTTGTAGCCATGCGAGAGCGCATCGGGCGTGGCGGAGGGTCGCGCGGCTCGCATCTGATACTGGATCCCATGGGTACACCGATCCATTCGCTGCTGCCGCAGTGGCGGTTCCGCCCGGAGGACCGAGTGCTGCGCGGTGTGGTGCTGGAGGTTCGGTGGGGCGAGGATGAGCGGTTCCATTTCTCGGTCCGGTCGGTTCGGCCGATTCCGCACAGCGACGCCTGGTTCGAGAACACGTGGAGCGCCTATCGCAGCGGGGCGATCTATCAGGACTGACGGTCGATGCAGCACCGAGCATGAGCCCGGACGCGATGAACCTTTACACACGAACCGGTGACGACGGATCGACGCAACTGGGCGACGGGTCGCGGGTGCGCAAGGACGATCCGCGTCTGATCGCGCTGGGCACGTTGGACGAGCTTAACGCTCACGTGGGCCTGGCGGCGGTTGCGTGCGCCGACGCATCTCTGCTCGAACAGATCCGACAGGTGCAACGCGAACTGTTCGGCATCGGCTCGCTCTTGGCCCAACCCTCGGGCGAGTCGCCCGTGGGAATTACGCACGACCAGATCCAACGGCTGGAAGGGTGGATCGACGAGAGCCAAGCCCGGCTGCCATCGCTGGACCGATTTGTCCTGCCCGGCGAGAGCGAGTTGGGTGCCAGACTGCACGTCGCCCGGACGGTCTGTCGTCGCGCCGAGCGGACGGTGATCGCGGCGGCCATGCTGAACCGCGTTCCGCAACTGGTTATCGTATATCTGAATCGCCTGGCCGACGTGCTGTTCTCATGGGCCCGGCTCGGCGACCATCTTGCGGGCCGTCAGGATATTCCCTGGCAGAAGACGTAGGGCCCCGCTCGGGGAGGTCAGGACGATCTGTCCGTCCCCAGGTCGTACTCCCGCTTGCCCATGATCAGCCTGGGGCTGGCGAACCCGTCGCTGGTGTATTAGTCTGTCTCGCCGTCTGTGCTGCGGGGGTGGAACATGCCCTCGCACACGTTTGCCGCGAGTGCCGGTGGCAGGGGAGTTGTCAAACAGGAGTGTGTTTCATGTTCCGCTTTATGGATTCACAAGTGTCGAGGATGGGTCTTTCGTTCGCCGCCATGATATTCGCGTCGTGGCTTGCCGGGCCGAGCAGGGCGGTGGCCGGTGACCCAACCGAGCGTGCCGTGTCCACCTGGCCGCCCAAGGGCGACTCCGTGCGCCTGCCGGTCACGCGCGATACCTGGTTCGGCACGATCAACAAGGAAGACGTGGGCAACAACGGCGGCGCCAGCCAGATGAAGCTGAAGGGGCAGCAGGAGTACTCGCTCTTCGATGTGGACGTCGCCGGCCTGAAGGGCAAGCTGGTGACCGGGGCACTATGGCACGTGCGCTGTGCCAGCCTCAAACAGCCGTTGCTGCGCGTGAGCGTGTCGAGCGTGGCTTCGCAGTGGGTGGAAGGCACCGCGTCGGGGTACAAGGCGCAGGAAGGCAGCGCCTGCTTCAAGCAGGCCGAACTGGGCAAGCGCGACTGGGCGTTTCCCGGCAGCACGTTCATGGAAGCGTGCTTCGGCCGGGGTCACACCGTCTGGCGGTTCGCCGACGCCACGCGACCCGACCAGAAGGGATGGCAGACGATCGCCGTCGAGCCCGACGTCGTGGCAGCCCGCGTGGCCGGGCTGAGTGAGGGCTTTGCCGTCGCCGACGACGTGGGCAACGTTTGGTCCTACAAGAACGACAAGTTCACCTGGACCTATTTCCCCAACCGCTTCATCTACAGCCATGAGCAAAGCTCGTCGGCGCCCTGGCTCGAGGTATGGACCGACGGCGAGGACCATGAGGCGCCCGAGGCGGTGGCGGACATGGCGGTGTCGACAGAGGGGCTGCCGGCCGGCGAGGCGCTCGTGACCTGGGCAACCCCCGCCGACAAAGGCGGCGGCAAGACGCTGGGCTTCAACGTGACTTACAAGGTCGGCGATCAGGCCAAGCCGATGCCGCGCTATCTGGTTCCCATGGCCGGCAAGCCGGGCCGACAGGTCCGTATGCATATCGTGGACCTGCCTTTCAAGCCGGGTGAGCCGGTCGAGCTGACGGTAAGCGCCGTCGACAGTGCCGGCAACGTGGGCGCGCCGGTGACCAAGACGGTGAAGCTGTCAGCCACGCCCAGAGTCTTCAACATAGCTGAGATCGACGTCAAACCGTACCCGCCGTCGCAGGAGCTGCCCGAGGTGGGCGGGCTGAAGGTCGCGGTGGTCGATCTGCTCGACAAGCTCCATCCGACAACCGGCAAGATGATTCCCAAGCACCCGGACGGCTATCTTGGCGGCAACCACATCTGGTCGGCGAAACAGAAGCTTGTTCGCCTCCAGGCTGCACGCAATGAGGCCGTCTGCTTCCAGGTCAACCTGGCCGGTAAGAGCCGGGGCGTGGGGCTGGAGATTGCGTTCCCCGATCAGCCGCAACTCCAGACTCGCGTCATGCGGTTTGACTACACGGGCACGTCGGCCGGCCCGCTGCCCGACGCACTGCTGCCTCTGCGCGGAAACCTGGCGATCCCCAACCCCGGCGATCCGGAGGCGGCCGGGCAGAAGAACGCTTCGGTGCTCTGCGAGATCTACGTGCCGCACGACGCGGAGGCCGGCAAGAAGAGCGGCACATTGACGATCACCTCGGGTGGTCAGTCGCTGTCGGTAGCCGTGAACCTGACGGTGTGGGACTTCACGCTGCCCAACAAGCTCTCGTTCGTGCCCGAGATGAACGCCTATGGTACGGTCACGCCGAAGGGGCGTGGTCTCGACTACTACCGCCTGGCCCACGAGCATCGCTGTTGTCTGAACCGGCTCTATTACGGCTGGGCCGGCGACGTGGCCATGGCGCCCGAGCGAAAGGAAACCGGGCTCGACTGGGCGGGCTGGGCCAAGTCGTTTGGCCCGCTGTTGGACGGGTCGGCGTTCAAGGGCCTGCCGCGCGACGGCGAGCCGGTGGACGTCTTCTATCTGCCGTTCAATGAAAACTGGCCGGTCAACATTCACAAGCACTATCGCAAGAGCTACTGGCCCGAGGATGCGCTCGACAAGGCCTACAAGGTCGCCCTGAAGAAGGAGTTCGCCGTGTTCGCCGAGTTCTGCGACAAGCAGGGCTGGCACGACACGATCCTGGAGTTCTACCTGAATAACAAGGTCTACTACAAACAGGGCGAAGGCTGGATGGGATCGGCCGCACCGTGGATCTTTGACGAGCCGGTCAACACGCAGGACTTCTGGGCGCTGCGATGGTACGGACTGCTCTTCCATCAGGCGATCCGCCCGGTGGTGGGGCAGGCCAAGCTGTGGTATCGCGGCGACATATCGTATAGCCCGTACGAACGCGACATGTTCTGGGGCGTGATGGACCTCGAGTGCCTCGGCGGCGGCAGCGACCTCAAGGCGCGGCTGGAGCACGACGAACACGCACTGTGGCGCAAGGCCTATTTCACCGAGTACGGATCGGCCAACAACCCGGCCTCGCCCAACACGCAGCCGGCCAGTTGGTGTCTCGTGGCGTGGAGCCGTGGCGGCGTGGGCGTGCTGCCGTGGCAAACGATCGCGAAGCCCGGGGCGTGGCAGAAGGGCGAGCAGACCGGCCTGTTCTACGCCAACAGCAAGGGTGTATTCCCGTCGGCTCGCCTCAAGGCCTTCCGCCGGGGCCAACAGGACGTGGAGTACCTGACGCTTCTGGGTATGGCTTATGACGCGTCTCAGCCTGCCGTTGCGGCGGGCATGCAGCAGATCGTGGATCTGCGCGGGCAAGTCCACAAGACCAGCGAAACCGACGCCGGCACGCTCCGGTTTGGCCGGGCCGATCCGACGGGCCTGTGGAGTCTGCGCTGTCGAGTGGGCAAGATGATCTCAGCCAAGAAACCCGCCTATCAGCGATGCGCTCGGCCGATGCCCTCACCGGAGGTGGACCTCGAGCGTCTGCCGGATTTGGGATACGTGACCGTGGCCCCGAAGGTGGCGCCGGTCACGCCCGAGTAACCTTGCCGATTGCATCCTCACGCGCCCGCCTGCAACGGCCAGGCGGGCGCCCAACCGACAGGGAGTATGCACAGTGCCGCTGAAGATCGCCTTCATCGGAGCAGGCAGCGTCGGGTTCACACGCAAACTTTGCCGCGACATCCTGGCTGTGCCGGAACTGACCGACGTGCACTTCGCGTTTACGGATATCAGCAAACGCAATCTGGATATGGTCACGCAGCTCTGCCGCAAGGACATTCGAGCCAACAAGCTGCCGGCTAGGTTGACGTCCACGCTCGATCGCCGCCGCGCACTGGCCGACGCCCAGTACGTGCTCAACGTGTCGCGCATCGGCGGGCTCGAGGCGTTTGCCCTCGATATCGACATCCCGCTCAAGTACGGGGTCGATCAGTGCGTGGGCGACACGCTGGCGCCCGGGGGCATCATGTATGGCCAGCGGAGCATCCCGTGCGTGTTGGACTTCTGCAAGGATATGCGCGAGGTGTCGGCCGACGACGTGCTGTTTCTCAACTACGCCAACCCCAACGCCATGAACACCTGGGCGGCCATCGAGTATGGCAAGGTCAATACGATCGGCCTGTGCCATGGCGTACGGGGCGGCTGGCAGCAGATCGCCAACGTGCTGGGCGCCGAGCGGATCGAAGACGTCGACGTCATCTGTGCGGGCATCAATCATCAGACGTGGTACCTTCAGGTCATCTACAAAGGGCGGAAGATCGACAGCCAGGAGTTGCTGGCCGCCTTCGAGCGCCATCCGGTCTACAGCAGGACCGAGAAGGTTCGCATCGACGTGCTCCGCCGCTTCGGCTACTACAGCACGGAATCCAACGGACATCTATCCGAGTATGTGCCCTGGTACCGCAAACGCACCAAGGAAATACGGCGATGGATCGATCTTTCGAGCTGGATCCACGGTGAGACGGGCGGGTACTTGCGCGTATGCGCCGAGCAACGCAACTGGTTCAAGAGCGACTTCGCCAAGGAGCTGGCAGCCGACGACGAACCTATCGGTGCGGCCCACCGCGGGCACGAGCACGGAAGCTACATCATCGAATCGCTCGAGTCGGGGCGCTGCTACCGAGGACACTTCAACGTCCGCAACAACGGCTGCATCCCGAATCTGCCGGACGACTGCGTCGTGGAGGTGCCCGGCTATGTCGACCGCAACGGAGTGAACATCCCACAGGTGGGTCCGCTGCCCCTGGCCTGCGCGGCTACGTGTATGGCCAGCATCAACGTTCAGCGCATGGCCGTTCAGGCGGCTGTGGCCGGCGACGTCACACTGCTCAAGCAGGCCATGTTGCACGACCCCCTGACCGCTGCCGTCTGCAACCCGCCGGAGATCTGGCAGATGACCGACGATATGCTGGTGGCCCAGGCGAAGTGGCTGCCGCAGTATCGTCATGCCGTGCTGGCGGCCAGGCGCCGTCTGGCCAGCGAGAAGCCGCTGGGTACACGCAAAGGCAGGGGGGCGGCCCGGCTGCCGTTACGCGATGTCGCCCAGATGAAAAAAGGCAAAGCGGCAAAGCGGCGGCGATCGGCTCGAACCGGCCGGGCCCGATAAGCATGGGCGCCCGCGCCCGATACCGCCCACGCGACAGGCTTGTTGGTTTTCCCGCCCCGATCTGATAGACTTTTAGTAGGTGTGTATAGAGGGTCCCGGCTGTCCCCAAATCGGGTCCCCATGGTACGGTATGGGGTTAGGAGCGACCGTCCAACCATGTTACGTCACAAGCTTTTCAGTGTAGGTCGAGTGTGTCCCAAGACCGGCAAGCGGGTCATTCTGCCGAGGGATTTCCCCTGGGTCGTCCGGTGGCTGGTGCCTGTCGTCGGGCTGGTCTCACTGGTGTGGTTTCTGATACGGGTGGTTCCCAAGCCCAGCCGCTACATCTACCCATGTCAACGCGTGGCCGCTCCGCTGGCCGGCGGGTTCGTGGTCTGGCTGGTGGGGGTCATCGCCTCGGCGATCACCATCACCAAAGCGCGGCAATTGTTGGGGCAATCGCGTCTGGCGTTGGCGTGCGTCTGTTTGCTGATGGCGGTCGGCGGCACGCTGTTGGTGGTGCATTACATGCCCGACGCGCCGGTGAGTGCAGCCGTGCCCGGACCCAATGTGCCGATCGGCGTGGCCAAGGGCATCAACCCCGGACGCGTCGTGTGGGTGCACGACCCCAACGCCAACGACTGGAACGGCTCGACGGGATACTACTGGGATCCGAACAATCTCGACCAGGCCGCGGTCGACGCAATGATGTCGCGGGCGGTGCGTGCCCTCACTGACGAAGTCACCGACGTCGACGCCTGGGACGCGCTGTTTCACCACTACAACACGACACACAGCCGCGGCGATGAGGGCTATACGGCCGGCGAAGGCATCTCAATCAAGGTGAACTTCGTCGGGTCGATTGCGGACAGTTGGATGAACCTGTCGACCTACGACCAGATCGACGCTCTGTGGAAGATCAACACGTCGACGGAAGTGATGTTGGCGCTGCTTCGCCAGTTGGTGTATGCCGGGGGTGTGCCACAGGCCGATATCTCGATCGGCGACACGGTTACGTATTTCCCCAATCACCTGTATACCCGCCTGCACGACGAGTTTCCCAACGTGGTGTACCTCGACAAGGTCGGCATCCTCGGTCGCACGCTTGCTGTGTCGTCCAACGATCCGAATCACGAGATCCACTGGAGCGACGGGGTGGTCGGGTCGTACCGCGACTACATGCCGCAAGCCTACGTTGACGCCACCTACCACATCAATCTGTCGGACTTGAAGGGTCACGAGGGCGGCGGCGTAACGCTGTGCGGCAAGAACTACTATGGCTCGATGTGCCATACGCCCGATGCGGGGCGCTACCGCGGCGGGATGCACACCGCCCTGCCGTATCAGACGCCTGGCTATAGCCGCTACCGCACGCTAGTCGATTTGCTCGGCCACCCCGACACGGGAGGCAAGGGGCTGCTCTATCTGGTTGACGGATTGTGGAGCGGTTACGACGCGGGCTCGGGCGTGATTCAGTGGAACATGCCGCCGTTCAACGGCGATTGGCCCAGCAGCTTGTTCGTCTCGCAGGATCCGGTGGCGGTCGATTCGGTGGGCTACGATTTCCTGTACTCCGAGTCGGCCATCTACGGCAACAGCCAACTCGGCTTCCCCAGCAGCGTGTACGGCGGCGATGACTACATTGGGCAGGCGGCGTCTTCGACGGAGTGGCCGGCCGGCATTACCTACGACCCGGACGGCGACGGCACGCCCATGGGCAGCCTCGGCACACACGAGCACTGGAACAATCCGGTCGACAAGCAATACTCGCGCAACCTCGCCACGGGCGACGGCATCGAACTGGTCGCCATCACGGGCGAGCCGCTATTGGTTTCGAGCCAGCCGGTGGCCGACGGCACCTGGTGCAAGACCCAGAACAACGTGATGCTGCTGACGTTTGATGCGCCCATCGCGTTGCCGGGCGGCGGCGCGCCGGCGCTGAGCATTTTCGGCGCGGCCGCCGAGAAGGGCAGCGGGTTTGCCTACTCGATCGAGCCGGACGGCGTGACGCTCCGGGCCGTCGAAGGCGGCGCGATCCTGACCGATCTGACGTGGTATCACATCACGCCGGCGGCCGGTTTTGCGGTGCAGCCGTTCGGCTTCGATGTGTGCGCGCTGTACGGAGACGCCAACGGCAGCGGACGTGTAACCACGGCCGACTACTCCGAGGTCAAGGCTCACATGGCCGAGTACACCGACGCATGCTGCGACCTGAACGGCTCGGGTCGCGTGACGACGGCCGACTACAGCGTGGTAAAAGCTCATATGGGTGATCGCACCCCGGTTAAGCCGTGATCGCAGGCGGTGTGGCTTTCCGGCCGCAAGTAGGTTGCGCCTGTTGAAGTGGATTGAATACAGGACCGACCGCTATGGTCGGTCCTGTCTTATCTTCAACGAGAACGGGCGCCGTCGCTGACCGGCGGTTGGCACGTCCGATGTCCCAGGTCGGCGCCTGGCGGCGGCTTGTAGGGTCAGCCGGACGGGTCGGTCGGCTTGCGGGCGGCCTTGGCCCGTTCGATCAACTCCACCAGTGAGGTCATCTTCGGCTTGGGCGGCGACAAGAAGTGCCCGATCTGTTCGGGCGTGTAGTGCTTCCTCACAAATGCCCCCACGTCGAAGCACTGAAACCAGCAGTCCAGGATCTTCCCGCAGGGCAGACCGTCGGCCACCCGGCGGCAATAACGAAACGGCACCGAATGGCCCAGCATGCGACAGTATGCCTCACGCTGGTCGTGCGCTTCAATCTTCACGCCCATGGCCATGCTTAGCAGCCCCACCCACCACCGGGTCGATGTGCCGCCCGGCTCCTACCACTTCCCGGACTTGGCCACCTGTGGTTTGGGCAGTCCTTCCAGCGCGGCCAGCGACTCCTTCAGGATGTCCTCCGGCAGCGGGAAATCCTCCAACTGCCCGCTGAGGTAACGCTCGTACCCGGTCAGGTCCATCAAGCCGTGCCCACTCCAGTTGAGCAGGATGACCTTCTCCTTGCCCTCTTCCTTGGCTTTCTTGGCCTCTTCGATCACGCAGGCAAGCGCGTGACTGGTCTCAGGAGCCGAGATAAAGCCCTCCGTGCGAGCCCATTGTACCGCGGCCGCATAACACTCGAGTTGGTGATAGGCCCGCGGCTCGAGCAGCCCCTCGACGATCGCCTGGCTCATCAGCGGCGCAATGCCGTGATAGCGCAGACCGCCTGCATGGATCGGCGGCGGCACAAACCCGTGACCCAACGAGTGCATCGGCAGCAGCGGCGTGGTCATGGCCGTATCGCCGAAGTCGTACGCGAACGGGCCGCGGGTCATGGTCGGACAGCTTGTCGGTTCCACCGGGATGATCGTGATGTCCTCGCCGTGGATCTTGTCGTTCACGAACGGGAAGGCCAACCCGGCGAAGTTGCCCCCGCCGCCGGCACAGCCGATCAGCATATCCACCTTGTTCTCGCCGATCTTGGCCAGTTGCTTCTTGGCCTCCAGACCGATGATCGTCTGATGCAGCAGCACGTGGTTCAACACGCTGCCGAGCGAGTACCGCGTCTTGCCGCCGGGGTCGGTGACGGCCGCCTCGATGGCTTCACTGATGGCAATGCCCAAGCTCCCGGGTGTGTCCGGATCTCGCTCCAGCACGTCGCGGCCGGCCTTGGTCTCCGTACTCGGGCTCGGAACACACTTCGCTCCCCACGTCTCCATCATCAGACGGCGGAACGGCTTCTGATCGAAGCTGATGCGAACCATGAACACCTTGCACTCGAGGCCGAGTAGGGCGCATGCGAAGGCCAGAGCGCTGCCCCACTGACCGGCACCGGTTTCGGTGGAAATGCTCTTGATGCCGAACTGCTTATTGTACCAGGCCTGGGCAACGGCCGTGTTCGGCTTGTGACTGCCCGGAGGGCTCACGCCTTCGTTCTTGTAGTAAATACGGGCCGGAGTTCCCAGCGCCTCCTCGAGATACTTCGCCCGGTGCAACGGCGAGGGTCGCCACCTGTACAGAATGTCGAGCACCTCCTCAGGGATGTCGATCCACCGCTCCGCACTGACCTCCTGCTCGATCAGGTTCATCGGGAATACCGGTGCCAGCATGTCCGGACTGACGGGGTTGCCGTCGGGCCCGAGCGGCGGCTGCATCGGCGTCGGCAGATCGGCTGCCAGGTTGTACCATTGACGGGGGATTTCCTTCTCGTCGAGTAGGACTTTCACGTTCATTAGCTGTCCCTTAAAGAGTCGACTGAGTGGCGACCATTACGATATAGAACTCTATGTTCCCGATTCGCCCGGGGCGTGTCAACCCGTCGGCAGTGCCCACCCGCGATTCGGGCCTGGCTACTTGAGTGTCTTCACCCACACCAGCCCGGCCGCACCCGTGGCCGGATCGGCATAGGGCAGCACCTCTCCTCCAAAGATCTGGGGGCGATGGCCGCTGGCGACTGTATGGCCGACCACCCAACCCAGCGCAGCGCCGAATACCACGTCGCTGAAGTGATGCTCTCGGTCGTCGAGACGCTCCAAAGCCACCATCCCCGCGACCCCATACAACGGAACGCCCACCCAGGGACCGTACACTTCGTGCATCACAGCAGCAAAACACACCGAACTGGACGTGTGACCCGACGGCCAGCCCCACGGCTCGCCGTTGGGCACATCGGTGCACGCGGCGGCTTTCAGAGCGACCGTGACGGCGCCGTTGATGGTCAACGCCGAAAACAGCGTTTTGCCGACCTCATACGTCTTGTTGTCCTGCTGAAGGGCCCCGGCCAGATACCACGCACCAGCCAACGCAAAGTGCGTTCCCGGATTGCCCAGGGCGCCGAAGACGTCGCCCCACACCGGTCGCAGCGATCGGGAGCGGTCGAACTTGCCCTCGATGTCGTCGTCCACTTCCGGGCGCAGCGCCAGCGACGCGCCACCCGCCACACCGAGAACCATCAGGTTCGTCGTGTCGGTGAAGGTGGCCTTCGCATCGGTCCACAGGTCCTTGGGCATGGCCCGGAGGTCGCCCGACACCGTCGCCCACAGGTCGCCGCGAGGCCCCCTCTCATCGAGTCGTCTCTCGCGCTCGGCGGGTCTGGAGGCGGCGGCCCCACCGGTGATGTCGCTGGCGAGCCGGGGATAGTCGAACACATCGCGGCTTGCCGCGTCGCCCCGTGCGGCGCGGTATAGCCCCTCGGTCACACGGTGCTGCTCGGCTCGAGCGATGGCCCGGCACAACATCGATGGGTCGACATCGAGACGCGCCGACCCACACCCGCAAACGAGACACGCAAGTGGTACAAGCCCACCTGCCAACACGCGTATTGCAGTGAAGCACGTTCCTGTCATCGCGGCGTTCATAGGTCAGTCGTCCCGTAACAGGTCCGGCGGCACGGTTTTGTGACGGTACTTGGTCAGCAGCCGCTTGAGCACAGGTTGATCGGGATTCAGCTCGAGCGATCGGTGCCAACTCTCGATGGCCTTCTCGTAGTCACTGTCGGCCCTACTGTCAAGCAGATACATCGTCATGTGGACCACGCCGAGCCCCGCATGGGCGTCGGCCATCGTCTCGTCGAGTTCCAGGCTTCGGTGATA
>CBFCZG010000090.1:0-13034 GCA_965602375.1 uncultured Phycisphaerae bacterium | reverse complement strand
TCGACGCACGGTTCGCTCGAAATCATTTTGGAGACGATCAACACCGAACTTTTCGAATCGGTCAACCTCCACTACTACTATTTCATGCAGACGCTGTGGCCTGCGGTCGTGCGCGCCCGGCAGCTCGACATGGGCGTGTTCATCATTTCGCCCAACGACAAAGGGGGCATGCTGTTCGACCCGCCGCAGCGTCTTCGCGACCTGTCGGCCCCGTTCCACCCGATGCACCTGGCCTCGCGGTGGCTGCTTGCCAAGCCCGAGGTCCATACGCTGTCGCTTGGGGCAGAAAGGGTGGAGGACTTCGACCTTCACATGGAGGCGGCCGACAACGATGGGCCGCTGTCAGATGAGGAGGTGGCCGCCCTTGCCCGCTGGGATGCGCAGTGGCGGAAGGTGCTCGGCAGCGATTACTGCACCGTCTGCGGGCAATGTCTGCCCTGCCCGGAATTCATCGACGTGCCGAACCTGTTGCGCCTCAGAAACATGGCCTGCGTGTTCGACATGCACGCGTATGGCCGATACCGCTACAACATGCTCAACGGCAGCGACGACTGGTTTCAGGGATGGACCGGCGATCACTGCACCGAGTGCGGCGAGTGTCTGCCGCGATGTCCGGAGAAGCTGGCCATTCCCCATCTGCTTTTTGACGTGCACGATATGCTCAAGTCCATGCCCGGCCGGCGCCTATGGGGTTAACCGCGTGATCGACACATCGAATTTCACCCTAGTTTGGATATTGTGGAGCTGAGCATGGACTGGATCGTCCCGGGCGGCGCCGACGTCCAACTGTCGCTTTACATTCCGATCGCCGTGTTTGCCATGCTCATGACGGCGGTGTCGAAGGGCGGATTCGGCGGCGGAGCGGGTGTGGTGTCGACGCCGCTTCTGATGACGCAGTTGCCTGCGGCTGCGGCAGCGGGCATGTGGCTGCCCCTGCTGATTGCGTGCGATGTGTGCAGCTTGCGTGCCTACCCGCGACAGGGAAACTGGCGGGCGATCGCACTGCTGGCGCCGTGGACGCTGGCCGGCATCATCGTGGGGCGCAGCCTGTTCGGCTTCATCGACGGGCAGTGGATCAAGCTGATCGTGGGGTTGCTCGGCGTAACGTTCATCGTCTTACAGGTCATCCGGCGCTGGGAGCAGCGTTACACCGAGCATCGCGAGAGGCCGTGGCGCCCGCACTGGTATCAGGCCATGCCGTTCGGCCTGGCCGCCGGCGTGTCGACGGCACTCGCCCACGCGGCCGGCGGCATCGTGACGATGTTCCTGCTCCCGCAGAAGCTCGAGCCTCGGCAGTTCGTGGGCACCTGCGTACGCTATTACCTGATATTCAATTCGGTGAAGGTGCCGATCTTTCTGATCAAGGTGCCGGTCTTTCTGGGCGGCGCCGATCCGCTGATCACTACCGATCCGCTGATCACCCCCGCGACGCTGAAGGCGGGCCTGTGGCTTGTTCCGCTCGCTCCGTTAGGGGTATGGTTCGGTGCGTGGCTGAATCGGCGCCTCGCGGCCGACACCTTCAACGTACTGATCTATGGCATCCTGGCAGTCACGTCGGTCAGCCTGGTGGTGCGTAGTCTCCAGCACGTTTGGGCGGGATGAAGCGGTAGAGAAACTGCTGGATGACCAGGCCCACCAACAGCAGGGCCGCACAAAGCGGATAGGTCGCACGGATCGAAACGTACTGCGTTGCGTACCCGCCGATCAGACACCCAAAGACAACGCCCGACGACAAGGACGCTTCGTGCACAGCCATGAGTGAGCTGGTCCGCCCCAGGGAACCCGTCACACTGTAGAAGATACTGCACGAGTAGATGAGCCCGAGGCATAGACCGGCGACGACGACGACGAGTCCGATCTCGGCGGCTTGCCCGGCCCATACCAGACTCAACACGACGGCCGCCATGACGAGTTGGACCGCGCTATGCAGACGAGGGCGATAGTGCCATATCTCCGTGCGGCCCAGAAGCAGAAACCCCATCGCCATGGCGCCGGTCAACAGGGCCATCACGGCGCCGAATATCGCGTCGCGAATCTCGAGGTGGCGGAACAGAGCCGGTAGCTGGAATCGAAACATCCCCGTTATGGCGTAGCCGAAGAACAATCCAATCCAACTGGCGTAGCGAAATCCGGTGAGTCTGGCATCGGTCGATGCGACACGGGCAACTCCTCCCGCTTCCGTATGGCCGCTTCGGGCGGCGGGTGCGGGGGCCAGCGTCAACAACAGGGATGCAACCAGGATCAATACGCCGGCTGCGACTGCGAATGGCAGCCAGTTGGCAAGCTCAAACAGTGCGGCGCTGGGGAACGGGCCCAGTAAAAGTCCGGTCGACCACATGAGGTTGAATCGGCCGAGCCGGCGATTCAGTGCTCGCTCCTCCACCCCGGCCGACAGCCAGCCCATCAGAGGCGGCCAGAAGAAGGACATCGCTATCCCCGTGCCGGCAGCCAGGGCCATGAGTGCATAGAGCGAACCGGCCCGGCCCATGGACGCCACCAATGCGGCCTGGGTCAGCGTGCTGGCCACGGTCGACAGGCGCGGATTGACTCGATTCAGGACAGGTCGCAGCAACCAACAAGCCAGCGCGTAGGTGGCCGTTCCCGCTGCGCCGATCAGGCCGACCAGGTCGGGGCGGTCCTCGATGTTCAACCCCAACAGCGGCTGGCCCGTGATGTACAGCGCGATCGCTAGCGCCTGGCCGAACGGGGCGGCATACAGAGGCCATCGCCGGCGACTCGCATGTCCGCACCGCCCCGCACCACCGTCCTCTCCGACAAGAGTCTCGCTGGGGGATGGTCCGCAGGCGGTACTCATCGGCGGCTACAGCCCTCCGCGCGCGATCGATACCCACCTGCCGCCCGAGCCGCTGCAAGCCAGGCTGGCGCGGCTATTGGACGTCCTCGAGCGGCGGGATCGTGATCTGCTCGAACCAGCCGATTCTCGGCAGGTCGCCCACCAACGGAAGGGCGTACTCGCGGAAGCTGTCGTGGATGTTGTTCCCGTCGTTGGCGATGTACTGCGCGTCGAGAATTCTGAACTTCGGCGGCTTGTGTGGGGCTACCGCCTCGAGGGGGACCAGCTTCGTGCCTACCGAGTAGGTGGTGGCCGGCAGGCGCACCAGCGCCACGCTGCCGTCCTGGTCGGCGTCGAGCGAATAGCTCACCCCCATTTGGCCCACGAGCCTCGCCTCGTCGGCGTCGACTTCGCTGTAGATGTCGGGGAACGAGCGCTGAAGGTACCCGTATGTGTCGGCACGGACGCGCGCGATTTGCTTGCCCAACTTGCGCTTGATAGACTCGGCGATGAAGTCTGCCAGGGCGCCGGTGCCCGACAGTTGGGTGTGGCCGAACGCATCCTTGTTGCCCAATCCGCCCTTGACCTGTGTGCGGATTCGCTCCACCCAGAGTTCGCCTTCCTCGTCGCGAATGCCTTCGCTGACCGCCACCACGCAACGCCCCCACTTGTCGTGCACCGCGGAGACGTCCTCGACGAGACGATCCATCGATGCCGGCTTCTCGGGCACGTACACCAGATGCGGTCCGTCGTCCTCGCGCATGCGCGCCAGGATGCTGGCCGCCGTGATGAAACCGGCGTCGCGCCCCATGAGGATGTTGACCTTCACGCCCGGCAGCGCGCGATTGTCCTGGTTGTCCCCCATAAAGGCCATGGCGACGAATCGAGCCGCCGATCCGTAGCCCGGACAGTGGTCGTTGGCCAGCAGATCGTTGTCGATGGTTTTGGGCAGATGGATGACGCGAAGCTCATACCTGGCGTCCTGCGCGACCTGGTTGACGATCTGCGCGACCTCGGCTGAGTCGTTTCCTCCGATGTAAAAGAAGTACCTCACGTCGTACTTGCGGAACACCTTGAAGATGCGCTCGCAGTATTCGCGGTCCGGGCGGTCGCGCGTGGCGCCCAGCGCCGAACCGGGCGTACGGGCCACCAACTCGAGCATGTGACGCGGCTGCCGCTTCAGATCGATGAAGTCCTCCGCTACGATGCCCTTGACGCCGTGCTTGGCCCCCAGCAGGTGTCGAATGTGGTCGTACTTCTGCACTTCCTCGATGACCCCGACCAGGGTCTGATTGATGACCACGGTCGGGCCGCCCGCCTGCCCGATCACCGCGTTGCCTACAAGTAAGGTGCTCTTCATCGGTTCACTCCTTGTGTGTTGCAGCTGCCGCACCAAAACTGATCTAACCCAGTTGCTCCACAAAGCTCGTATGGACCCGCCCTTGCCGGAAGAGACGATGGTCGAGAATCTGCCGGTGCAAGGGAACCGTTGTCTTGATAGGGGCGATGGCGAACTCCTCGAGACACCGCAGCATGCGGTCGATCGCTTCGTCGCGTGTCGGGGCATGCACGATCAGCTTGCCGATCAGCGAATCGTAGGCCGGCGAGATCGTGTAGCCCGCATACACATGCGAGTCAAAACGCACCCCCAGGCCGCCCGGAATACGCAGATGCTCAATCGTGCCGGGACAGGGACGGAAGCCGTTCTCCGGATCCTCGGCATTGATGCGGCACTCGATGGCCGCCCCCTGCTCGCGCACCTCTCTCTGCTTGAACGAGATCGCCTCTCCCGCGGCGATTCGCAACTGCCACTTGATCAGGTCCAACCCCGTCACCATCTCGGTGACCGGATGCTCTACCTGGATGCGCGTGTTGGCCTCAATGAAGTAGAAATGCTCCTTCTCGTCCACGAGAAACTCGAACGTGCCCGCCGAACTGTACGTGGCAACTCGGGCGAGCCGCACCGCAGCCTTGCAGAGTTCCCGTCGCGTCTCAGGACCGATGGCCGGCGAGGGCGACTCCTCCACCAGCTTCTGGTGCCGGCGCTGCACCGTGCAGTCGCGTTCCCACAGGTGTACCACGTTGCCCGCCAGATCGCCGAGCACCTGCACCTCCACGTGCCGTGGCTTCTCGATGTACTTCTCCAGGTAGACGCTGGCATCATTGAAGGCGGCTTCGGCCTCCAGGCGTGCGTGGCTCAAGGCGTTGGTCAAGCCCTGGGCGTCGTGAACGATTCGCATCCCGCGTCCGCCGCCGCCCGAAACCGCCTTCACGATCACGGGATAGCCGATCTCGTCGGCGACGGCGAAGGCCTCTTCGTCGTCTTCGAGCGGGCCCTCGCTGCCGGGAACGATGGCTACTCGCGCGCGTCGGGCCACCTGACGGGCCTTGGCTTTGTCGCCCAGCATCGTCATCGACTCGGCCGTCGGCCCGATGAACTCCATCTTCGATTCGCGGCACTGGTCGGCAAAACGCGCATTCTCCGCCAGAAAGCCGTACCCCGGATGGATCGCATCCACCCCCGACACCTCCGCGGCCGCGATGATGCGATCGCTTTTCAGGTAGCTCTCCGACGGCCTGGCGGGCCCGATGCAGATGGCCTGGTCCGCCAGGCCCAGGTAGGCTGCATCCCGGTCGGCCTCCGAGTAGACCAGCACCGACTGAACGCCCAATTCCTTGCACGCCCGCATGATTCGCAGGGCGATCTCTCCACGGTTGGCAATGAGGATGCGAGAGAACATGAACCTGTCACCGTGGCGGGGTCGATCAGCCGCACCGCCCCCGCCGTTAGGCCGCCAAATCTCCGAACTACGCTTTGGGTCTGACCAAGAAAAGCGGCTGGCCGAACTCCACCGGGTGGGCGTTTTCTACACAGACCTTCTCAATCGTACCTGAGATCTCCGCTTTGATTTCGTTGAAGACTTTCATGGCCTCGACAATGCAGACCACCGTGTCCGGCGTAACCTCACTGCCCACCGTGACGTACGGAGGCGAGTCGGGATCCGGCGCGGCATAGAAGGTCCCCACCATGGGTGACTCAATCGAGGCCTGTCCCTCGTCGGCCTGCTGCGATTCGGCCTGCGGCTTCGCCGGCTCGGCGCGCGCACCCCCTATCATAGCCCCGGCAGGGCTGGCCGCAGACACCGGCGGGGCCACGGCATGCGCGGCCGGCATGCTGTCCCACTGGGGCCCCCGGCGGATAGCCAGACGCAACTCGCCATCGGACATATGGATGGATTGTACGTCATTGGCCACCATGAGCTCCACCAGTTGACGTATCTGGCCAATGGTTAGCAGATCGGCGCCGCGCCCTTTGCTCCGCGCCGCGCGAGAGCCGCTCTTACCCGTACGCTTGCTTGCTTTCGTCACGCGTTTTGCCATGCTCAAAGCACCATTTCCTGCAAACCCTTGCCGAGCGTCGACAGCACCTCGACTCCCTCGGGTGTCACCAGAACGTCGTCTTCGATCCGCACACCGCCTACGCCCGGCAGGTATACCCCTGGCTCGACAGTGAAGACCATGCCCGGCTGGAACTTGGCCTTGCTTAATCGAGAAACACGGGGCTGCTCGTGAACCTTCAGGCCGAGCCCGTGACCCAACCCGTGACCGAACCGCTTACCGTAACCGGCACGGGTGATTCGTCGGCGCGCGACTGCGTCAACCCGATCCGCCCGGACCTGCGGCCGAATGGCCTGGATTGCTCTAAGTTGCGCATCCAAAACGACTTGGTACACCTTCCCAAGTCGTGGCGGGATTCTAGCGACAAACACCACGCGGGTCAAGTCACTGCAATAGCCACTCACACGCGCACCCCAGTCGATCAAAATCGCTGACCCTCGTTCCACCCGCCGGTCGCCCGGGCGGGCATGAGGCAGCGACCCGTTCGGTCCTATCGCAACAATCGTGGGGAAGCTTGCCGCGTCGGCGCCAAGCCGCCGCATCTCATGCTCCAGGTCGGCGGCGATCCGACGCTCGGTCAGGCCGATCTTTATCCGCCTTTTCGTGGCAATAAATGCCTTCTGTGCAATGTCGATCGCCCGCCGGATCGTCGCCACTTCGGTCGCGTCCTTGCATAGACGCAGCTCGTCGGGCGCACCGGGCATCGCCACCAGCCTCGCCCCGCCGGCAACCCGGCGCAACTCCGTAGCATCATGCATGCTGATGTGGCTCGATTGAACGCCCACCCGGCGTACGCGGCGCCGATTGAGCAGCTTGCCCACCGCTTCGGTCAGCCCGCCGCGCCGCACGATCTTGTTCGCCCACGGCGCGTCCCGGTCGGCCACTTCGTCGAACCGGCTGTCGGTCATCAGATGGACTTGCCTCGCGCTGATCAGTGCCGCCCCGTCCTCTCCGTCAAAGCCGGTCAAATAGAATTGATCAACCGGATCGGTGACAAGAAAAGCGGACAGATTTCGTCGGCGCATGATCTCGCGCAGGCGTCTGAGGCGCTCGGTAATGTGCCCGGGGGGTTCGACCATCGCCGCTTTTCGCCTGCCTTTACGCACCGTTGCAGTACCCCTGTTCTGTCAACCCGGCGCACGCCGCCGACCCGCTGGTCTGCCCGGCACACGCCTCAGTGGCCGACCTGCCGCGCGGTCTGATTTGCCCGCCTTGCGGGCGACGCATATCATAGCAGGACCGGCGAAAAAGGCCTTGTCATGCCTGCTGAAAAAAGTCTCGACGCCAAGCTCGACGAAGCCTGCGGCTTGCTCCGATCACTCGGCCGCGTCGCGGTGGCCTTTTCAGGCGGCGTCGATTCCACGTTCCTGCTGAAGGTAGCGGCCGACACCTTGGGGGCCGGCGACGTGCTGGCCGTCACCGCCGAAAGCGAAACCGCCGTGCCGGGCGAAGTGGAGCTTGCCCGGCAGGCAGCCCGGCAGATGCAGGTCACCCACCAGGTCATCCATACGCATGAGATGGAAGATCCGGATTTCATCGCCAACCAGGCCGATCGCTGTTACCACTGTAGGAAGCTCGTCTACAAGCAGATCAAACAGGTCGCCGCTCGACAAGGTTTCCATCAGCTCATCTGCGGAGTCAACGCCGACGACCACGACGACTGGCGGCCGGGCATCCGCGCCGGGCACGAGCACGGCGTTCGAGCGCCCTGTGCCGAGGCGGGGTTGACCAAGCAGGATATCCGCACGCTCAGTGAGCGAATGGGGCTGCCGACCGCCGACAAGCCGGCCATGCCCTGCCTGGCTACTCGCATTGCCTACGGGCAGACCATCACGCCGGCCAAGCTTCAAATGGTGGCCGAGGCTGAGGCCCTACTGCACCGGCTCGGACTGCGGCAGTGTCGCGTCCGCCACCATGGCGATCTGGCCCGTATCGAGGTGCCGGCCGATCGGATCGCCAAGTTGATGCAGCCGGCCACGCGAGATCGCATCGAACGCCACCTTCGGCGTATCGGGTACACGTTCGTCGCCATGGACCTTCGCGGTTTCCGCAGCGGCAGCATGAATGAGACCCTGAACACTCGATCGGATGAGGCCGACCGTTGACAACCGGCGTCAAACTGAGGTGAATGCTGCACGTGCGGAGAACCGCGTCCAGTGGTAAGCTGAGCGAATGGGATGGGCGGGAGCAACATGAACCAGATCGAGCCAACCGAGTCCGAACAAGACGAGCAGAGCCTGCTGGAGACCGACCTTGCCGCGCTGGGCAGCGGCCAGCGAACACCGAGAGTGAGTCTCGCGACGATCAGCGCAAGGTTGCTTCAGGTCCTCGCGGTCGTGGTGGCACTGATAGGCTTTGGCGGGCCGCTGGCGGGGCTGGCGACGATCGCCGCACCCGGTCAGTCCGTGCCGCCCAAGGCTATCCTGCTTGCGGTCGCCGCGATCGTCTTCGCACTGTCCTACGCGGCCGCACTATTCGCCTTGGGCGTGCTGGTGCAGGTGGGCGACGCGACACGGGAACTGGCTGAGCGGGTCGAGCAGTGGCAGCGCGAGTCGACCGCCATCTCTCCGGCACAGGCTACCCCCGCTGTAACCCGCCCGCCGTCAGCCAAGGCGCCCGCCCCAGCAACAGCCATTCTGCAGCAGCAGGCGAACCGAATGCTCACTCTGCTCGAGGCTATCCAGGAAGCAAGTCTTCTGACCGAGCAGCAACGCCGCACGCGATGGGAGCGGATGGCGGCACAGCGCTGCCAGGCCTTGCATCGCGAGATCGACGACCTGCTGCTGGAAGGGCGATTCGTACAGGCGCGTCAACTCGCCGACGAATTGGAGACGCGGTGGGAAAGGCCCGAAGAGGCGTCGACCCTGCGCGAACGCATACACACCGCGCGTGACGAAAGTCAGGCCGCCGACCTGGCCGATGCTCGCCGTCGAGTCGGCGAGTTCATGAGTGTGAGTCGGTGGGACCGGGCCGAGCGGCTGGTCGAGGACTTGGTCCTGAAGTACCCCGATTCGACCGACGTCGCCGAACTCCGCGACCGCGTCAAGCGAGAGCGGACGCTCGCAGAAGCCGAGCAGCGCAGGCAACTCCAAAGGCAGATTGAGCAGGCGGTCACGGCAAGGCAGTGGAGTCAGGCGACGGCCAGGGCCGAGCAGTTCCTCGCCAAGCACGGTGACACCGACGCCGCCCGCCTGATCCGCGAGAAGCTGCCCACACTCCGGGCCAACGCCGAGATCGAGACCCGCCAGCACGCCGAGCGCGACATTAAGGAACTCATCAGACGCCATCGCTACGGAGAGGCCCTCGAGCAAGCCCGCGACCTGATCGACAAATACCCCAAGAGCCCGCAGGCCGACGCACTTCGCGGGCAAATCCCTCGGCTCGAGCAGCGAGCCCAGGAACAGGCCTCCTCGTAGCCCGACCGCAAATAGGTGGGCGACAATCGGGTTTCTCTCGCACCCACACCTGCGCGACGTGGAGCGTAAGTAATTACTATGTACAAACTTACGTAACTCTGGGCAGTGGTGCCACCTGCGAAACCGTCAGCCTTCCTGAACGATGAATGGGTCTGAGGGCATGCCGCCATATTATCGGATGGCATACGGCTAACGCGTCTTGACCGGCCGGTCGATATGCAGACAGTGAAAATGTACCGAACCGGCGGCTGCATGAGTGCCCGGCGGGGCTGCTGAGGTGGGTATGCGGACGGTAGTGCACGTTACGCACGAGGCGGTGGAGAAGGTGGGTGGCATCGGCGCGGTGCTCGAGGGTCTGCTGACCTGCCGCGCGTACGACCAGGCGGTCGGACGGTCCATACTGATCGCCCCGCTGTTCACAACCGAGGGTCCGGCCGAGAGGCGGTTGGGGCCCGACGGAGAGGTGCTGTATTCCAGTCTGGACGGCAAGATCGACCATCCGGCGGGCAGACGGCTCCAGGAGGTCCAGCGGGCGTTCAATGTCGACCTGGTCTATGGCCGCCGTCAGTTCCGCTGCCCGCAGGGGGCAACCACCGCTCGCCCCGAGGTACTGCTGATCGACATAGGCAGGATGGACCTGTCGCGTCTGAACGACTTCAAAGCGGCCCTGTACCACCGCTTCCAGGTGGCCTCCGACCGTTACGAAGAGTCATGGGAGTACGACCAGTACGTTAAGATCGCCCAGCCCGCGGTAGCTGCCCTCAAGGCGCTGGGCGCCTGCCAGGACGAGTGCGTCATCCTGGGCCATGAATTCATGGGCGTTCCCACTGCGCTGGCTGCGATGTTCGACGGTCACCCGGCCTTGCGGACCGTCTTCTACGCGCACGAGGTCGCCCCGATGCGGAAACTCGTCGAGGAGCACTCCGGCCACGACACCATGTTCTACAACGTCCTGGGTGCGGCCATGCCCGATGGTCTACACGTCGAGGACGTCTTCGGCTCGCAGCGAGGCTACTTCAAGTTTGCCCTCGTCGAGGCCGCCAGGCACTGCGACAACATCCTGGCCGTCGGCGACTACGTGGTCAAAGAGCTCATGTTCATGGGCCGCGATTTCGAGCACGTCGACATCGATCTGGCCTATAACGGCATTCCCGCGGATCACATCTCGCTCGAGCAGGCGCAGGCCAGCAAGGACAAGCTGCGTCGCTACGCCGAGACCCTGCTCGGCTACCGACCCGACTACGTGTTCACCCACGTAACGAGGATGGCCGTCAGCAAAGCGCTCTGGCGCGACCTCCGCGTGCTGGAACACGTGGAAGAGCAGTTCCGCACGACGGGCGAGACGGGGATCTTCTTCGTGCTCTCCAGCGAGGTGCCGAGGCGCCGACCCGATGACATCTACAAGATGGAGCAGTGGTGGGACTGGCCCGTGGCACACCGTGAGGGCCTGCCCGATCTGTCCGGCGGCGAGGCCCTGTTCTATGCCGGCGTACAGCGCTTCAACGCGCGGGCGCGCCAGATCAAGGTGATTCTGATCAACCAGTTCGGGTGGGACACCATCACCTGCGGCAGCCGGATGCCCGAGGATATGCAGTTCATGGACATCCGGATGGGCACCGACGTGGAGTTCGGCCAGAGCATCTACGAGCCCTTTGGCATCGCCCAACTCGAGGCCCTCAGCTTCGGGGGAATCTGTGTGCCCACCCGCGTGTGCGGGTGTGCGGGCTTCGTCGACGACGTGACGGGCGGGCATAGCGAAGCCAATCTGATCGTTCCCGACTACACCGACATCGGTCGTCCGCGCGGTTCGCTCGATGAACTGCTCAAGATCAACCGCACCTACCGCGAGCGCGTCGAGGCCAGCGTCGCCAAGCAGGTAGCCCGTCAACTCGTCGAGCGGCTGCCTCGCTGTGATGCCGAAAAGGTCGGCCTGATCGAACGCGGCTACGAGCTGGCCAGCCAGATGAGCTGGGAGGTCGTCGCCGCCAACTACGTCCTTCCCGGCATCGATCGCGCCTGCCGCAAGCGCCGTTCCACGCAAGTGGTGGCATAGCGTCATCCGGCTGATTCACCCGGAAGTCCTTGCCCATTCGCTTTCACCTTCAGAAGGTCGCAAGCGGTGCGCTGGATTTGCTGATCCAGCCGCTGTGTGATATGGCGCTTTTGCTGAGTCAAAGGCCGGTCGCGCAACGGCCGACGAGTCGGCCTTTCGCCGGCGGTGCCGGGCGAATGACAGGTGGGGATGACGAAGACGGCAGGTGACCCGATGGACGATTCTCAGGGCGTATGGCCCGGGCAACAGTGGGCTGCGGCCAAGCCGGGCGACGTGGAGATGGACGAGGCCGTGCTGGCCCAAGCCCGCGACTTCGCGCTGGCCCATGAAGGCTCGGGATGTGTGGTGCGGCATGGCTACCTCGTTATGACATGGGGAGATCCGTCCGAGCGAATTCACGTCTATTCAGCCACCAAAGGGATCGGGGCGACCCTGTTGGGGTTGGCCATCGATGACGGCAAGATGCGGCTAGCCGACCGGGCGGCCGATCACCATCCAACCTTCGGCGTGCCGCCCGAGAGCAATCGTCAGACCGGATGGCTTGACGACATCACGATTCTGCATCTGGCCACGCACACCGCGGGGTTCGGCAAGGACAAAGGCTATACGCCGGTGCACCTCCGGCCCGGCAGCATGTTCCTCTACAGCGACGGGGGCACCAACTGGCTGTCGGAGTGCTTGACCCTGGCCTATCGACAGGACGTGTACGCGCTGCTGGCCGAGCGGGTGCTGGTGCATCTCGGCATCACCAAGGCGGACCTGAGGTGGGCGTCCAGCGAGTCGCGGCCCGAGACGATCGAGGGCCTCACCCGGCTGCCGATGAACGCGCGAATCTGGGCCAGCGCCGACGCGCTGGCGCGAATCGGGTACCTCTATCTGCGTTGGGGCGTATGGGACGGCCGGCGAATTGTCAGTCGCGATTTCATCGAGCAGGTACGGCGTCCGGTGCAGTCGCTCGCGGGCGTGCCCACCCATCCGAACAACGCCTTTGGCCGCGGCGCGCAGAACCACGGTCTGCTCTGGTGGAACAACGCCGACGGGCACATGCCCCACGTCCCGCGCGATGCGTACTGGACGCACGGGCTCAACTCCAATCTCATCATCGTCGTGCCCAGCCTAAACCTGGTGGTCTCGCGTGTCGCACCGGCCCACGCCGATTGGCAGCCGAACCCGTTTCGATTCGCCAACGAGGATATCGAGCCCTTCCTGACGCCGGTGGTGGCGTCGGTTCGCCGGGCGAAGGGCGCGGTCGCCGTGCCGGATGCGCCGCCGCGAGCGACCAGCCCGATCATCGCGAGCTTGACGATCGAACCCGAGCGGCTGTCGATCGGCGACGGCGACAACTGGCCCATCACCTGGGCCGATGACGGCG
>CBFCZG010000089.1:0-13042 GCA_965602375.1 uncultured Phycisphaerae bacterium | reverse complement strand
TCCGCGTCCACGCGGCTGGTCGAGTGCCTCTGACCACAGAGGAAATCACTCGGATCGAGGCCTGGATTGAGAAGATCGTGGATGAGTACCACCTAGCAAATGTGCAGTCGAGACAGAAGCAATACGTTATTCATCCACCGTGGGAAGACCGTCGAGACCCAAACACTGGAGTTCGGCGATACCGTCGGTTCAGTTGCGCTGGATTTGTGCTCGATGCTTACAGCCAAGTCGATATTGAGTTACTTGAGATCGAGGAGGCGGCTCTACCGGAGGTAGACAGAGAAACGCTTTTGGTGGCCTATCCGCGCATCGATCGGGTTGACCTAGGGCGTTTTGGCCTTCACGGCGACGGGCCGTGGCAGATTGTACTGGCAGGCTATGTGCTTCACGCATTGAATCGCGCCACCCAAGAGGTCCATCAAGAGCCATATCGCGCTAAGCCCGGCAACGGATTCTTCTGATCATGTTCGTTTACCTTAGGGGTGGCGTCAGGTCTCTGGTGGGGAAGCGTCCGCTTTGTGCTCCGATTCCTGGACAGCACGGGCGGGCGGGCACGGCGGGGGCGACAGCCCGCTGCTGGAGGACATCTTCTCAGCCGATCCGCCGGCCGACAAATACATGCGGGCGGCCGACCAGCGCAGCGGGGCCTATTCGATCCTGACCGGCGTGGCCGCTAACCAGTCGATGGCCACCGGCCAGGCGGTGCGGATCGCCGATCTTGTAGGCAGCATCGGTCAACCCGACTACCCGCCCATGCCAACGGCCGACGAGCCGCTGACGATGATCCCCAACGTCAAGCCGTAAGGCGGCGCGCGATCGGGGGCGAGCAACGGCCGCGTACCGGACCATTCAGGGCGGAGGGATCGAGCCTATGGCGGGCGGGGGCACCGCGCCGCCGGACCGGCTGGTGGGCCTGCTGCTGTTGCGTTGTTTTGGTAGGCGACTAAGATGGTTCACGGCCGATCGGCGTGCCGGGTCGGACGGGCCGGCCCGAAAGGTACGGTCGTCGCGCCACTGTAGCTCAACCGGAAGAGCAGCGGTTTTGTAAACCGCAGGTTGGCGGTTCGAGTCCGCCCGGTGGCTGTCAGTTCCACTTGTCTGCACGCTGTCTGCCAACGAACGCGAGGGTGGTGGGTAACTTGTTCGTCAAGACGCGGGACCTGGTCTTCGCCAATAGTATTGCACAAGTCGGCCTACAAACCAGCTCACGCAGCACACGAATCGGCTGGTCAGCACGGTCCCCACGGTCGATGCGCGACTTGAACGCGACGTCCCAACCGGACGGTGGGTGAGTCGAGAAACAGTAACCGGTCCGGTCGGACCGACAAGAACACCACTGCAATAGCCCCCCCCCGCGATCACCTCACCCTCTCAACCAGCCCGGCCTTGACCAGCGCGTAGTAGGACAAAGGGTATATCCGAAAATCAGCGCCGATGCTGTCTACCTGATGGAAGGAGTCTCTCTGTATCCTTGGCAGACGTCCCGGGAAGCTCAGGAAGCCAGCCACCTGCCTGAGGTGTGCATCATCGCCGGAGGTAAGGTAGTAGAGGGCGGCTACATCGGCTTGAGGGCCGGCCCATGCCTTCAGGTGAAACTTCTTTTCAATGCCGTTCCTGAGGATCCTCGAGAAGCTCTTGCTGTTCCTCTCGCTTTGCTCATAGGCGTACCACTCAGCCAGGAGCGGAGGGATATATGAGCAGTACATGAAACTCTCAGAGGGAATCGCATGCTCGTTTGCAGGATCGTCGAGCAGATCGAGGGCGTCATCGAGGTACTGTCGGTAGCGCTGGTCACCCGTGATGGTCCAGGCGCAGAACACGGCGTAATAGGCGAGGGTCTTCGACCTGTTGAAACTCCCGGAGAAGAAATCCTTTGCGCCCCCCATGTTCAGAACCGTCTCGGCCGTCATGACGATGCCGTCCCTGGCGCTCTTGTCGCCCGAGAAGAGATAGTGAAGGGTTCTTCCGGAGGAATACGTATGATCCGGCGCGCTGTAGTCGCCATAGATGTCGGGCGAGTGTCTGTGTTGCCATCCCTTGTGATCGCCCGCCCACACCGTAACCACGTCCTCGATATTCTTGGCGTAGAGTTCGGCAAAGCGAAAGACCTTGGGATCGCCCGTTCTGGCGAACTGCTGCCACAGACCCTTTACGACAAAGTGCTCTCCGTTGATCCATCCCCATTTCGTTCGGTAGTTCCACCACTTGTCCGGGTCGGCCTCGCGATCGAACCAGGGGATGACACCGAAGTATCGCTGTGTATTGCCGTGCTCGAGGAGCCCGTACCAGCGGAACCACTCCGTCCTGTGCCTGTCGAGCCATTCGACTTCGTCGACCAAGCGGCAGTTGTAGTACTCAGGCTTCCTTTGGCCGGACGCCCTGACGGGCATTTCCTTCAACTCGGGATACATCAAGCCGCCGGCCGCCTCGGTAGCGCACATGTACTCCGGTGACGGAGTGATGATGTAGGGGTCGTTGGCCGCCGCGCTCAAGCCCGCTACGAAGGCGGGGTCGGGCTTCTTGGCATAGGGCATGAGCCAGATCGTGTGAAGCCGCGACACTCCCAACCCCGACGAGGTAATCGGTACACCTGCCGGCGCCGCAGGCGGCAAATGCCTCTGGCCCTCCGGCGAGGCCAGGTACTCCTCGAGACCGTCGGGCCTGCGATCGGGTATGCCCCGCAAATCCAGCAGCCTGCCCGAGTGCAGCGGCGGATACAGCCACGTCGTGAACGTGCCGGTGGCCGGCTCGATGGAGAAGCCTTTCGGGTACAGCTTGGAAGCGTCACGAACAACGGAAAGCACCCCGCCCTCGGCCGAATCGATCGACGCCCAGTTGCGCTCCCTGGCCGCCTCGACGAAGTCCTTTTCGTCATAGTAAATTCGGTAATGAGGATCGTATTGGTCGAACATGGGAAAACGCGGCAGGTCGTCGTTGTCCATGACATGGAACTCGCTCCTCGCCTCCGTGTTCACAAAGTGCGTACGAAGCACCAGCCCGAGCGACTTCAATTGTGACAGCTCCGGCGCCAGATCCCATATCCACCTATAGTCCAGTTTCAGATAAGGTTGTCCGGCGTAGGCGTAGATTCTCAGGATGTAGGGGTTGGACTGGCTGAAGTACCAGCCCCGGTCTCTTCCCATGAGCTTGCCTTCGACCCGGATAATGGCGCATATCGGGCCGTCTTCCTCGACAACCACCTTGTAGCCGGCTCCGCCCTTGAGCGACGAATGGTTCATAACGCATTCGTCGCGGGTATAGCGCGACCCGATGACCTGGGCCGTCAGTTCGGCGGGCGAGGACAGAACCGCCTTGCCGTCGAGGCTCAACGCATCGAGAAAGGAGAAGCGGTCTTTCCGCACGGTGAATTCCAGTCGCCCGGTGGATACGACGACGCGATCCTCGGCCTCTTCAACGTGCACCGTTCTTGCGGGTGTTCGCGTCTTGCCGGCACCGGTCCGCACCAGTCGATGCTCGCCGGTTCCGTCAGAGAGAAAACGCGCCGTGACCCACCGTATGGAAGAGTCATCGCCATACCAGCGTGAAGTCACCTCGAACTGGGCGGGAACAACGACGTCGCCTCGTACGATCTGAAGTTCCGAAGTGTCGAAGGCCACGCCTCGCTTGAGGGGAATACCTCCCTCGACGGGCCACATCGGCCTGCCCGAATCCTGATTCACCGACTGTATCGTGAAGGGGATGTCGATCGGCGGCCTGGTGGCGGTGCAGGCGGGCAAGAGAAGGATCGACTGACACAGTAACAGAACGGGTAGACGCTTGGCCATGGCTTGCTTCTCTATCTCTGATCCCAATCTCGCACATTCGCGCCCGCGATGGCCGCAGGCGTGAAAGGCGATTCTACAGTCGTTCCAGGACTCCTCAAGCTGTTACTGGGTTCGGGGAAGCGCAGCTTAGCCCCACCGGCCGTCAAGGCGGGGCCCGCCATGTCCGATCCCACGGTCATCTCCTTGACCGCTCGGGGCTGCTGAAGGGCAGGTTCGACGCGTCGAGAGTCACTTGCAGGTTGGAAACCCGCGCCGATGGGTCGCTCGTCAGGCTCCGAGCAGCGCTGACGCTATCGCGACACACGGGCATATCCCCATGCCCACGCTGCGCTATCCAGCCGATCCGACAGTTCGATACCTTTTCGCCGTATGCCCGCTATATTGTTCAGGACGGCAGCAACGTCGCGCCGGGCACGCTGCCGGCGCACATGCAGTTGGTCGTCGACACCGTATGAGCCCACGTCGGCACTTCAGTCAGGAGTGCAGCAATGAACAACGCCCGCGACGTCAAGGTGCTTCGCGATCTGGCCAAACAGGTCGCCGAGATCGCCGCCAAAGACATCCAGAACCAGCGGCGCGACCTCTGGCGGCGGCACAACAGTCTTCAGCGCACACGCCCCCTGGTCTACTCGCTGGGCAGGCCCTTCTGGTGTGAAGTGCTGCCCGATGACAAGCTGGCCTGCGAAGATCCCGTGCTTCGTCAATACGAGAGCAGGTTGCGCCAGACCATCTTCCACGACACCCTCGGCGACGACACCGTCATCGAGCCGTGGCTGACAGTGCCCGCCGTCTACGCCACGCCCACCGGCCCAAACCGCTGGGGCCCCGAGATCAGGCACATCCCAAGCCCCGAGCAGCGCGGCGCGTGGCTTTTCAACCCCGCCATCCGGAGCGAGGATGATCTGGCCAAACTGGTCAGACCCGTCCATCGCATCGACGAAGCCGCCACCGCGCAACAGGCCGAGCGCCTTCACCACGCCGTCGGCCACATCCTGTCCGTCTGCGTCGACCGCAGGCCGTACTACTATCACTGGACGGCCGACATCTCTACCGACCTGGTTCAGCTTCGGGGCCTCGAACAGTTCATGATCGACATGATCGAACGCCCCGCGTGGCTGCATCGGTTTCTGGCGTTCATGCGAGACGCGATTCTGGCCGTCCACAACGAAGCCGAGGCCGCCGGCGACTGGCGGCTTTGCGACCACGCCAACCAGGCCATACCCTACTCGCTCGAGTTGCCCGAGCCCACCGCCGACGGCCCGTCGGTAACCCGACGCCAGTTGTGGACCTTCGTCGCGTCGCAGGAGACCACAGCCGTCTCGCCGGCGATGTTCGACGAGTTCATGCTTCAATATCAGATCCCGATCATGCAGCGGTTCGGCCTGTCAGCCTACGGCTGTTGCGAGGACCTGACGCACAAGATCACCTGCCTCCGCAAGATTCGCAACCTCCGCCGGGTTTCGGTTACCCCGTGGGCCGACTTGCCCGCCTGCGTCGAGCAGATCGGTACCGACTACGTGATCAGTTGGCGTCCCAGCCCGGCCGAGATGATCTGCAACGGCTTCGACCCCGACCGCGTCCGCCGCACCATCCGCCAGGCCCTGACGGTCGCCAAAGAAGCCCACATCGACATCTGCCTCAAAGACGTCGAGACGATCCGCCATTGCCCCGAAGAGCTGATCGCCTGGTTCGGCCTCGTCCGCGAAATCATCGACGAATGCGCCTGATCGGCCTAGGGCGGGTCAACGTTTGGCAGAGGTTTCCTTCTTTCGCGGTTCATGGCCGGCATTGTGTTACAACCGACCTGGCGGCCATTAGTGGGGTTGGCGGCTTGCCCAGTTTGTGGCAAGACGGTATCGCGAAGACGAACGCACCGGGATTCGATCAGGAAGGACTCAGCTCCACCAACCGCTCTGCTGGCAGTTGAGTTTGCACGCCCCCGAAGAGATGATGGGGGTCAGAGTAAAGCTCCATTCTACGTTTGGAGGAGACCGAACCGTCCAGGTAGAATATCGCCCGCAGGTTCGGGACATGGGCCCTGTCCGCCGGGCGGGGGCGTAGTTGCTCGTTTCTGCCGACAGCACTTGATTCGGGGAACGCAGATTATGGCCCTCTTTGATAACGGTCAGGAACAGCGCGACGATGCAAGCGTGGCCGTCGGACGTCGACAATGGCTCGACGCTCAGAGGGACAGCGCCGTTCGGTTGCATACCAGGCGTCACAGGCGCGAGCGGCTGTGGTCTTGGACCAGGCTCACCACGTTCCTGGCGGCGGGAATCGTCTGGCTTCTTCCCGGACTTTCGAACGTGCTGTCTGTCTGGGTCTCCGGCGTCTGCCTGCTGTTGTTCGGCTGGTCGGTGCATCAGCACCGCAGGGCGGAAGCCGGGTGCCAGTTCATTTACCGACTGCTGACCATAATCGAAGAGTCACTGCGCCGATTTGGGGGAACAGTCAAAGGAATCCGACCGCCAACCAAGGCAACGAGCGAGGCGGATTCACTGAACAGACTGCCGTCGGTACTCGATGCCGGCGATGTGTGTGCACTGACTGACCAGGAACGCAACGACCTGGATCTCTACGCCGATCCGGTGGGCGTCTTTGGGCTGCTGAATAGAGCATCCACGGCCATTGGGGCTGGTCGTCTCCGCCAGGTATTGGATCGCCCCTGCCTTGGCGTCGATCGTATCCTGGCGCGTCAGGCGACCGTGCGATGGCTGGCGGAAAATCCCGCGAAGCGACTACGGGTGATGGCGGCCGCTGCGGTGCTGCGCGATCACGATGAGCAGCTGGACAAGCTCATTGCCGCCGTTCACCAAGCCGAGGCAATATCTTCCCCGTCCCGATCGCGTCTGATGCGTGTGTGGTCAATTGTGACGGTACCGCTCATATTCTGGACAGCGGCCAAGGCGCTGGGCGGCGCGTACGGCTTCGTTTCCGTTTTCGTGTTTCTGTTCTTGCTCAACACGGTTCTGTTCATGCTGGTCAGGCGCGAGCTGAAACGCTGTTTGACTCCCTGGAAAGATGTGGGCCTCGCAGCCCAAGGCTATCTGGCGGCGGCACGGCAAGCCGCAATGGACCTGCCGACTGAGACCGAACTTCAAAGACTGCGTGAGTGCTTCAACCGCATCGTGGCGCGAGAATCGCTGCCCAAGTTATGTCGAGCGCTGCCCTGGGCGGATGCTGCGGGCCCGATGCGTGTATTCATGAACCTGGCCGGGTTCTACGACCTCCATGTGGCCGAGTCGATCCTCAAGGTAGCCGTCCCCAACCGAGAAGGGCTGCTCGCAGGCCTGTCGGCCCTGGCCGAGACCGAGGCCCTGACGAGCCTGGCATGCTTCGCATGGGAGCAGCCGGTGACGTGCTATCCGATGCCGACTCGCGATGCGCATCTGTCGATCGCCGGCGGCGTTCACCCACTGATCCCACCGGACATGGTAGTGCCCAACGACGTTCAGCTTTCGGCTGAGACGCGGGTGTGGATCGTCACGGGGCTGAATATGGGCGGCAAGAGCACCTTGCTCAGGATGGTGGGCACCAATGTCCTGCTCGCCCAGATCGGTTCGGCAGTCACGGCCCTTCGGATGTCCTGGCTGCCGCTGCGGTTGATGACCGATCTGCGGGCCAAGGATGATCTCGCGAGGGACGAGAGCTACTTCCTGGCCGAGGTCCGTCAGTTGCGGCGCATGGTCATGCCGCCGGACGATGGGCAGATTATGCTTGGACTGATCGATGAGCCGCTTCGTGGCACGAGCTCGCAGGAACACTCCGCCGCAAGCGTGGCGGTGTTGCGACACCTGATGCAGTCGCCGCACTTCTTCTTGGTAGCCACACACGAGAGGAGACTGACACACCTGGCGACGGGTGTAGCAGCGAATTACCATTTCGGCGAAAGCTTCCGCGGCGGCGAGACGACATTCGACTACCGCCTCCATCCGGGTCCTGCTGATACCCGCAATGCGATCAAACTGCTTGAGCGAGAGGGCTATCCGGCCTCAGTGATACGGGAGGCGCGCGAGTCATTGAGGGATCAGGCCACATAACATCGGCGCAGCAGCCGTGGGCGCTGGAGTCTGGTGACAGGCTTTCTTCGCTTGGCGCGGAGCGATTCGGACCAACATAGCCTCCCCACCCCCTCACGCTCCGCACCCAGGTGTCCGCCCCGACCAGAGTTGGCTCGCCACACCTCTCTGATGGCGACTTGCTCAGTTGATGGCAAGACGACATCGGGTGAATCAAGGGCCCCAACATCGCAAGACACCGGCCATTGATTTGCTCCCAATGCCAGGCATCCCACGTCATTACATGGCATTGGTTGCGGAACTTGCCCATGATCAATACAAGATCCCTTTGAGGTCCGCCTGAGCCGACCGCTGGAGACCGGGCTCTCGTCAGCCGGTGCGGGCCGCGAGGTATCTCGATGCAACGGGTGTGGCTCGGCGCGTCGACTGTTTGCCCCGATGTCACGGCGTTCGTCGAGAAATAGAGCAACCCATGCCTGGATTTCCCGGTCCGGGGCGTTACACTGCAACCCGAGGAATCCAGCATTGCCGGCGGTCAAGCGGCAAATCGGGATGGGGTGCCTGCAAACCGACAAGAGGAGCTGGGTGATGGAACTCACATGGCGCAGATGGGTGGTGGCTCTGGTCCTGATCCTCTTGCTCTTCGTAGCGTGCGATCTGTTCGCGCAGCGCTACCTCGCCGACTGGTACGGATTGATCCACCCATTCACGTTGTCGCTCAATTTCCAGGCCCTCACCGTTTACCATGACACTTGGGCGGACTTCGATCAGTCCAAACTCGACGCCTGGTATGAATCCACCGCGCGGGCGATGACCGACTGGATCGAAGTCCCCTGGCCGATCCGACCTACGCCCCCCGTGCGCGACCTGCTCGACACCGACCCAGCCACCGTGGGGACGAGCGACCCGCAAACGCTCCTCGGCCTGGCCATGCTTGCCAGGGACCCGGTCACAATGCTCGGCTTGGCGACCGGCGATCTGTACTCACCGGACCTCGATCAGCGACGCGACGCAGCCTTCCGCCAGTACGTGCTGATGGCCCTGTCAGCCGCCGACGACCCTGAATATAGACGTTGCCTTGACCGTCTGGTCCTCTATCTCGAAAACGCGATGTCCCTCCACGAGCATGCAGCCTACTGGGCAGCCACCATCCCGCTGATGGCATCACCTCGCACCGACACACAGCGTGCACTGACCGCCAGCGAACTGCTGGACGTCTTGTCGCACGACCAAGCGCGATCCGCTCAGTTCGAATCCCAACGGGAGGACTACCTGTCGGCCCGCGCCCATACCCTCGACCCGACCAACATGCTCTACATCTATCGACAAGCCAACAGACACCTCGGCGAGGGGATCATCGAGCGCCAGTCTCTTGACTCCAGCACCGATCCACACCTGCCCAGTGAGTGGCTCGGCCAGACTTGGCGCCTGACCAATCCCGAGTCCCTGCTGCCCAGAGCCCGTCAACTCGATGCGATCCTGACGACCGACCATGTCCGCGACGCTGCGTTCCACCTGCACAAAGCAGACGCCCGCGAGATGCTCTGCAAGGCTATAGCCCACCATTGGCCCCAGGCCGTCCCAAAGGGCCTGACCCAATTTGCAGCAGCCGATCAGCGGTTCGCTGACGTTGGGACTCTCTCTGCATGGCGGCGCACGGTCAAGCGGCTCTGCTTCCTGGGCGATCGCCTCGCCGATCGGCGCCAGGACCAGTTGGCCCTGCGCATGTATCGCCACGCCAACACGCTCGGCCGGCAACTCACCGACGGCGACCCTAACGACCGCACCATGCTCGACGTCCTGGTGGGCTACGCCTGCGCCCGCATGGTCACCGACCATCTGGCCGAGTTCTGGTCCCGCCGCGGCGATGTCGATAGAACCTGGAAAGCCACTCGCCACGCCGCCGCCCTACAGCGACACATCACCGACGTTTCGCGTTGGCTGCACCAACCGACCGTCGACCCCATCGGCCGCAACGATGACGCCTATCGAGGCTACACCCGAGCCACCGGTCTCACGTGGTGGTACGCCTACACCGCCATCGCCCTGACCGCGCTGTCCATCGCAGCCGCGCTGATCTATCTTCCGCTGCGTCCCCGCAAGGCGGCCGCCACCCCTGAGCCCGCCGCGCTGCCGCCGTTGGCCTGGCCCATCGTCCTCGCGCCGATCCTGGCCATGGCATGGCTGGGCTTGGTCATCCCACTTCGATTGGAACCCATGCAAGCGCTGGTCGTGACTCTGGTGTGGGCCCAACTGCTGACCGTCGTGTGGGTCATGGCTATCGGCATGTACGCTACCCGCCGCAGCTCGCCCGACGCCCCCGCCCGTCCCCGTCGCACGCCTGTCTGGCTTGGCGTCATTTTGACTGTCGCTGTCCTCGCCGCAGTCATCAACGGTTCAGCCTCCGGCGACAGCGCAGCCGTCATCGCCACCGCCGCCGTGCTGGCCCTAGGACTGGTCATATGGTTGATCGCAACTGTCGTCGGCGTCTTCAAAAATCGATCGCCCGACCTTCGCCTCCGCCAGGCCCAAGCCGTCAAGGCCTTCGCCATAACCGCCATGGTCGCCGGATTGATCAGTATCGCCGCCGCGTTGGTCTCCATGCCCCTGACTTGGCGACATCAGATCAACTACTTCAAACTCAGCGCCGACAGCCTCACCAACGAAGCCCGCGACTGCGTGAGGCAAACCACGCCTGTCGATCCTCTCCCCGACGAGCTCTTCTCGCTGGACCCGGCCTCGACGTCGAGTGCCACACCTTGACCCGCAAGGGCAAGGTCATAAGCGTGATACCACCTTTCGTAGCAGGCGGACATCTGGGATGGCGTCGTTTGGAGTCCCATCTAACCGTGAGATCGTTGGCTCGGCGACTGGCCTATCGTTCCCGCGACGGAACGCCTGTCTTGATCGGCGTGACGGAGTACTCATCAGAAAGATGCACACATCCCCACCCCCTCACGCTCCGCACCCAGGTGTCCGGCCGATCAGAGCTCACTCTCCACACCGCTCCAATGGCGGCTCGCTCAGTTTGTGGCAGAGCGGCATAGGGCGAACGGCACCGTGGGTGGCATCGCGCAGTCGATCCATTGCCCCAATCTCTTCCCTTATGCACGTTTCTGGGACTGTGGCGCTGATCCCTCTACGGCAGAAGCGATCTGGGATGGCACCTGGTATCATTCGAAAGTGCGGACCGACGAGAAGGGGCAGGACTTGCCGGAGGCATGGCGAGCATGTTCGAAGCGAAGACACGACTTTCGATCGAGGCAGAGAAGATGCTCATCAACGATGTGCCGACCTACTCGGGGAATCCCCGTGTCGAAGGCCTGTTGTTCAACGTCCGAACCGTAAACGCCACCTTCGACGACACGTTGGGCAAAGTGGACTGGTGGGACGATGATGGCTCGCATCCCGAGAACGATTCCGCCGGTTACGGAAGTTGGGATTCGCCGGCTTCAGCCTTCGCCAATACGGATCGCTTCATCGCCGCTTTGCCCGAGTACAAGGCTCACGGCATCTTGGGCGTCAACCTGAACTTCCAGGGCGGCCATCCGCTTATGGCCAAAGCGAACATTCCCCAAGGGCGGGGCAGCGCCAACCGCAGGCCCAATGGGCATCGGGACTTCTACCACAACAGCGGTTTCAGACAGCACGGCGACATCGATCCCGACTATGCCGGGCGAATCGGCGACGTGATCGAAGCCTGCGACCAAATCGGAATGGTGGTCGTTCTGCAAATGTTCTACTTCGGACAGGACACGGTCTTCGCCACCGAAAGCCAGCTTCTCGCGGCCGTCGATAGTGGGGTAGACTTTGTTTGTGAACGCGGCTACCGCAACGTGCTGATCGAGATCGCGAACGAGATCATGAACGGCCATTACCACCATCCGATCCTCAAGCCGGCGCGGGTTGACGAACTGATCCTTCGGGCTCGGCGACGGGGACGGGTCAAACACGGCAGAGAAGTTCTCGTCAGCACCTCCGAGGCGGTGATGAACGACCCCAACCAGTGGTCGGAGGACCAGATCGATCGTGTCTTCCGGGCCGCCGATCTCGTCCTCCTGCATGGCGGCGACAACGTCGAAACGGGCCGGGTTGGCGATAGCAGCGTCGTGGCCGAGAAGATCGAGCACATCCGATCGCGGGACTGGTTTCGCGATTCACCCAAGCCCATCGTCTTCAACGAGTCTGACGGGCAACAAGCCTTCGAGGCCGCCGTCAAGCGCGGCGTGTCTTTTGGTCTCCACTCGGACAATCAGCAGACCATGTGGCCACCGAAATGGGGCGTCTGGGAGCCGGAGCACCTTTGGTTCTTCCAGACAGTGAAGGAGTTGACCGAAGCTTGAGCCGGGTGCTGCAATAGAAAGGCCGACCGCGACAGGTTCGCCCTGTCGCTACGAGCAGGCACCCACGACGCGCTCCAAGAGTGCCCGGTTTGTATCGTCCGCCTGATCCTCGTAGATGCCCGGACTTTGGGCCACGACCAGTTCCAGGTTCGGGCACACCCAGATATGCTTGCGGCCGGCCCCGGAGGCAGCAAATGAGTCGGTGGGCAACGACGGCCACAGGACGCCGTGGTCGTTCGTCCAGAAAGCGTAGCCGTAACACCACTGCTCCCGCGGGCAACGGGCCTGGATGCCCGGGCCCGTCTTGACCGCTTCGCGCAGCCAGTCATGCGGAATGACCTGCTGACTGCCCCACCGACCGAAGTGCAGCCACAGAAGGCCCATGCGGGCCATGTCCCGCGCGCTGGCGTCGCAGCGCGGGCTGTGACCGAAAATGTTCGTCAGCGCCCCGACTGGGTGCTCGAAGTCGGTATACCGGTAGGTCCACGTCCCGCCGATGGGGTTGCGGATCTTCTCTTCGATCAACTGGCCGATGCCGGGCAGACGGTCCGGGTCGCAACTGTCATACAAGCCGTACACCTTCGAGATCGCGTGGCACAGGACGTTCATGCCGAACGTCTGGTAGTGGAACGTCGCCCCGGGGGTCTCGCCCGGCTTCATGTAGCCTGACGTGTTGCTGATCAGCTGGCGGAGGGTGATGTCGCGGTCTTCCGGTTTGGCAGAACGGCCGGGCTTGGGCCCACGCCCGCTGGGTACCTCCACCATTTCAGGATAGTAGTCCACCGCCTTGTCGTCCGCGGAGACGATCTTGCCCTCAGCGACGGCAATACCCAGCATCGATGAGAACAGCGACTTGGTGGCTGAGGCCATGTTCAGGCGTTCCCCGGTCGGCGTG
>CBFCZG010000088.1:0-13113 GCA_965602375.1 uncultured Phycisphaerae bacterium | reverse complement strand
GAAGCCTTCCACGAACTCGGCCATGATGCGGAAGATGCGCCAGGTCTCCTCCGCCGCTGTCTCGCCTGCGTGGGGTGTATCCCTCGACACAAGTTCTCCTCTCGAAGCTTTCCTTACTCTACCGGATTTTCGGCTGGTGCCGTAGCGCTTGCCCGTGGCGTGCCGAGCCACCCGCGCCAACGTTGCTGCCAAGCCGGCAAGTTGTCGGCCGTTACCTGTTCGATCGGGGTGTAGTAGTCGGGCGCCTCCAATGGAACATTTCGAACCACGTTGTGGGCGATCCACATCGCCCGCCACCCCCACTCGAAGTAATCAGTCGCCACGAACCCGGCTTCGCTTTCAGCCACCAGCGGCCAATACGCCGGCCCCGGGTGACACGTAATCATAACGCAACCGGCTGGAAGCAGCGACTCCGGCTCGCCCACGCCACGCAAGGGCCAGTCCTCCAGGCTGATCCATCCGCTTAAGTCGGGGTATCTCTGCATCCGCTCGGCGATCCACTGGCGAGCCGCCGCAGGTGAGCTGTGGCAATCGAACTCCATCAGGACCTTGAGGCGCGACTGCGCCGACATCGCCGACTGCAAGGCCTGCCACCGCATGGCGAGATGTTCGGTTTGTCGGTCGGCGTGCAGCATCATGAGTGTCCTGCCGCGACGGATCTGCTCGGCGGCCAGATTCGCCAGGGACTCGCCCACACGACGCTGATCCCAGCCCACGAAGCCCACGCGGCGGCTATCGACTGCGTCCACGCCAACGGTGACCACCGGCACGCCGCGCCCGACCAGATCGTCTATCACGCCCACGAGCGAGGCTCCACTAACCGGCCAGATCGCCATCGCGTCCAGGCGCTGCTGTCGGACCCGCCCTATTACCGCCTGCTGGGCCGCCGGTGTGTCGCGCGCAGGTGCCTCATAAATGATATGCACCGACGGGTGATCGGTTGCGAAACGCCTCGCGCCGGCCTGTACGACCGGCCAGGCCGGATGATCGGCATCCGAACCGATCAATGCAAAGGTGTACTCCACGTCGGCGACAGGCGCGGCACGCTCACATCCGGCCGAGGTCGCCAGCAGCACGCCGGCCTGCAGGGCCAGCAACGGTCCGAGACGATGAGTTCGGCGTCTGCCGTACATGATTCCTCGCATCTGCGTCAGCGGGTGCGCCATCCTAGCTGACATGTTCGACGAAGTCCGCTGCCGCCCGGCGCAGCCAATCGCCTACGACCGTCGGGTCGTCTACCGATCGCAGCGCAATTTGGCGGTGTGCCTTCCTCAAGTCGATCTTTGCCGTTACCAGCCCGTTTTCGAAATATCCCGCCTCGGCCAATACGTTGCCGTCGGGATCGACGATCTTGCTGTTGCCGTGACTGGTTCCGCGCCGGTGCAGGTTTCTCGAATCGGCCGGCGTGTTGCACATGACCAGGAAGATGCCGTTCTCGGTCGCGCGGGCGATCGGCATTGCCCTGTAGGCCGACAGCTTGTGCTCGGACGGCAGGCCCGATTCACAAGAGCAGAACCAGCACAGCTGCGCCCCGGCGATCGCCGGCAGCCTGACAAGCTCCGGGTAGCGGACGTCGTGGCAGATGATGAAGCAGCACTTCGCGCCCGCCAGCTCGACCACCGGCAGAGCCGCCCGATTGTTCGTGCACCAGCGCTCCCCGGCCAGGAACGTCTTGCCGTAGCGGGCCTTGAGCTGCCCGTCTTTGTCGAAGACGGCAAGGCTGTTGAGCCATCTGCCGTCCACTCGGTGGGCCGAGCCTACCACCGCGGCAATCCGACGGCGGGCACATCGCCGGCCGATGCGTCGCTCGGCGGCTGCGAACCTCTGCGGCGAAACCGTCCGCCAGAACCGGGCATCGCCTGTGTAGCCAAACAGCGCACCTTCGGGAAAGCCCACGATGTCCACGCCGGCCTCGGCCGCGCTGTCGATCATCTTCAGCACCAGGTTGGTGCTATTGCTTACGTCTTTGCCGGTGATGACTTGTGCAGCCGCCACCGTCAGGTGCGTGTCTCGGCGTGTGCCTCTGCGTTTGGTCTTGCCCATGCGGTCTCCCCTATGGATCGCTGCCGGAGGTGCATTCTAATCGCACGCAGCCGCCGGCTACAAACGGCTTTTCGGCTGTGGATGCCTGCCGCGGCCCGGTACCGCACGTCTCGGTTTCGCAGGCCGGGCAGTTGCCGTACTATGCTCCGTCAGATGTGGCCAAGTGTAGGCGTCTCTCGTGTTGCCGTGGCGGCCCGCGAACCTTGACGGCGGGCGCGAAGGTAAGGAGTCAGGATCATGTCCAGGATGTTGCTTTGTCTGCTCGCAGCTCTAGTGCTGGGTCTGGCGGGTGTGTCGCTGGCGGGCGTCCCCGATCCGCAGATAAAAACCGACCATCCGGTCTATGGAGGCGAGCTCACCTGCTCGACGCTCGACCGCACCATCGCCGAGGCCTACCGCGTCTTCGCCGATCGCTACGGTCACCAACCGAAGACCGACACCGAAAAGCTCGTCGCCTTGTGGATTTGGCAGTGTGAGCACCACATGCACGCCTGCGACCCATACGTGTACGGCGGGCCCGACCAGATCGACGCCAAAGATGGCTGGATGGAGACGCGCGACTGGCAGCTCGGCCAGTTCTCGTTCGGCTTCGCTTTGTGCTACACGATCCACGCCCAGTTCAGCGCGCTGGTGGGCTACGCCCTGGGCGATATGAGCAAAACCAACTGCCCCAACGTGCCGGGCCACACGCCCTTCGAGGGCTTCGTCGACGGCAAGTGGGCCTTGGCCGACATGACCACGGGCATGATGGTCTTCGACGACGACGGCAAGCCCATGAGCATCGCCGAGATTATCCCCCACGTGCCCCCGGGCGAGGAGGGGGGCAACGACTGGACGGCCGACCCGCGCCGCACCGGCTTCGGCAAGTTCCAGGTCGTGCCCTTCGGCGACAATTGGGCGGTCTACCAAGCCATCAAAGCCAATCAGAAGTACTACGGCTACAGTGCAATGCCGATCGTGTACAGCCTGCGACCTAGTGAGACCTTCACCCGCTACCTCGACCCCGGTCTCGAGGACGGTAAGACGTGGTGCTATTGGGGTCGCGACTACTACGAGATCATGGGCAAACCCGTCCATGGTCCGTTCCGCAACGTCACGTTCCTCGACGACCCGCCCGTGGGCAGCGACCGCAAAGGGCGTGGCTACTGCCGCTATGGCAACGGGGTGTTCGAATACGTTCCTCCGCTGACCGACGGCCGCTACGCCGAGGGCCTCTGGGGCGGTTACGACAAGCCCAGGCTGCTCTTCGCCGGCGGCGCCCTGCGGGCCGAAAAGGGCAGCGCCGATCTGATCTTCCAGCATCAGAGCCCCTACGTGATTGCCGCCACCGCAGCGGCGGGCGGCGAGCGCGAATGGAACAACCGCGAGGAGAAGTGCGTTAACGGTGCGATCGTCACCGGCCGGGTGCTCGGACAGGTTCCGGTGGCCGTTTCCGTCGACGCCGGCAAGACCTGGCAGGACGTGGGCAAGGCCTGGGGCGACTTCCGCATCGACTTCACCGATGCGGTCAAGGGTCGGCACTTCTATTTGATCCGCTTCGGCCTGACGCAGGACGCCGGTCTGCAATCGCTGAAACTGCGGACCGTCACGCACATGTCGCGCGGGGTGTTCCCGCGCCTGACCGATGGCGGCACGAAGGTCACCTACGAGGCCGGCGGGCAAGTGGCTGTCCAGGGTGGGCCCAGCCAGTATCTGGCCGAGCACTATCGGTACACGAAGTTGGAGGAGCCCGGCTACCGCGTCTATCGCATTGCCGCGCCGGGTCCGATTCGCTATGCGGCTGGCGTAGGTAGGTGTGAGGCCAAAGGTGAGAGTAAGGGTGGTTCGTTCGGGCCCTGGTCGGTCGAGTTCAGCGTTGACGGGGGCAAGACCTGGCTGGCCGGCATGAAGGACGTGATGGTCGCTCAGTCTGACGACAATGTCATGACCAAAGACGACAGCGACTGGGGCGGCGGGCGGCATGCCTACGTCTGGGCGCAGAAGGAATTTGCCGACGGTTCGTCGAAAGAGGTGCTGTTCCGCTTCGGCAAGGGCAACATACCAACCTGTGAGGTCTACGCCACCTACGAAGCGCCCAACAGCTCGAACCTGGAAGTCACCTACGGATGGCTTGAGGATGGCCGGCCCAAGCAGGACACCCACACGATCGCCGCCGGCAAGAACACCGACACCTGGACCGTTCCGACAGGCAAGAAGGTGGTCAGCAAGTGGGTCCGTTTTGAGGTGAAGTAGCCGTGGACGACGTGCGATACGTGGTCGCGTTGCAGTGCGACATCGTCATGCAGCGATGCAGCGGCGTGGCCTGCGAGGATGCGTTCTGGAAGCGTGCAGGTGCCTTTGCGGGGTATCTGAAGGATCCACCCATCCGCTACATGTCGATGACGTGCAGCGGCTGTTGCGGGCGGGCGGTTCGGCGCAAGCTGACCAACCTGCGCAAGCGGCTGGGGCACCTGGCCGGCATCGAGCCGGGGCAGATCCGCGTGCACTTTGCCAGTTGCGTCTGCAAGGACAGCGCCCACGCGCCACCGTGTCCGCATTACGACTACCTCAAGACGCTCGTCGAGCGGTCGGGCCTGACCTGGGCCGAAGGTACCTACATCAGCGACAAGAGCCAGGCGCGTCGGCACGACGGCGTGTGGCGGCGACACTAAGCTAATCCGACGAATCGGATGGCGACGCGATCTCGATCTCGAGTCGGGGGCGGAGGGTCGCAATCGGGCAGCGGCTCGACTTGGCCGACATGTTGTAGCCGCGCCCGAACGCCGGCGAGAACACCAGCCCATAGTTCGTCTCCGGATCGTCCAGCCAGCGTTGAACCTCGTCCTTTACGGGCGTCAGGTCGATCACAATCGGCTTGGGCGGGCGGACCTGCTGTCTGCCGCCAAGGTACGGCCACGTCCCTTGAAGGGCGGATGCGGGCGTGGGGTTCTCCTCGGCGAGCCATCCAGGCTGCGACGGGCGCGTAGCGAAGGTCATCGATTGATTCCAAGGCGCCCGCACGATGCCGACTTGGTAACGACACAGCTTGCCGTCGGCGTCGACGCTGTTCTGACGACTGCCGAAAAGCACAAGGCGAGCGCGCTTGACCTTCGCGCCGGCCGGCAGACCCGGGCGCGACAAGTCAAAGCGAATATAGAACTCCGAGAACTCGCGTTGCCCGCCCGCCCACAGCCAGGTTTCCAGATCGTCCGCCTCCCCGTCGGTACCCGTCGGGCTCTTCGTTTCGGCGTGCCTGCGAACAGTCACGTCGCGGCAGCCGTCGTACCCATTCACGCCCTGCTGGAAGCGAAACCATCGTCCGTCGGCGGGCGGATGGTTCTCCACCAAGCACAAAGCCGTAGCCGGCTGCGGCGAGGCCTGCCCCATCACGTCGATGGAGCGGACCGAGACGATATGATGCCCATCGGGCAGAGCTGTCGTGTCGAGCGCGAAAGACCACTTCTCCGATCCCTTTGCGGGCTGCCACAGGCCGAAGCCCACGCTGTACTCCACTCTTTGAACGCCCACGTCGTCAGATGCCGTTCCCTCGAACACAGCCGTGCCGGATAGCGCCCTGGCCGATTGGGGCGTGCTCATGGTGACTGTGGGCGCCTGGTCGGGCGGCTCGAGCAGTTTCAACTCGGCCAGCGACTTGGCCTCGAACCGAAGCTGCCCGTCCGATCCCACATCAAAAACGTAGTAACGGCCGCCCTCGGCCTGCTGCGCGGCGAAGCTGCAATTGTCGAGCGTGAGCACTCGCAGACCGTCTACTTTGTGGTCGCCAAAGCTGTGCAGATGTCCGGTCAGGGCGAGTCTGACGTTCGACCGCGCCACCACTGTCTTCCACGGCTGCTGGACCTCGTCGGACTGTCGGTCCGGGGGGTAATGCTGGCAGAACACGACGGGTGTTTCCGGCGGCACCCCCGCCAGATCGGCCGCCAGCCACTCCGTCGGCGGCACTTGGCTCCAGCTCATTACGAAGTGCCAGCCCTTGTGCTGGAACGAATAGAACAGGCGTCCAAAGGCCCGCGCGTACCATTCGGGGTTGCGACCGTAGTTGTCGTCGTGGTTGCCCGGCAGGGGATACACCACAAGTTTGGCGTGGTCCACGACCTCTGCGATGCCGGGCAACAGTTCCGGCGCGTGTGCGCATAGATCGCCCAGCACAAGCAGAAAGTCGGTTTTCTCTTTTTGCTCGACGGTGTAAACGAACTTGCGGAACTGTGCCAGTTCTGCCCCATTGCCGATATGCGTGTCCGCGATCGCTGCAAAGCGAAAGCTGCCGGGCTCTGCTCGAACCTGCTGCAATCCCAGCGACAGCGTGCAGAGCAGAACAACGGCCGCGAGTGCAACGTGCCGGTTGCGTATGATCCCATGAGTCATTGTTAACGTACTCCTTTACGCGCACTGCACTGTTGTGCCCTTGTACTACGGCATCGAGACGACTTGCCCCCGAAGCGTCGTCACGCAGGTGCCGCCGATGCGGACGTCGTACTCACCGCCCTCGCGGCGCGTGGCCACGATCCGCACCAGGCCCGCCCGACCCTGCACGCCGGGTTTGGCCTGCACGCACTCCATGTACACCTCGTCCTTTGCCGCCGACACCGCTCCGTGCTCGAGCAGGTACACCGCCAGCGGTCCGTGAACGCTGCCGGTGACCGGGTCCTCGTCGATGCCGACGGCTGGGGCGAAGAAGCGTGACTGTGCCACCATCGTCGCCGCAAGCGTGGCCGTCGTCGTCGTACACACACCGCGAATCCCGTTCTGCCGGCAGAACTCGCCCAGCTCGGCGAAGTGTGGCTGCATCGTCAGTAACTCGGCGTAGCCCTTCACCGAAACGATCAGATCGCCGTCCTGCGTGATTTGCGGCGGGCGCGTCACGTCGAGCACCTCGAATTGTGTGCCGAGAAGCTTCGCCAGCTTGGCCTGGTTGATCGACTTGCGCGTGAACCGAGGGCGAACCAGATCGAGCCAGATCACGCATTGCTTGTCGGGCTGATCCTGCTGATAGGTGCGGGCCGTCAGCACGCCTGCCTGCGTCTCGATGGGCAGAATGGCTCCCGGCTCGCGCATCTCGGTAACGAAGCGCCCAGCCTCCAACAGCGCGTGCACGCCTGCCAGCATGGCGTGCCCGCACATGTTTACCTCCTGCGTGGGCGAGAACCAACGGAAGCGCACCGCTGCCTGGCTCTGCGTCGGCGGCAGCACGAAGGTCGTTTCACTGGCGTTGACCTCGGCGGCGATCTGCCTCATCTGTTCGTCGCTAAGGCCATCGGCCTCGAGCACCACACCGGCTGGGTTGCCCGTAAACGGCTGGGCGGCAAACGCGTCCACCACACAATACTCGTAGCTGCTCATGATTGAACTCGTCTACAACACGGTCAGTAGGTTACGCAAGTCGGAAATAACCAGGTCAGGCTCAGGTTCGAGCGGGCCTTCGCTGCTGCCGTCGCGGCGGTAGTAGATCGCTCGCATGCCGATCGCGCGTGCCCCCGCTACGTCGTGCTCCAGCGAATCGCCTACGAACACGCTGCGCTCGGCCGTGGCGGCCAGTCGCCGCAGCGCCTCGGCGAACACCGCCGCCTCAGGTTTGTGTATGCCCAACTCCTCCGAGACCACCACCGCTTGGAAGTGCCCCATCAGCCCTGCTCGCTCCAGCCGCTGCGTCGACGTATCGACGAATCCATTGGTCACCACGCCGAGGCGATAGCGCGCTGCCAACCTCGCCACCACGTCACCCGCGCCCGGGGTCAGCGTGACCTCGCGGTTCAGCACGTGCAGGTAGTCGGCCACGACCGACTCGACCTTCGCCGGGCTTTGCCCGATCTGTCCCAGGGCTTCGGTTACCCGGCGCCGGCGCATCTGGTCCCGCGTGATTCGCCCGGCTGCATAGTCCTGATACCGTGCGATGGCTGCCTCGACGTAGCCGGCGAAGAACGTCTCCCAGTCGTGGGGCATCAGGTCGTGTCGGCGCATCGCCTTGGTCAGCGCCCGCTCGGCGTCGCCGAAGAAATCCACCAACGTCCCGTCCATATCGAACAGGACGGCATCGACGTTTTCGAATTGCCTGATGCCGTGGTCCTTACCCATCGCGACGGATTCTACTCGCAATAGCCCGAGCGACAAGGTGTGGCCGGCGCTGCGCTGCCCGCGCGGTCTTGATATGCCGCCTAGGCTGCGCTATCGTCTGCCTCAACTTCAACCGCCGGGAGACGATCATGCCGCATAACATCATTCTCGATACCGACATCGGCGACGACATCGACGACGCCTACGCCCTGGCGTTAGCCCTGGCCAGCAGCGAGCTCGAGTTGCTGGGCGTGACGACCGTCTTCGGCAACACCGTCGCCCGCGCCCGGCAGGGCCAGACTATCCTCAAACTCGCCAATCGTGAGAACGTGCCGGTCGCAGCGGGGGTGGCCTCGCCGATCTCGCCCCGCGTCGAATACAAGCATGCCGTCGCCGACGCAGGGATCGCCGATCACCCCGTGCCCTGGCCCACCAAGTGCGCCATCGACGATGTGCCCCCGTGTCAGGACCCGTCGGCCCTGCCGCCCGAGCAGTTGCCCCCCATCCATCCGCAGTGCGGGGTTCGTTTCCTGATCGAGACGATCACAGCCAACCCCGGTCTGACCGTGGTGACCGTCGGGGCGCAGACCAACCTGGCCGTCGCGCTGTCCGTCCAGCCTGGCATCGTCGCGAAGATTGGGCGCGTCGTGTCGATGGCCGCTGTGTTCAACCGTCAGATTTCTGAGTGGAACATCTGTTGCGATCCCGTCGCGGCCGCCCTGGTGGCTGGCAGCGGGCTCGACGTCACCTATGTCGGGCTCGACGTTACCACCCAGTGTGTTCTCAGCGAGCAGCAACTCCAGCAGCTTCTCGATTCGGATCGCCCCGTCGCCCGCAATCTCGCCCACGCCACCCGCTTCTGGCAGGGCGACGACAAGGCCCGTCACCCCATGCTGCACGATCCGCTGGCCGTGGCCACCCTTGTCCAACCCGAGTTGGTTACCAGCAAGACGGGCATCGTATCGGTCGAGCTGACCGGGCAGTACGCCTACGGCCAGACGCTGTTCAAACCCGACGAGAACGGCCGTCATCACATCTGCGTCGACGTGAAGGCCGACGAGTTCCTCCAACTCTGGCTCGACCGCGTCCTGTCGCTCTAGCCTGCCCCTGCCGGCGACCCGCTCGCCGCGTTGGACTTGGCCCGTCCTGGCGGTACCATCACACGACCATGCGTGACCAGGCCGACATCAAAGCCTATCATCGCCGCAAGCTGGCGGTGCGGCTGATCAGCAGCATCGCCACGATCGTGTATCTGGCAGCCTGGTGGCCACTGGCCGACCGACTCACGCCCGTTCTTGCCGATGCGATAGGCCTGCGAGCCGTCGTGCTGATCGTACTGGCGGCGATCATCTTCGGCCTCTTCGAACTGCTCACACTGCCGCTGTCGATCTACAGCGGCTACGTGCTGGAGCACCGTTACGACCTCAGCAACGAGACCCCACGTGCCTTCGCCATCAATACCCTCAAGCAGTTGGCGGTCGGCGGCGTGATCGGCCTGATTGTCCTGCTGGGCCTGTATCTGCTGGTCTGGTACGGCGGTGCGCTCTGGTGGCTGTGGGCGTGGATGGCGTGGGTGGGGCTGCTGGTGCTACTGGCGCGGCTTTTGCCGACGGTAATCCTGCCGATCTTTTACAAGGCTACGCCCATCGACGATCAGTCGCTGGTCGATTCGCTGGTGGAGTTGGCGGCCGAATCGGGTCTGGCGATCTCATCCGTGCAGTCGATCGACCTGAGCAAAGACACCAACAAGGTCAACGCGGCGTTGGTCGGGATGGGAGGCACGCGACGCGTCCTGCTTTCCGACACGCTACTCGACCGTTTCGACCTGCGGCAAATTGCCGTCGTCTTCGCCCATGAGTTGGGTCACCATCGCCGCCGGCACATCTGGAAGCTGCTTGCCCTGTCGGCTGTCACGTCCACCGCGTTGATCGGAGTGGTCGTCTGGTTCCTGGCTCCGCATGCAGGGACGGCTGCCGACCGTTGGCCCGAGGCTGTGGCCGCCTTGCCGAGGTTCTGCCTTGGCGTAGCGCTGCTGAGTTTCGTTCTCCAGCCGATGATGTGCGCCGTCAGCCGTCGGTTTGAGACCCACTGCGATATGGATGCCCTGACGCTCACGCGCGATCCGCAGGCCTTCCGCGACGCCATGACCCAACTGGGCACGATCAACCTGGCCGATCCCGACCCGCACCCGCTGATGGAGTGGTATTATTACGATCACCCGGCTCTTAAGCGTCGCATGGCCCTGGCCGACCGCTTCGAGCCGTCTGCTGTGGATTGCTGAGCGGGGGCAGCTTGCCGTTTACCCCTGATGGCGCTAGTATCGCTTCTGGTCTCAGGGCCCGTGGATCGCGGGGCCGGGCTGGCTTGTAAGGTGTTCAGGTGCCTGCGCCCTGCGCGGGCATGTTTTTTGACGGCGGGGCTGCCGTATGTGCCCGCCGCGGAGGTAAGCCAAAGCGATGCTGTACCGCCCGTATGGAAGTACGCAGTTTCAGGCCTCTCGCCTGGGTTACGGTGTCATGCGCCTGCCGGTCGACGACCGGCACAACGTGGATATGGACAAGGCCGTCAAGGTGCTGCGGCACGCTTACGATGCGGGCATCAACATCTTCGATACGCATCACAACTACCATCGCGGTCAATCCGAAGAAGCGATCGGCCACGCCCTGTCAGACGTGCGCGATGGAATCTTTATCCAGACCAAGAACCCCTTCTATCGTGGCGAGTCGGGCGGTGATACCTATCGCGCGCGGCTCGAGGCGGCGCTGAAGCGCCTCCGGACCGACTACATCGACGGCTACATGGCCCACTCGGCTGGCCAGGACCGTTGGGAGGCCGACGGGCTCGGTGATGCGTTCGTCGCCGCGGCCGCCAAGTTCCGCGACGAGGGGCTGGTCCGCTTCGTGGGCTTCAGCGCCCACGGCAAGCCGGAGTTCATCAACGAGCTGATCGACACGGGACAGTTCGACCTGGTGCTGTTTCAGTACAACCTCCTCAACCGTGACTATGAGCCATGCTTCGCCCACGCGCACGCCCGAGGCGTAGCCACCGGCGTGATGGGCCCGATGGGCGGGGGCATGCTCGGGCCGCCCACGCCTGAAGTGGCGGCCATGTATCCGCCCGGCATCGCCAGCACGCCGGAGCTGTGCCTCCGCTTCGTACTGAGCAACGAGAATATTGACGTGGCGTTTTCGGGCATGACCCGGCCGGAGTGGATCGATCAGAACGCCGAGGTCGTGTCGCACCTGCGCCCGCTCGACCCGGCCGACCGCAAGCATGTCGAAGCCGCCGTCGCCGAAAAGAAGAAGCTCGCCGAGCTCTACTGCACCGCCTGCAACTACTGCATGCCTTGCCCGCACGGCGTGGACATCCCGCGCAATTTCCAGTTCATGAACCTGCACCGCCTCTACGGCGCCACCGAATTTGCCCGCCGCCGCTACAGCCATTTGCGGACCGAGGGCGACCCGCCGCTGGCTGCGTCGGCCTGCACGCAGTGCGGCGAGTGCGAGCCCAAGTGCCCGCAGAACATCCCCATCGTTCGTCAGCTCGAAGAGGTGGCCCGCACCCTCGGTAAGGGCCGCGAGGCCCTGCGGCAGAGGTAGGCCGGGTCTGCGCCGACCGCTCCACTTGTTTTTCATCTGTACTGGCGACACGTCTCGGTGGGATTTATACTCATTCCCGCTGTTCCGGCGTTGGGTATGAGGTCTGCGAACTCACTTCGCTGTCGCAGGAGGCTGAAACAGTGGACGACAAGCCGCACAACGGTAAGGCTGTGGCTTCGCTGGTGCTGGGTCTGATTGGGATGGTCGCCTGGTTTATCCCGCTGTTCGGGCTGCCGATCACCATCGTCGGGCTCGTCCTGGGGATCAAGGGGCTGGCTTCCAGCCGGCGCGGGCTCGCCACGGCCGGCATCGTTCTGTGCATCATCGGCTTGGTGGCCGGCATCGCTAATGCCGCCATCGGGGCCTACATGGGCGCAACCGGTCAGCACCCGCTGTTCAGCACTACGACCGGGGTGGAGACGTCTTCAGGGTGCATGGTTGGTCGACTGGGACGCAGGGCTGTTGTGTGGCATGTCCAGTTGGCTCCTTCGTAGGCGACGTGTGCAATCCGGTGCGCTGTCCGTCGCTCATGTACCTGCCGGCAAGCTTGGCTCGACTGCGCCCCGCTCGGCTTGAGGACGCTACGCAATCTCTGGCGGCGCTCCATCGCGGGCAGGTTCGCTGGTACTATGGGACGGATCATGCCCGACAAGACTCACCACACAGCCGCCGTAATCATCCCGCCGCAGGAGTGTTGGCCGCCGATCCAGGCCATTCGTCGACTGCACGATCGGCAGGTGCGTCGGTGGATGCCGCACATCACGCTGCTGTATCCGTTTCGCCCAGCCAGTGAATTCGACGCTGTGGCCGAACGGCTCGGCCAGGCCTGTGCCGCCGTCGCGCCGTTCGAGATCACGTTGAGGCGATTCGATCGGTTCTGTCACGGACGTGGCCGCTATACGTTGTGGCTGGCTCCCGAGCCGGCTGAGGCCGTGTCGCGATTGCAGTCGTCGTTACAGGCTGCGGTATCCGACTGCGACGACGTATCGCAGTACCTGGGCGGTTTTTCGCCTCACCTCAGCGTCGGTCAAGCGACCGGGGACGATGCTGCGGCCGATCTTCAGGCCGAGTTGCAGTCGGGATGGCAGCCGTTGACGTTCGTCGTCAGCCAGATCAGTCTGATTCGGCGAAGCCCGCCGCCGGCAGACGTGTTCCGCGTCGACCGGTGCATTGCCTTGGGCTGACGAGCTCACCTGTTGTGCCCCTGACGTTGGCGTGCGGCGAGCCATTCTTACCGACGCCGTCCGATCCTCCGAACTCGTACGACCGTTAGGCTCAGACTGAGACGGTGCTACGCGGTCTGCCGGGGTCGCTCGCCTCTAGCTTGCCTGGTGCAAATGCACGTCGCTCTGCGGGAATGGGATCGTAATGTTGCGCTCGTCGAACGCCAGCTTGACCGCCTCGGTCATATCGAACAGCACGT
>CBFCZG010000087.1:0-13145 GCA_965602375.1 uncultured Phycisphaerae bacterium | reverse complement strand
CGGCCCGCCCTTGACCGCCTCCGGACGTGGCGGTATAAATCGGGTTTCCGTGGCCGCGGACCTCCCCGGGGGAGTTATCCGTGGGCGTTGCTATACACCCCCTTGGCGGCGAGGCCCTGTCGGCCAGACAGGTCGGCCCTTGCCGACAGGGCTGGCTCGATGCGTCGTCCGGTGTCTGGTTGGCGGCGCCTGTTCACATGATTGTAGATTGTCATACGCATATCTGGCAGTCACCCACGCAGGTCGGGCTCGACCGTGTCGGGGGGCGGCTCGCGCGGACGGATACCGATGGACAGGCCACGCCTCAGCAACACCGCCAAGCCAGCCAGCCGGTCGATCTGACCCTCGTGTTGGGCTTCAAGAGTTGCTATCTGGGCGGCGAGGTGCCTGACAGTGTCATCGCCGGGTATGTGCGACAACATCCCGATCGGCTGATCGGTTTTGGGGGAGTCGACCCCACGGACCTGCCGAAGGCTCTCGATCAGATGCGGCAGGGCTGCACGGAGTTGGGGTTGAAGGGCGTAACGCTCTCGCCGGCCGCTCAGCTCATGCATCCGGCCGACACACGCGCGCTGCAGCTCTACGCCGAGGCCAGCCGTATGGGCCTGCCGGTCATCTTCGACGCCGACGTACACCGAATGACCGCCGGCCGCATGGAGTTCGCCCAGCCCATGCTGCTCGACGAAGTCGCCCATCAGTTCCCCCAGTTGCGGATCGTCGTGAGCCACATGGGCTATCCCTGGGTCGAGCAGACGGTGGTGTTGCTGGGCAAGCATGCCCATGTGCTGGCCGACGTGTCAGGACTGCTGCACCAGCCCTGGCAGGCATACAACGCTCTGCTTTCGGCCTACCATCACGGGGTCATCGACAAGCTGCTGTTCGGCAGCGATTTCCCGTATGGTTCCGCCACGTCGGCCATCGAGACGCTCTACAGCCTCAATCAGATCAGTCACGGCACGAACCTGCCGAGTATTCCCCGGTCGCTGTTGCGCGGCATTGTGGAGCGCAACGCGCCGGCCCTGCTGGGCATTGCGGCGCCGAGCGATGCGCCAGCCCCCGTCGAACCCGAATCTGTTGTGAGGAATGAACGGATTTAAAGGCAATCAATTCGTACGAATCGGCGCACAAGCGGGTCGCTGCCTGGCTGTGCTGACGGTATGGCTGGCGGCCACTTCGGCTGGCTGCAAGCAGAACGACCCATCCGTCGAAATCATCTCGTACAAAGACGCCGCCGACCCCCAGCGCTACACCAGCCGGTTTGAGGAAGCCTGTTACTCCACCGACGCGAGGGACAACTGGCACTTTGTCATGCGAACGGTGCGACCGGCCGAAATCGACTCCTCCCAACAGATCGAACAGATTCTGTGCGCTCGGGTGTTCTGGCGCCCCATGCCGGGCAAGACGGCGGCCGAGCCCTCGATGACCGACGCGGTGGTAGACTACTACCTGATTTCCGGGGCGACGGGGATTCGGTATACAGGCTGCGGGTTCGTCAGCTTCAAAAAAGCGACTTTTGGGGACCAGATCACAGGCCGAATCGAATCCTGCCAGCTTTGGCCCTACCAGACCTTCGGCGAAGCCGCCGACCTGCTCGGGCGTTGCGAGCTGGCCGGGCGCTTCGTGGCCCTGCCCAACCGTGGTCGTTGCGTCGAGCTGTCGAGCCGCATGAAGCGTGTGTTCGGCCCGCCGCCACCCTATCAATCGCGTCCCAGCGGGCCCTAGGCGCAGCGCGGCCGGCCCTTGCAAACCGAGCAGCCGCCAGCGATCATGCTCGCGAGCCCGTCCTGGCGCGGTTCGGTCGGGTCCGCACGGAGAGATTGTCTTGAGCGACCAGCTCCCGGCGCCGTCGCTGGCGCCACAGAAGGAAAACTGGACAGGTAAGCTGGGGGTGGTACTCGCCGTGGCCGGTTCGGCCGTCGGGCTGGGCAATTTTCTGCGCTTTCCCGGACAGGCGGTCAACAACGGCGGCGGGGCCTTCATGATCCCGTACATCATCAGTTTCCTGCTGCTGGGCATTCCCATCTGCTGGTGCGAATGGACGCTCGGTCGTATGGGCGGGCGCTATGGGCAAAGCAGCGCCCCGGGCATCTACCAGGCGCTTTGGCGGCATCCGCTCGCCCGCTACGTCGGCGCCTTCGGTCTGATGATCCCAGTTGTCATCTTCATGTACTACCTCTTCCTCGAAGCCGTGTGCATGACCTATGCCGTCGAGTTCGCACGAGGCACGTTCAGCAACCTGTTTACCGAGGCCACCAAAGATGTCAGCCAGCACGATCAGTTGGTAAGCGCCGTCACCGGCGCCGCCGATCGGCACCTCGGGGACACGTGCGGGCTCGCCAAAGACGGCTCGGTGTTCTCAGGCGGCATGGTCATATGGTGCGTGCTGATTTGCTTTGCGGCCAACTTCTACATCATCTACCGTGGCATCACGCGAGGCATCGAGTGGTTCTGCACCTATGCGATGCCGCTGTTGATCGGCTGTGCCCTGATCGTGCTGGTGCGGGCGCTGACGCTGCCCAACATCACCGACGGGCTGGGGTTCATGTGGAACCCCGACTGGGCGAAGCTGAAAGACCCTCAGGTGTGGCTGGCCGCCTCGAGCCAGATCTTCTTCAGCCTCAGCGTCGGTTTCGGGCTGATCCTCACCTACGCCAGTTACCTGCGGCCCAATGACGACGTCGTGCTGTCGGGCCTGACGGCCTCCAGCTTGAACGAGTTCTGCGAGGTGATTCTGGCCGGGCTAACCATCGTGCCGGTGGCGTTCATCTTCCTGGGAGCCACCGCCGCCACAACGCCCAGCGTATTTAGTCTGGGGTTCGTGACGGTCCCATCGATCATGCACTTCATGCCGGCGGGGCGCTTCTTCGGAACGATGTGGTTCGGGCTGCTGACGCTGGCGGCGATCACCAGTTCGCTGAGCATGCTCCAGCCGGCCATTGCGTTTCTGGAGGACGGCTTCGGCTTGCGGCGTCACGGCAGCACCATCATCCTCGCCGTTGTTTCGCTGGCCGGCGCCGCGCCCGTTTTGTACTTCAGTCGCGACCTGCATGCACTGGACGTAACCGACTTCTGGGTCGGCAACTTCATGATCTTCGTTGCCGCCACGGCGATGGTCATCATCTTCGGGTGGGTGATCGGAGTGGATCGGGGACTCGCTGAGGCCGCCCGCGGCGCCGAACTGGTGATTCCGCGGATATTTCGCTACCTGATTCGTTATGTCACACCGGCCTTCCTGCTGGTGATCTTCGTGGTGTGGTGCTGGACGAACGCGCCGGAGCGCATCGGTGCCATGATGCCCGACGCGCAGGCCGACCAGGCCGCCCGGGCTGTGTACGAGAAGGCGGCATTCGATCACTTCGTCCGCGAGGAAATGGGATCCGCATCGATGGACCAAGGCGACGCCTTGCCCCCGCGCGAGCAGCTCGACCCGTCCGTTGCAGCGTACGCGGACCGGCAAGTAGCCGCCGTGCTGGGCGATAATGAAGGATTGCAGCTCGCCGACACGCTGCCCGAGTGGCTGCTCCCACACCAAACGGCGGCCGACAAGGCCGGCGCCGACGCACGCCACCGTGCTGTGATCGCGCGCGGCGTGTTCGTCTGTCTGATCGGTTTTCTGCTGGCGCTGTTTGTGCTGTCCGAGTGGGCGTACCACCATCGCATCCGGCACGCCATTTTCGCCGCCGACCGGGTCGAGCAGCTCCTGGCCGATCAGGAGGAGGACGACGAGTGACGCCTCATGCAGCAGTGATCGCGGCGACTTCGCAAGGGGGACTCACCCCCGCCGGCGCGGTCGTCATGATCCTCAGCGTGGCGTGCGTGCTGGCGTTGGCGGGGTTCTGCGTCCGGCGGATCTTCACCAAGCCGCAGACACCCCAGCGCATGCACGCGCCGTTGGATATCGACACGCACGATACCTGAAATGCGTCCACCTCTCGTCGACCGAGCCCACACTGTGGCGCATCCCCGCGATTACCGCTTCGCCCTCTCGCCCACGGTAATAATCCGCCGCGAGTGGCGCGTGAAACTCACCGTCGAAGTCGATCTCGCGCATGTCGGTATGCACAAACCGGACATCAAGAAGTGCGCGTCGCGTCCGGCAGCGCAGCGGCCTCGTCAGGCGCGGACTCACCGGCCGATTTGCCCGGCCAGGTCAGCATCACCAGCGCGACCACCGCCACGGCGATGCCGCCCCATTGCAGGCGCGTGGGGCGCTCTCCCAGCACAAACATCCCGGCAACGATCGGAATCGACACGTATAGGGAGGCCAGCGGCGCGGCGATGGTAATCGGCTTGCTCTGACAGAGCTTGTAGAAGCCGAAGTTGGCCAGGATGTAGACCGCACCCACCACCACCGCCACCAGGTGATAGCGACCCCAGGCCGGCTTGCACCAGGGAATCGCCCATAGCCCGATGATCAGGTAGCCCGGCAGGTTGAACACGACCGCCGTCAGCGGGTCGATCCCGCGTGTCGCCACCTTCATCAGGAACACACCCAGACCCCAGCCGAACATCGCGACCAGTAACCACACCCATGCCACTTTGATTCCTCCTTATGGCCAGCCAGGCGGGCGACGAACCGCCGCGCCGGCCGACACGCTGTCCCGGCGTCAATCGATCGATGCGCAACCGACTCGTGTGCTATGCAACCTCGACGGCTGGTCGACCTGCCGCAAGCCGCCGGCGATTGGCTATGATAATGCCGACCGCGATCCCCATGAAGACAATATCGCGAATGAGCACCACCACCATCGGTGCAGTGTCATACGATCCGAAGCAGCCGCAATGGATGTCGAAGCCGCGCGCGATCGCCGCCGAGACGCCCACAATATAGACCACCAGGAAACCCATCAGCACCACGGTCGCCTCTTCGGTCCATCGCCCGATCACCAGGGCCCCCGCGCACACCAACTCGATCCACGGCAGCAGAATGGCCAGCGCATGTAACGACCACCACGGCACGAGACGGTAGTTGCGGATGTCGCCGACGAATCTGGTGGGATCCGCGATCTCCAGGTTGGCCGGGTCGAACAGTTTCAGCAGTGCCGCGGCCCCAAAGATCAGCGCAAGCAGCCACCGCAGTACCCGCCACGTCCACAGCCAGCCGGTCTTACCCATATCGCCGCTCACTCCACCGGCATGTCGGCTTCCTGCCAGGCAGGCCAGCCGCCCTTGAGGATGCGCACCGACTGGCGATAGCCCAGCCCGGCCAGGAAGTCGAACACCAGCATGCTGTCGACGCACCCGTGACCCTGACAGTATACGACGATTGTCATGCCCATCATGTCGTCCGGCGGCGGCAGTTGTGCCATCAGCAGTTCGGCGCTGCCCGGCAACGCCTGCGCCGGCGTGCTGATCGCGCCCGGAACGTGACCGCCCTCGTATTCCTCGGCGGGTCTGGCGTCGACCACGATGGCCTCGCCGCTCTGCAGCAACTCCCAGACGTGATCGATGTCGATCTCGGCTTCGCGCAGCACTTTGTCGCGAACGCCGGAATTTGGATCGGGAACCCAGGCGATACCCTTGGGCGAAAGCGTGTTGAACAGGGCCGCTATTCCTGCGCCCGCTACGCACAGCGCAGCCATACGAACCAGGAAACCCACAACCGGCCGAATAGACATAATTACTTCGCCGGCTTCGCGCTCGCGCCGGCGCTAGGCTGTACCTTCTTCCTGGTGACCGGGGTAGCCCTACTGCGGCTGACCTGCACGATGGGGATGATGAACTCGCTGAACTCCTCGTCGTCGGTCTCGATCACCAGCTTGTCCCCGCCCTTCGGCGGCTGGTAGTCCTCAGGCAGCGTCAGAGTGATGCGGTAGTTGTTACGCTCCGGGCGGTGATCCACCTCGACCTTGATGCGCTCGTCACTTGCCTGACACTCGAGGATCTTTACCGGCTTGTCACCTTCGTAGCGCAGGAATGCATAGCGCGGACGGCTCTTGCCCTCCGTCGAAGAGAAAACCATGATCTTCCTGGGCACCACGGTAACCCGCTCGGGAACGTAGGCCGACAGGGGCACCCTCAGTTGCGGCATCTTCGCGAGATTGGTCTTGAGCACCACGTGTCCTCGGTGCATGCCTCGTTCGAACGCCGACTGGGTCTCGGCTTTCAGCAGGAAACGCTTGCCTTCCTCCAGCGTCTCCAGCGCTACGTTGAAGCCCTTCGCGGTGACCTCGACGATCTCCAGTTCGACGGGCTCATCGGCGTTAGCCGTCAACTCGACCTGCTTGCTCTGGGTCTGGCCCGGCTGAATTCTGCCGAATGTCAAACCGGCTCTGGGCTCTATCTGAACGAGTTGCTTGACGGTTCCGTGTATCGACACACGGGTCTGCTCGTTGCCCGGATCGTTCGTCCAGATGGTCACCGATTTGCGGACCGCGCCCTGCATCCCTCTGGTGTTCAGCGTGAAGGGCAGCTTGCCTTCCTTGCCCGGGGCAATCTGACGATCGTAGGTCTTGATCACCGTGCACCCGCAACTGCCCTTGACCTTTGTGATCGCCAGCGTGTCATCACCGACGTTGCGCACAACAATGGCGTGCTCCTTCTGCTGGTCGCCCCACATCTCCCCCAAATCGAGCGACGCCTCGTCCACCTCCAGCTTCGGGCCCGTCTTGCCTGCCGCGACCGCCTCGGAGGCGCCCGATGGCTGCGTCGAAGGTACGTTTGCCTGCTGAGAGCCGACCTGTACGGCCAGTACGACGGCCACCAACGCCGCCACGGCCACAATCCCCGCCGACGGCCAGCCCGCCATCCGACTGCCTGACATAGTCAAACCACCTTTCTGGATATCATCCGCAACGCCTCTTCACCCCCGCTATTCTGCGACGACCTCGGACCAGATTCAACCAGGCGGCCTGGTCGCAGCACGCCTCCGCAAGTGGGCCACAGTTGCCGTGTCTCGAACGGTGGCCCCGGCCCGCCCAGCGCGGTTGTCTCGTTGGCGGAGCTCTCGCTCTGTATGTTCTACGTTCCCGCCGCCGGTTGGATGCCGTCGACGAGTGCTTCCTTCAGCGCCCCTCACGTATTGCCGTGCCCCAGCCTTATGTCGCCATACAAGCGGAACAACTCCCAAAACGCCCGTGCGATCACCCGCAAATTCGCCCCCGTCTGCTCGCCGATCTGCCGCGGGTAATGGTGCACGGGCACCTGCCCGATACGATAGCCCTTAAGTTTAGCTTTTGCAAGTACTTCCGCGTCGATCAGGGCGCCTTCACTCTGCGGGCTGATCTGATCGAACAGGCGCCGGGGATACAGTTTGAACGCGCAGTCGATGTCTCGTAAGTTCATGCCAAATAGAATGTTAACTAGGGTTGTCCAGGCCCAGGCATTCAGCTTGCGGACGGTGGACTCCTTGCGGTCCACCCGATAGGCCGACACGACGTCGCAACTCGCCAGCGCCGGCAGCAGCTCGGTGATCTCCTGGGGGTCGAACTGGCCGTCCCCATCGGTGTAGAACACCCACTCCTTGCGGGCCTCGGTGAACCCGCGCTGAAGGGCGCCGCCGTAGCCGCGGTTGGGGCGGTTGTGCACCGCCCGCACCTGCGGATGCTCGCGAGCCAGCCTTTCGGCGATCTCGCCCGTGCGATCGGCGCTGCCGTCGTTGACGATGATCACCTCAAAGTCGTCGCTGACGTTCCGGCAAGCGGCCAGCAGGGCCAGCGTCGTCCGTTCGACGTTCCCTTCCTCGTTATAGCAGGGCATGAAGGCAGAAAGGGAAAGGCGCTGCGGCGCCCGTCGTTGTCTCTTCGAACCGCTCATGCGCTTGCGCTCGTCTGCCTCCGCCCCGCTGGCCGTAACCATGCATTATACATCGGAAGCTCGGCCGATGGGTCTACGCCGCGTGCTCCTGGCCTGCCCTGCCGAGCGGCTGGACGCTCGGCTCGCGGTCAGCTAGGAGGGAGGCGACTCCTGTTGGGTCGCGCTTCGGATGCGTTCAACGACCGAGGTTGTGGAGTAGGTCGCGCCTTCCCGATCGACCATCGGCGCCAGCACGACCCGGCCGCCCTGGGCTTCGATGATCTCTCGGCCCACCACGCCCTCCATGCCCCACTGGGCGCCCTTGACCAGTATGTCCGGGCGGATGGCCCGCATGAGCCCGGTCGGGTCGCCATCGTCGAAGAAGCAGATAAAGTCGACCGCCTGCAAGCCACTGAGCATGCGGGCCCGCTCGTACTGATTGAAGATGGGTCGGCCGGGGCCTTTGTTCAGCGAGCGGACAGACTCATCGGAGTCAAGCCCGACCACCACCACGTCGCCCTGTTGGCTGCAAAACTCGAAATAGTCGATGTGCCCCGGGTGCAGGACGTCGAAACATCCGTTCGTGAAAACAACGGTGTGTCCCTGGTGTCGCAGGGCTTTCAACTCTATCAGCAGCTCGTCGAGGTTGCGCAGCTTGGACGCAGGCCGGCGCTGTCTGGCCAGGAGTTGCGAGACCACCTCCTCGCGGGTGATCGGGATGCAGCCGAACCGCTGCACCTCCAGCCCCGCAGCGACGTTGGCCAGTTCCACGGCGTCGGGCCAGGGGGCGTTGGCCGCGACGGCGGCGGTAAGCGCGGCAGCAAACACCTCGCCGGCGCCGGCGTTGTCGTAGACGCTTTGCGGTGAGGTGGCTACGTGTTCCGGCTGCCGGCCGCGCTCGGCCAGCAACGCGCCTTCGCGGTCGAGCGTGACAACCATCGCACCAAGCCCGAATTCGCCGACCATCCCCGCAGCCGTCTGGCCCAGCTGCTCGATCCCGTCTGCTGTCTGCCCTATCAGCCGTTCGATCTCGGTTCGGTTCAGTACCACACCGGTCGCCCCGGCCAGCGCCTTGGCATCGCAGTCGGCCGACGGATCGACCAGGACCGGCCTGCCCGCGTCGGCACCGGCTGCGATAACCTGCTCAACCAAGCCTCCGTCCACGACCCCGCAGCCACAGTCGGCGAGACAGACTGCCTCGGCGTTGCCGATGGCATGGCGAACAGCGTCGACAAGTCGTGCGCGGGGTTCGGGGTCGAGGGGACGACGATGGACCTGGTCGACGCGAATGAGTTGCTGGGGGTGTCGATGCTGTGCGAGGCCTACGAGCCTCGTTCGTTGGTCGGTAGGGCGTTGCGGCGCGTCGGCAAGGCCGTCGACGTCGCAGCCTGACGACTTGAGAAGCCCGCCCAGGCGACGGCCGGGCCCGTCGGCCCCAACAACGCCGCAGCAGGTCACCCTTGCCCCAAGGGCAGCCAACGCCGCGGATATGGCGGCGGCTCCGCCCGGCCGGTCCTCCTGGCTGACAACTTTCAGCACTGGCACGGGGGCTTCGGGGCTGACGCGCTCGGCATCGCCGAACAAGTAGCTATCAAGCAGAAAATCCCCGACCACCAGCACTCGCAGGCGGTTGAACGTATCCAACAAGTCTATTAGGGTATTCCCCAAGACTGGCGGCTCCAGCGACAGGGTCGGGGGCACGACCGAGACGATGGTAAAGCCGTTTTTCAGCCCTGTCAACAGATTGGCGCGGTAGCTAGGCGACCAGGCAGTTAAAGTCCCCAACTCTGATAGACCGATAACCACAACAGGGTTGAGGACGTTATCGGCCTTTGGGGTGTAGAGTAGTTGGCGGACGTGGTTCACTTCGGGTCTTGGACTTCGGGGGCAGCGAGGGACGTTTCATGAGGACCATCGCCATCGCAAACCAGAAAGGCGGCTGTGGCAAGACGACGGTCGCCATCAACTTGTCAGCAACACTGGCAAGGGAGGGTCAGCGCGTACTTCTGGCGGATATGGACCCGCAGGGCCACTGCGCCCTCGGGCTGGCCGTCCCGGAAGAGCAACTCGAGCTGACCATTGCCGACGTGCTGATGGGTACCGACTCGGGCGAGCAGGTCGAGCTGAATCGGACCATCTGGCAGATCGCCACGAACTTCGACCTGGCGCCGTCGCGGATCGACCTGGCCGGCTTCGAGCAACGGATGGCCGGCGTGGACGATCGCGACCTACGGCTCAAGAACATTCTGGCGACCGTCGCCGCCCAGTATGACTTGGTCGTGATCGACTGCCCACCGCACGTAGGCCTGCTGACGTTCAACGCGCTGCGGGCAGCCGACGAGGTGATCGTGCCGGTGGATACGGGGTACTTCTCGCTGCACGGTCTGGGCCGGCAGTTGGAGACGATCGAGCACATCCGGCGCGAGGTAGACCAGGATCTTCTCGTCAGAGTGCTGGCCAACCTCTACGACGTGCGCACCAAGCTCGGCCGCGAGATGCTCGCCGAGCTGCGGAAGCGCCACGGGCGGGTCATGTTCGAAACGTTCGTCAACTTCAACACGAAGTTGAAGGAGGCAGCCAGCCTGGGCCAGGCGATCACCGAGTACGATCCGTCGAGCATGGGCATGCGCGACTTCACCAAGCTGGCGCGCGAGGTGCTGGGACACGAGGCTGCCGCCGCTGCCGAGCGTCCCGCCGCCGCGGAACTGCCGGCCGGGATTCTGGATCGCGCCAATGAACTCGCCGCCAAGGCCGAGCAACTGCTGGCGACCTCTGCTCCACTGGTGGGCGGTGAGAGCGCCCCGACAGAGCCCGCTACCGACGAGCAGATTCAGCAGCGCATCGACCAGATCTACGGCGTCCGTAAGACTCCGGAGGGCGTCGAGTTTAGCACGCACGCGCCGGGGGCGAGCGAGGTGATGCTGGCCGGCGACTTCAACGGTTGGCAGCCGTTGCGGATGACCGAGCGAGGCGAGCACGATTTCGCCGCGCTGCTGTCGCTCAAGCCGGGCCGGTATCAGTACCGGTTGGTGGTCGACGGGCGGTGGCAGCAGGACCCCTGCAACCAGACGGTGGAGACCAACCCCTTCGGGGAGTTAAACAGCGTCGTCGAGGTCGATTGATGCCGACGCGACCGGGTCACGGCGGTAAGAGCATAGCCGACATCGCCCACCTGTACCTTTCGCGGGCGAAGAACCATCCTTCCGCAGACGCATCGGCAGGCGGCAATGGGCAGCAGCCTGCTCTGCGTCTGGCCAGTGAGAGTGAACCGGCAGTCGAATCGGACTGTGTGGAGGTGGTGGCGGTGGTCTGGGAGCATCTGGGCCCGGCCGCTGCCAACGGCGCCCATGTGTACGCGGAGCACCTTGCCCGGGTGGGTAAGAGAGTAGCGTTGTTGACGGTTGACGCGGCTGGGGCGGCGCTTCGAGTTTTGCACCGTACCGACGAAGCGCCGCTCCACACGTCGAAAAACGCCGCGGAACCAACTCTGGCCGACCCGGAACATCTCGACCAGCTGGTGGGCGCGGTGGACCGTTTGGTCCTGCGGGTTGGCGGATCGGCAAGCCAGCACGCCGGCTCGCTGGCGGACGGGGCGGGCAGTATCTGCGTGCTGGGCGGGTGCGACGCCAATGCCCTGACGTTGAGCTACCAGGCAATCAAGGCCGCCGTCCAGCGCTATCCAGGCAAGAAGGTGTCGGTGTTTTTGCTCGACGCCGTCTCGGTCCAGGAGGCCGAGGAGGCTGCAAGAAAACTCACCGACCTGGGCGAGCGGTTTCTGGGTCGACGGCTGGCCTGTGAGGGCTGGTCTTTGCGCAATGGGGCGGTCGATTCGCGGATGGTCCAGCATTGTGAAGCCACCGACGCGGAGTGGGCGCAGCGGTGGATCGAGAAGCTGGGTCACTTTGTGGCGCGGTCGCGGTCGGCGTCGAATGGCGGCCATCTGGACGAAGGTGTGGTCGCAGTCGCATCGAGTGAGCAGGAGAAAAGTGCGGCGGCTGGGGATGGGCCGCCCGCGCCGGGCCAGGCTGCCGAACGGCCCGAAGAGAGTTCATCGCAGGCAGACGCGGCATCGGGCAACGGCGTGACGTCGCTGGAGCCGGTCGACCGTCCCATTGCGTCGGCGGAGGACCTGTATAGGTTCGTGTGCGGTCGGGTCCGGGGGGTCGAGCCCGGCCGGGACGAAACGGTGCTCAACGCAGCCTGTGCACCAGCCGGTCAACTCGCCCACGTGGTGGTCACCCGGGATGGCTGGCGTGTCGCAACAGTCGTCGTGGGCGGGGACGGCGCTGCGGCCGTCCAGACGGCTCGCGAGATTCTGGACTGGGCCGACCAGGTGCTCAGCCAGCCGCCGGCGCGGGGCCGCCAAATTGTGGTCGCCTGCACGCACGGCGGTCTCGACGCGAAGGTGCAGGCCGAGCGGGCGGGGCTGCCTTCACGGGTGGTGCAGGTGCGTCACTTCTCGTTGGGTTCGCGACTGGGGGTGCTTGTAGACGATTGGCGTTGTGGCGCGTTGGGCGCCGATCCGACCTTTCGCTGACGATCCATCAGAAAATGTATCTTGGCCATCGTCTCGTCCGGCAGGATTTTGCCCAGTAGCTGCTTGGCATGTCGCAGGCTCGTTCGCCGCGTGAGGTGGGCCAGCAGGATGGCGTCGTTATCGAGCCGGCTGAGGATTCCGGGCAGGTCGGCGGCGTGGAGATGATAGCCTGCGCGGGCTCGCCGCACGTGGTCGGGCTCGAAGAAGGTGCATTCGAGCACAAGGACCTTTGCGTTGCGGACGTGGGGCAGGTCGAAGAAGTCGCCCTTGGCGGTATCGCCGCAAAAGGCCACCAGCGGCACCTCGAGCGGGTATTGAATCTCCACGCCTTTGTTCTTGAGGGCTACCAGTTCGTGCTGCGGCTTGCCGAGCAGCTCGGGTTTGAGCTTGTGGCGGAGTTCGATCAGGCTGAAACCTAGTGAGGGACATCCGTGATTGACCGCAAACGCCCGTACGAGCAGGCCTTTGCGCAGGGTATAGTCCTGGCCGGGTTCGAGCCCCACGATGTTGGCGGGCGAGGGATGGCCCTCCATGGCGGCCCATCCGACCATGATCGCCTTGGCGGCTTTGACCAGGGCGGTCGGCATGAGCATGGTGCCCGGGGCCGCGCCGACGAAGGCCCGCTGGCTGAAGTAGTAGGCCAAGCCGGCCGCATGATCCATGTGGCCATGGCTTAGCAGGACATGGTCGAGGGCGACGATCTCGCGCGGTGCCCGGCCGACGTCGAAGCAGACGTTCAGCTCGGGCAGGCCCACCACCGTCTCCTCGCCTGCCAGCGAGAAGCCGACGAATTTGATGCCTTCGAGGGTGAGTTGGTTCAGTCGTGACGCCATGGTTCCGGGCCTGTTGCATGTTATCAGTATTGCCACAGCGG
>CBFCZG010000086.1:0-13194 GCA_965602375.1 uncultured Phycisphaerae bacterium | reverse complement strand
CAGGAGGGGGCCGAGGCCAACGTGCGGCGAGGTATGGTGCTGGGTGGGGGGGTGGTCACGAGCCCACGCCGGCTGCAACTTGTGCTGCTGGCGCCTTCCTACCAGGTGGCTCGCCAGGCGCAGGACCGGATCAACGGGCGTTTCGGGGTCACCGAGGACGTGGCCGACGCAACTTCGCCCTCTCTGATCGACCTGTACATCCCGCCCGAATGGGTGGGCCGCGAGGGGCGGTTTCTGGCGCTGGTCATGCGACTCTACCTATATAGCGATCCCAGCGTGTTGGAGCGGCGCGCGCGAGATCTGGTCGACGAACTGCTCGACGCCGAGACAAACGCCGAACAGATCGCCCTGGCATGGGAGGGGATCGGCCGATCGGTCCTCCCGGTGATTCGCCCCCTGTACGGCCACGCAAGCCCACGGGTGAGCTTCTACGCAGCAAGTACGGGGTTCCGGCTCGGCGACGCGATGGCGGTCGAGGTGCTCGGCAGGCACGCCCGCGATGCGGCAAGTCCTCACCGCCTGGCGGCGGTGCGGGTTCTTGGCGAAGGACAGGTCATATCGGCGATAGCAGTACTGGAAACGCTGGTGACCGACCCGGATCAGCAGGTCCGGCTGGCTGCCTACCGTGGATTGCGGCAGACTCGCTCGGCCAAGGTTCAATCCTATCAGGTTGGCCGCGACAATTTCACGCTGGATGTAGTGTCGGGTGGGGGGGGCGCCGTGATCTGGGCCAAACGGACCGAAGCCCAGAGGATCGCGCTGCTGGGCGCGCCGCTTTCGGTGATCCCACCGGTGTTCTACGTGCACCCCAGCGAGGCTCTGACGCTCTCGGCCGACGAGGGGGCCGACCGCCTGACCCTGGTCCGTCGGACACCGTATTCGGGCTTGGTGTCCGGCCCGATCCGGATCGGCCTCGATGTCGAGCAGATGGTGCGTTTGCTTGGCGGCCAGGCGGGCGTGGACGACCAGGACCGTGCGACAGGCCTGGGCATGGACTATGCCCAGGTGTTGGAGGTGGTGTCCCGGTTGTGTCAGGATGGGGCGATCGCTGCATCATTCGTGTTGGAGGAGCCGGCACTGATCGAACTGACCAGTCCCCTGCGCCCCGAAGAACGTCCCGAGTCGGAGTTCTAGTGCCCGTGCTCCTGCAAAAACGGATACAGCGGTTGAAGAAGGCGGCGCGGCCCGCGTATCATGGGCCCGATGGATCGCCGCGCGCGGTCGGCTCCTGCTTGTTGAAAGGCGTATGCAAAGGGGGTATTTTTTTGATCGGCGTCGGCGCCTTGCGTCGATGAGTATTGACAACGCTGGCAGCCAGGGCTGAAGGACGGCGAAACAGTCACGGACGGACCGTCCGGCCGGTCGTTCAGGGAGGATCCCTACCGAGATGTATCTCAAACGACTCGTCCTTTTGGGGTTCAAAAGCTTCGCAGATCGCACCAGTTTCGAATTCGGTCCCGGACTGACGTGTGTGGTGGGGCCGAACGGTTGCGGCAAGAGCAATCTCGTCGACGCGTTGCGATGGGTCCTGGGGGAGCAGTCGGCCAAGAGCCTGCGAGGGCGCCAGATGGCCGACGTGATCTTCAACGGGTCCGGCACGCGCAAGCCGGCCGCGTCGGCCCAGGTCGATTTGATCTTCGACAATACAGACAACTTTTTTCCGATCGACCACGCCGAAGTCTCGGTATCTCGGCGGCTCTACCACAGCGGCGAGAGCGAGTATCTGCTGAACAAGCAGGCGTGCCGACTCAAGGACATCCGCGAACTGTTTCTGGATACCGGCATCGGGGTGGATGCCTACTCGATGATTGAGCAGGGCAAGGTGGACGTGCTGCTTCAGGCCAGTCCACAGGAGCGCCGGGCGATCTTCGAGGAGGCCGCCGGCATCAGCAAATACAAGGTCCGCAGGAAGGAAGCCGAGCGCAAGCTCGAACGGGTGGATCAGAACCTCCTGCGCGTGGCCGACATCATCGAAGAGGTGGCCAAGCAGCTTCGTAGCGTGAAGTACCAAGCCGGCAAGGCACGCAGCTATCGCGAGTATTCCGAGAGGCTCAACGAGCTCCGCGCCACCTATGTCCTGGCTGAGTTTCATAACCTCAGCACTCGCCAGGAGGAACTTCAGAACGAGGCCGCCCGGGTGTCCGATCAGGTGACCGGGCTGCGAAGCCACATCTCGAAGCTGGAGACACGGTCGAGTGAACTTACCGTCGAGCAGGGCGACCTGGAGCAGCAGATCGGCCACGCCGACAACGAACTGCTCGGGCTCCAATCCCAGATCACGACCCTGCACGAGAGGGTCGATCAGCAGCGCGATCGGCTCGAAGAACAGCGCCAGGCGATGGGCCGCGCCCGCCAGCGATGGTGGAAGCAGCAGGTGTGGGCCGGTCAACTCGCCGGCGACCTGAAGCGCCGGCGCGACGAGTTGGGTGGGCTGGCTGAGGCCCAGACCCGGCAGCAGGAGCAGATTGAGCAACTCGCGCAGCAGGGTGCGGAACTGGGCCGCCAACTGAGTGACTTATCGGCTCGGCTGGAAGATGAGAAGGCCGGGTTGATCGATCTGTTGCGCCGCACGAGCCAGATCGGCAATGAGATTCACGGTCTCGATGTGCACCGGACGAACCTGGCGGGCCACAAGGATCGACTCACGGCGCGCGATGCCGAAATCGCCAAGCAGTTGGAGGCGGTACTCACCGAGAAGGCCCAGCTGGAGAGCCGCCGGGCCGAGATGAATGCGCTGATCGAGGCGCAGAACGAGCAACTCGAAGCCAGAAAGACCCAGGCGTCGCAACTGGCCGACAGGCGCGATCTACTGGACTCGCAGTTGTCGGCCGCCCGAGAGCGTCGCGGGGCCTTGCGCTCGCGGCAGGACGTCGTTGCCGAGATGATTCGAAGCCGAGAGGGCGTGTCCGAAGCGCCCAGGCGAATCCTTCAGCGCCGCGAGGCCGACGCGTCAGGCCAGACGTTCCCGTTCGTGCGGGGATTGGTGGCCGACCTGTTCGAGGCCGACGGCAATCGGGCAGCCCTGGTCGAAGCCGCGCTCAGCCCGTTCGAGCAGTACCTGGTCGTATCCGACAGCAAGCACCTGCTCGACAATCCGGGGCAGTTTGGGGATCTGGGCGGGCGCGTGCAGGCGTTCTGTCTGGATCGGCTAGGTCCGTTCGTCGACGGGCGCGACTTCTCGCAGCAGGAGGGGTTTGTTGCCCATCTGTTGGATTGGGTCCGCTACCCCGAGGATTGCCAGCACCTGGCCAAACACCTGCTGGGCAAAACGGTGGTGGTCGACGGTATGGCCGACGCCCTTCATCTCAGCGAAACGCTGCCGGTGGGATATCGATTCATCACGCTGGACGGACAGATCGTCGAGCCGGACGGGCGGGTGGGTCTTGGCTCGCTGGGCACCCAGGCGGGTCTGATCACACGTCGGAGTGAGCTGCGCGAGTTGGAGGGCGAAACGACCGAGTTGGAGGCCCACGTTGCCCAACTCCAGCAACAGCGCGACGAGCTCTTGAGCGAGGCCCAGCACCTCGAACGGGTTCAGCAGGAGCTGCGCACGGCGATCTATGAGGGGCACGCAACGCGCGTCGAGATCGACGTTCGCCTGCGCGGCAGCGCCGAGGCGATTCATCGTCTCGGTCAGGAACAGCCCCTGGTGGTGGGCGAGCTGGAGGCGCTCGAGAAACAGATTACCGACGCCGTCCACCAGCAGGAAGAGCACCAACGGAGCCTGCTGCAATTGGAGTCACAGAACAGCGAGCGCCAGCAGCGCGTCGATGAGCTTAACCGCCAGATCGAACACCTTTCGCAAACGCGGCAGCAGGTGGGCGAACAGCTCACTCGCCGGCGCGTGTCGGCGGGCGAGTTGGGTCAGAAACGCACCAGTCTCGAGCAGCAGATTGCCGACACGCAGCAGATGCTCACCGAGGCCGAAGCGGCTGTGTCGGCGGCGGTCGGCGAACTGACGGAGACCACCGGGCGGGCCGAACGGATCGAACGGGGCATCCTGTCCGGCGAGGCCAGGCTGGCTGAGCTGTTCCTCGATAAGGAACGACAGCATGGCGCGATGCTCGATCTGCGCCGGCGTCGGCAACTGCTTCGCACCGAGCTCGAGCAACTCGGCGGACAGATCAAGCAGACCCGCGTCGAACTCGAACAAGCCGACGAGCAGCTCCATGACCGGCGGCTTCAGTTGCAGGAGATCCAGGTTCGCAAGGAAGGCGTGGTTCAGCGCACGCGGGACGAGTTGCATATCGATCTGGAGCAGCAGTACGCCGAGTACCGGCATGAGGATCGAGACTGGTCGGCCGTCGAAAGCGAAATCGGCGAGCTGCGCGGCAAGATCGAGCGACTGGGCAACGTGAACCTCGATGCCATCGATCAACAGGCCGAGCTCGAGCAGCGAACGAACTTCCTGACCGAACAGCGCGACGACCTGGACGGGTCCAAGCGGCAGCTCGAGAATCTCATCGCCCGACTCAACAAAGAGTCGCGCGAGCGGTTCGAGACCAGCTTCGAGCAGATCCGGGTCAACTTTCAGGAGCTGTTCCGCAAACTGTTCGGCGGTGGACGGGCCGACATCATTCTCGAGAACCCCGACGACGTCCTCGACAGCGGTGTCGAAATCATCGCCCGCCCGCCGGGCAAAGAGCTTCAGAGCATCTCGTTGCTTTCGGGCGGCGAAAAGACGCTTGCCGCCGTCGCCCTTCTCCTGGGAATCTTCAAGAGCAGGCCGTCACCGTTCGCGGTGCTCGACGAGGTCGACGCCGCCCTCGACGAAGCCAACAACGAGCGTTTCAACCGCGTCGTTCACGAGTTTCTCGCCACGTCGCAATTCCTCATCATCACACACAGCAAGCGGACGATGAGCGTGGCCGATGTGCTCTACGGCGTCACCATGCAGGAGGCCGGTGTGAGCCAGCCGGTCAGCGTCCGCTTCGAAGACGAGTCTCCCCACGGCGCCGCTGTAGCGTAAGCAGACTTCGCATGCTCTGTGGTGCCGAGCCGATCCGCGACGGCCCGCTTACCGGTAACACCCCTGGTGGCGAACGGACCGCCTATTTCTTCCCGTCTACCTCGGCCTGCTCCACCAGAACGAAATGCCCGGGCAGAAGCTGTCCCTTCACACGCGTCTTCTTAAAGTGCGCGCCCTTACCCATAAACAGCCGCCTGCCCGGCCCGAACTGCAAATAGCTGTAGATCGTGCCGTCGGCGGTCTCGAGGTGGTGCAGGTGGCCGAGCTTGCACGAGTGCGGCAGTTCGCCCACCTTCAGGCCGCACTGGCACTTGTTCGTTCCGTCAAGTGCTACCGGCTTGGGTTCGGCCTTGCCGAGCTTGGCCAGATCGATACCCTCCGGGGTCTTGTCAAGTTTGTCGAGGCTATCCAGGTGGAGAAGCTTGCCTGACGGCAGCACCTTCCCTTTCACCCTGACCGCCTGGGGTGGCTTGATCTCGGCCAGCAACTTCTGGTTTTGCGGAGTCTCCAGGAACGCGAAGGCACCCTCTGCAGTTAGCAGCGCGAAGTCGGCCATGCCCGGCCCGGCGGGCTTGAAGTCTTGCTGCTTCTTGCGCGCGGCCTCGGTTGCCTCGTAGAAGGAGTGAACCGCCACGATCACGCCGTCCTGCTCGAAGGGCTCGACCTTCGGTACGTCTTTCTTCTCTTTACGAGTGTCTGGATCGGCCCGACTCACGTTCGATATGCCCGAAACGAGGGCCGCTGCCGCCGCCGCGACCGCCACGATTCTCAGCCTGGATGCCTCCATGACTTGCTCTCCTTACTCAATTCGCACGCCAAGTCTCCCCTGCGCGACGCCCGCTCGTCAGGGACGGCAACAGGTACAAGTAGTCACCGCGCTTGGCCGTCGAGATGCTATGCCTGCCCATGGGCTGGTTCCACTGGAGGTCGAGATTGAGTGGATTTGCCTTGCGCCGTGCCTGGCGTTGAACCATTAGGCGCGAGGTTCAGGGTGGTCGTTGGTTCGCGCCGCCTGCTCGGCTCCGGCGGCAGCAGGTGCTTCATCGGCGGTTTGCTGGTTGGCGGCCCGGTCTTCGGCGGCCATGGCTTCGCTGAGCTTTTGAGTGATCCGCCAGCGCTGGATGCCGTTGATGGTGGTGCTGGCCGTGATGTACAGCGTCAGGCCGCTCGGGGCGTTGTAGAGAAACAGTACGAACAGACCGGCACCGATCAGCGGCCCGAAGCTGCGGCGGCGTTTAGGTTGGTCGGCGTCGAGCGAGTCCTTGCGCAGCGTCTGCCACATGCCGGCAAGAACCCCCATGAGGATCGGCAGCGCGTTCAGCGAGCCGACGGGCCCCGACAGTACGCCGAGAATGGGAATCGAATAGGCCCGGCCAAACCGAACCAGTGCGTCCGGCGCCGACAGGTCGTTGATCCAGAGCACGAACGGCGCACCCCGCAAGTCGATCGTGGAATTGATCGCTGTAAACAGCGCCGCCCAGATGGGGACTTGCACCAGCAACGGCAGGCAGCCGCCGAACTGAGCCGCCGGCGTGATGCCCTCGGCCTGGTAGAGCTTGATAACCTCCTTATTGAGGGCCTCTTTGTCTTCGTTGCTGTTGCCGAACTGCTTCTTGAGCTCCTCCACCTTCGGTCGCAGCCTGCGCGAGGCCAACTGCACGCGCGCCGTCTTGCGGAAGCCATAGCGCGACAGCGGACCCAGCAGAATGCGGAAAATGATAACCATGAAAAGAATGGCGATGCCGTAGTTGTGCCCGGGGCTCACGCGCACCAGCGACCGCAGCAGCCACGACATGCCGCGTCCCAGCAGGCTGAACGTGCACATCGAGCCATGCGCGTCGATCAAGTCGCCAAAGGCCAGTTCGGCGTATCGGCTGTTCGAGGCAAACAGCTCGCGGTCCTGCGGGCCCAGGTATGCCCGGTAGCCCAGCGTCGTGCTGGCCCCGGCGGCCAGCTTGATCCGCCCGGTCTTCCAGCGACAGCGGAACGGCTGGGCGGGGGAGTCGTCGATCGCCTCCAACTCGATCCGTTCGGTGCTGCCCGTGTCGAGGGGGACGACGATAGCTGCGAAGTACCTGTTGGCGACCGCCCACCAGGCAATCGGCTGGTCGGGATCGTTGACCAGCAGATGTTCGTAGCGGGGGTTCTCCGCCTGGCCGGCTCGTATGCGGCGGACGCGGATCCGGCCTCTGCGCTGGCGAGCGATGTAGAGGCTGCGATAGTCCGTGCGGACGTCCTCGCGCGGCATGCCGCCCGGGCCCTGCTGGGTCAGAGCGAAGGTGATGTCGTCTTCAGTCAGATTCTCAATTCGATACTCGACATGAATATCAAAACGATTCTTCAGCTCGAATGTCTTTCGTATGGATAGAGTAGGCTGCCCCCCCAACGAAGCGACCGTCTCAAAGACGATGTGCTGCGGCTGGGCGTCCGACTGGGTCCACATGTCGGGGGCGCTCAGGTCGATGACCGTCTGCGAGTCGTCGATCGCCGCCGACGCGGCGAACAGGTGCGATGGGCTCGTTGTCTCTGGTGAGGCCCCCAGCAGGACGTACGGCTCACGACGTTCGGCGCTGACCGGATACCCGGGCAGGTACGCTCGCTCGACGTCCGCACCTCCGGCGACGAAATACACGACCAGGTCGTCCGTGCCCAGGCCGGCGGCCGCCGTCAAATCCTGGCCGTAGGCCTGCAAAGACGCCACGAGAACCACAGCTGCACTCAGGTGCGTACAGAGTTTACGAAACATCAAACCACACCCCTATGCCTTCGTGTCCACAAGCCGAAGCAGCCAAAGAGCATAGTGCCGGTGGCGGTCGGCAGCAATGACGTATCGGCCGGCTAAATTGGCCGTATCATTCGACGTGAGTGCGCTCCGAGCATGGCAAATCGCGATCTTATAGGAAGTTCCACTCCGCAGAACAACAATAGCTAAGGGTCACTGCCGACCCTTACGATAACAGTGCTGGTGAGAAGTACAGCGCCTGTCCGTTGGCCGCCGGGCACGATGCGCCGGCGCGTAGGGCAGGGCGATGGCGCGCGAAACCTGGCGAGGATGGCGGCCGGGGCCGTTGCACTGTGCGAAGATCGGCGCCAGCGTAGACCAGCCAGGCAAGGGTCCTCCGGCGATGCACGTCGAGGACCATCGGGAGTCTATGGCGCTTCTCGACACGGACGCGCAGCGCCAGCACAGGAAGAGGGAGCCAGCATAGATGTTACAAGGGGCGAGCAATGCGGCACTGGCTTCGCCGGCGCCACCCTCCATTGACGCAGTCATCGATCGTATCGTCGAGATCTCAACGCTGCCTCAGATAGCCGTCAAGGTCATGGAGATTGCAAGGGATCCGAACGCCGGAGCTGCGGATCTCAAGCGCGTGGTGGAAGCCGATCCGGCCCTGAGCGGCCGCGTGCTGCGCAGCATCAACTCGGCCGCATACGGCCTGCGTGCGAAAATCACCAACCTGCATCACGCGATCAGCTATCTGGGTTTTAGCGAGATCCGCAACCTGGCGATGACCGCGTCGGTCGCGAAGGTCTTCAAGACGGGCGAGGCCATCGGACACTACCGCCGCGACATGCTCTGGCGACACATGGTGTCGGTGGGGCTCTGCGCACGTCTCATCGCCACGCGGTGCAAGCTGGCGAATTTCGAAGACTGCTTCCTGGCCGGGCTCCTGCACGACATCGGCATCATCCTCGAGGATCAACATGTGCATCAGCCGTTTTGCCGGGTTATACAGAGTCTCGACGGCTCCACTCCGCTATGCGAGGTGGAACGCAACACGTTGGGCTTCGACCATACCACGCTCGGGTCGCGCATCGCGGAGAAATGGCATTTCCCGCCCGTGGTCCGAGCCGCCATTCGCTTCCATCACATGTCGCAGCAATACCGGGGCGAAGACGCGGGCCCCATCCGATGTGTGGAGGTAGCGAATCTCATCTGTACACTCAAAGGTACGCCGTCCGTGGGACGTAAACTAGTCAAGGCGCCGGTGCACGCCTTCCAGGTCCTGAATCTGAGCAAAGAGGACATCGTCGTGCTGGCATCAGATCTGGATCGCGAGGTTTCGCTGAACGAAGGCCTGTTCGAACTGTAGAGCCGGTTCGTATGTCGGATTTCCTGGAAGAAATCAACTCGATGTTTCCCGAGAGTCGGCTGCCCGCCGACGACACCGGCTCGCTCGTGCATCTTGGCGCACGGCTCGCCCCGCTCAAACCGTCACTACTGTTCATGACCGACGAGACGGGACGCCTGTTGGCCCTCTCCCGCGAAGGCGGCAATGTATCGACTGACTGGATCGGTTCGATCTGCGATATCCTTACCGTCTCACTTTCCACCGAGGGGTTCGTCCTGATCCCATGGGGGCCCGACGACCATCGCACTCATCTTGTTGTCGGACTGCGTGTGGTGTCCTACGACGGGCGAATCGGCTTTCTTGGGGCACTCATCGAGCAGTCCCCCGACACCTTCACGCCCGATGAGCGGTGGCGTCGCGAGCTTCAGGTCTGGGCCAACCTGGCTTGGACCGCGATGGGTGCGCTGGACCAACTCCGTACCGCCAACACGAGAATTCAACATCTGCTGAACGAACAGGAGACAATCCGGCGGGCGCACGCGGCCGTCGTGTCGAGTAACCTTCAGGAACGCGACGAACGCCTCCGTGAGAAGCGTGGCCACATCCTTCATCTCGAAAGTGAGGTGGCCAAACGGTCGGCCGCGCTCCAGCAGGCCATGGAGCAGGCCGAGAACGCCAACCGCGCCAAATCACAGTTCCTGGCCAACATGAGCCATGAAATTCGCACACCGATGAACGGCATCATCGGCATGACCGAACTGCTGCTGGACACCAACTTGACCTCGGAGCAGCAGCGCTACCTGGAGATGGTCAAAAAGTCGGCCAATGCCCTCATGGTGGTCATCAACGACATCCTCGACTTCTCCAAGATCGAGGCGGGTAAGCTCGACCTCGACCTGGTGACCTTCGGCCTGCGAGAGTGCCTCAGTGATGCGCTCCAATGGCAGGCGCTGGCGGCGCACGAGAAAGGCCTTGAGTTGGTCTGCTGTGTCGAGCCCGATGTCTGCGATGCCCTGATAGGCGATTTGGGCCGTCTGCGACAAATCCTGGTGAATCTTGTGGGCAATGCCATCAAGTTCACAGACGACGGTGAAGTTGTCGTTCGCGTCGAAACCGAGTCGTGCCAGGCCGACAACGTCAAACTCCACTTCACCGTTGCCGACACCGGTATCGGCATCGCCGCCGACAAGCAAAGAACTATCTTCGAATCCTTCTCCCAGGCTGACGGATCGGCTACCCGGAAATACGGAGGAACCGGCCTGGGGTTGGCCATATCCTCCGAATTGACGGGAATGATGGGCGGCCGCATGTGGGTCCAGAGCGAGCCCGGGAAGGGTAGTTGTTTCCACTTTACGGCCGTCTTCGCTCTTCAGAGACCCGGCCACGACGACGCTGCCGCTTCTTCGGGGAACGAGCTGTCTGCACTGCGCGTGCTCCTGGTTGACGACAACGAAACCAGCCGGAGCGTACTTGCTCAGTACCTGAGTAACGGGGGGGCCTGCACGAGCCTGGCCGCCGACGCACCAGCGGCGATGGAGACGGTCAAGCAGGCAGACGAGCCCTTCGACCTGGCCATCGTGGACGGTGACATGCCTGGTGTCGATGGCTTCGCCCTCACCAAGCAGATCCAGCAGCAGTCCGGCATGGTTCACGCGGTACTGTTGCTGGCGCCCGTGACACGCATCCATGGTCTCACCGACCTCTGTGAGCAGCTTGGGGTGGCCGGTCATCTGGTCAAACCCGTTCTCGAGACCGACCTCCTCGAAGCGGTCCGCACCGCTGTCGGTCGTCGACGGTCGCCCGACGATCGACCAGCACAGCCTTTCCGGGACGGGAGCGCGCCCCATGCGGGAAAGTCGCCCCCCGCCCCCTCGGATCGTCGCTCGTTGCGCGTCCTCTTAGCCGAGGACAACGTCGTCAATCAGATGTTGGCCGTGCGTACGCTTGAAAGAAAGGGCCATCAAGTGGTGGTCGTTCCTGACGGCACGGAAGTTCTGACGGCCCTGCGACAAGAGCACTTCGATCTCATTCTGATGGATGTGCAAATGCCGAATATGGATGGCTTCGAGGCGACCGCGGCTATCCGTCGTGCCGAGCAGCTGTCCGGTCGCCACATTCCGATCATCGCCATGACCGCCGGCAGCGACGACGAGGATCGTCGGCGCTGCATCGAATCCGGCATGGACGAATACGTCACCAAGCCCCTAGACGGCAAGCAGCTCTTCGAAACCATCGACGGTGTGCTCGCCGCCACACCCGTGAATTAGACGCCGACGATCATCCATCCGCAGCCGCTCGTCGCAGTAGCCCGGTTGGCGCGATGGTTCCCCCTGCTATTTGCTCTCCAACCAGTTGGCCCCCGTATGGATATCGACCTTCAACGGAACGTCCAGGTCCAGCGCGGTGGTCATTTCGTGGCGAACCATCTCCGCCGTCTCTTCGGCGGTGCCGGTCGGTACCTCGAAAACCAACTCATCGTGCACCTGGATCAGCATGCGGGCGGGCAATCGGTCTCGCCGAATGTGGCGATGGATATTCAGCATCGCTGTCTTGATCAGATCGGCCGCCGAACCCTGGATCACCGTGTTGACCGCGAGACGCTCGCCCAGCGACCTCCGCGTGGCGTTACGCGAGTGAATTTCATCCACCGGCCTGCGCCGGCCAAGGATCGTTTCCACGTATCCCTCCCGCCTGGCCCGCGCGACGCAGTCATCCAGGAACATCCGGATACCTGGATAGCGCAGAAAGTACGTGTCGATAAACGCCTTGGCCTCGCCGACCGGAATCCCCACGCTCCGCGACAGGCCGTAAGGCGTCTGGCCATAGATGATCCCGAAGTTCACCGCCTTGGCTCGGCCACGCTGCGAACCGTCGACCTGTTCGAGCGGCACGCCGAATATCTGGCTGGCCACGTGCGTGTGAATGTCACGGTCCTCGCGAAACGCCGCCAGTAGGCCTTCATCCTGACAGAAATGGGCCAGAACGCGCAGCTCGACCTGCGAATAGTCGGCCGTCAGTAGCACGTGCCCCTGCTGGCCGGGCACAAACGCGCGGCGTATCTCGCGGCCTTGCTCGGTCCGGACCGGAATGTTTTGCAGGTTTGGATCGCTCGAACTCAGACGCCCTGTCACCGCACCCGTGGGGTTGAAGCTGGCGTGGATGCGCCCCGTCTTCTCGCTGACCATATCCGGCAGCGTATCGACGTAGGTGTTCTTCAGCTTGGTCAACTCGCGGTATTGCAGCACTAGTTTCGGCAGCGCCTCGTCCGTTTCCCATGCCAGCATGGAAAGGGTCTCGGCGTCGGTCGAACGCGAGGTCTTGGTCTTCCGCACGACGCGCAGGCCCAACTCATCGAACAAAACCTGCCCCAACTGCCGCGGCGAATCGATATTGAATTCGTGGCCGGCCTCCTCATGGATCTGTCGCTTCAGGCTCTTGATGCGGTCGGCCAGAGAGTTGCTCAGCTTGGCCAGGTGCTCGGTGTCGATCGCTACACCCGTACACTCCATTTCGGCCAGCACTTCCACCAGGGGCATCTCGGTGGTGCGAAACAACTCGTCCAGCCCCGCTTCGGACAGACGCGGCTCGAGCAGCCGACGCAGACGCATCGCGATGTCCGCGTCCTCCGCCGCATACGTGCACAGCAGGTCCGGCTGAACCTGATCGATCGGGATCTGCTTCTTGCCTTTGCCGATTAGTTCGCCGATCTCGATCATCCGGTACCCCAGCAAATCCTCCGCCAGCGCACTCAGGCCATAGCTCCGTCGGGTGGGGTCTAACAGAAAGGCGGCAACCATGCTGTCGAAGTCCGCGCCGCCCACCTCGATGCCCGCCTGACGCAGCACAATCAGGTCGTATTTGACGTTCTGCCCGCACTTGGGAATGCTGCCGTCATTCAGCACCGCACCTAGCTCGCGCCGCACCGAATCGATCGGTACGGTCGGCCCGGTCGCGCTGCGGACGGGCACGTAATAGCCCTGCCGCGCCGCCCAGGAGAACGACAGACCCACCAGCTCCGCGTCGATGGGCCTCAGGCCGGTTGTCTCGGTATCGAACGCGAAACCGCCCGAGCCACGCAGCTTGGCGGCCAAGTCTCTGAGTTGCTCGTCCGTCTCGATCGAGCGGTACTCGGCGCCGCTTGCCGTCTCCAGT